>REDB01000216.1 GCA_007693685.1 Oceanospirillales bacterium
CTGGAACTTCAGCAATACCTGAATCATCTTCATGAGTTTCAGGTAGATACTCGATGGTCATCTCTGATAAAGCAGCAGCATTAGTGGCATTTTCAAGCAAACGTGAATCAGCCAAAGTGATCTTGCTACCATCACCACTAAACAACCCTTTAACATTGACTTGCACACGCCCCAAACGCATATGACTGCCTGACTGAGCTTGCTGTTTACTAAAGTGTTCAAGTCCTGCAGAAATAGATTGCTGTATAGTTGAAACGTTAGTCTGGGTTTTAAGCTGCTGTTGCATTGAATCTTTTTCTTTAATTAGCCCCTCAATTCTAGAGGTGAACCTTTGCTCTAACTGTTTAACTTCACGATTTTTCTGTTCTTTATACTCTTGTTGAAGTTTTTCATTTGCCTTTCTTAATTCTAGAATTTGTTCATCTTTGACCTTAACTTGACGCAGCGTTTGTTCATGTTGTCTTTCTAAAATCCCCTTATCCAGAGATTGGCGCACCATATCTATTTCTACTTGTTCAAGTAGCTTGCGGTATTGACTAGTATCGATCTGTTTTATGGCAGGCTCTTTAGTACCCTTAACAACCCTATCTTTAGAGATAGTATCTTTAAGTAACTGCTCTCTTAACACCTCAGATCGAGTAAAAGAAGCAACTCCAGGTTGAGTCAACACACCCATCATCGGAGCAAAACTAATATTTTTTCGTTTAGGTAAACCACCGATTTGTTTTTTTAGAGTATTGTTGGGTGCCGCAGGTGTCATGGGGTATGCTTGTCCCTCTAGTAACTCGATCTCACCAAAATCAACACTTAAGGTTCGATTTCTAGATTCATAATTGACCAATCCTCCTTCACTTAAAACTGATTCTCCTGAAATCAACTGCAACATAGGTGCATTTTCAAGTGTTCTAGCAACAGCGCTATTGACTTCACCCTGTTCATTTGATGCCAAGTTGATAAGATTGATCCAGGTATTTTGAGCTATATCAAACCACTGAACGGTTACTCTTCTACGAATAACGGGCTTACCTTCATCATCAACCAGCTTTGCCCTCATTAAAAGCCTAGCAATGCTCATAAATCATCCTTAGCGTATTACGCTTAATCGTGTCATCGAATTACCCATGTTGATATCTAGCAACACCACAGCACCGACCTTAAGATTAGATCCAAAATACAGTTGTGTTTCAGCTATGCCATCATGTCGAGTAACAAGCAAAGAGCTTTCTAATCGAGCAGCCGAACGTCTATTAAAGGGTATGCCTGCATTCAGCGGAATGCTCAATTCCCAATTGATATTCACCTCGACTTTATGATTTGGCAAAGTTTCTCCATGACTGTTGCGTGCCAAAATCCGAATCCCTCGCTGCTTTGCCGATCTATTTTCTTGATCTTCTTCAGCAATTAGTTCGACTAGTGGTAAGCCCTCACCAGGTGGTACAGAAACAATACGACCGGAAATATGAGAGCTGATTTCAGCATGCTGACTTTGATTGACCGGATTAAACCGCATTCGTTTGATTACGGGCAAATGATTGCTTCTGATATCAGCCTCTGACGTGTGTCGCATACTTAAATTGACCGCCAAATCAAAATCAACATAAGGAATATGATAAGAAGGCAGTGGACGACCGTACAAATCAACAGGGGGAAGATCATTTAGGGATTCTTGAGCCTCTTTTACACCATCGGCAATAGAACTTAGCAGGGACTCAATGGTGCCTTCGATATACTGATTATTATTCATATAAACTCATCCTGTTCACTGTAGCGTTTGCGCCTATTTTCGAGTGCACGTTCACGACGCAGAAGATCTTGAGCTTCCTGTTCACGTTCTTGGATCAGTTTTTCCAGAGCAGCTTCACGTTGTTGATCCAGTCGCTTACCTAGGTCATTTAGACTACCGACTTCTACGGAAAGTAAACGATCTTTCAGGGCTTCATAGCTTTTGGCATCATTCAGCTTATCGCTAATCTGCTCTCGAACAGGCATGATCCTTTCTTTAAATAACTCTGCTGCTGTCGATCTTAGCGGTGGATCAGCGTTATCAATCGATCTAAATCTATCCAAGGGTTTTTGAAGGTTTAGTTTGTTGCTCAGTACTCTGTTTTCATCCATATCCCTGTTAAAGACTCGGCTGAATAGTGATTCATCTTGTGCACTGGGATTAGGTCGTTCACTCTGTTGCTTGGCATTTAACGCCTGTTTACGTTGATCTTTTTTTGCTTCCCATTGCTTAATTTCGTTACGCCTCTGTGCAAGGGTCTGTACCGGAAAAACTCGTGATTCACGATTCCCAGACAAAGCCGCACCTCCTTGAGTTGCGGCTTGCATCTTGGCTTCTAGGGTTTCTCGTTGCATCATTAGTTTGGCTAACATCGGTGACAAGTTCGCTGCTTGTTCAAGTGTTGATGGAACCGACGACCCTACAACATCGTTTGCAGACGATGGTTTTTTTTTAAGATCTTTCCAACTAAAACCAGCCATGATCAACATCCCGCAGAAACATAGTTAACCCGGTGTAGGACTCATCATTTCCCGAATACGTTCTTCTAAAATAGCCGGCGCAGGCACAGGGACCAACTTCGTTCGCATCATCGAACTCCCTTCTGCCGAATATTGATAGCGTGAAGCAAAACTTGCCGACACAGAAGAAACACTCATTGATCCGGCTGCAAGGATAGGCAACATCACTCCACCTCCTTTAGCTTTTACCCGACGAGACTTACGTGTTGATTCCGTTTCCGTTTGCGTGCTGATCGACATTTTTAACTCGATAACCGTATCGACGAATTGGTAAAAAGTCGGTGTAAAGCCCAATTCTAGCAAGCTGTACTTCTTACCATCAGTAAACTCGACACGATAGGGGTTTTCAGTGGCTGCTCCAGACCCCGAAGACTCTCCTTCGGTTTGATCACCTGGATCTTGTCCCGCCATAATTTGTGCTATGCGTAAAGACACTAGATCTAGTTCTAATTGTGCTTCGGCAATGCCCACACCTAAATTTTTTACCATTTCTGGAAAAGGTACCGCTAACAGCTCTTGTCCAACGCTCATGACCAATCACCTCTTATTTATCACTCGCTCAATAATTAAGATCTGGAAGCTTCCAGTTCCATTAGTGCGCGGATACGTTCTTCTAAAATCGGCGGCGGTGGCACAGGGCAGAGCTTAGTTCTAAGCAAACTCGCACCTTCAGCCGAATAGGAGTAGCGCGAAGAATAACTAGCATCGACCTGGCTGGTATTCACTGTTTTACTGCGGTTTCCACTGGCTCTCATCCGCAATAGGTTCAATCCTCCCGATATGCTGCTATTGGTTTCACGCGAGGTATCACGTTGCCTTTCCAAGGAAGCGTCGGTTTGGGTGATTTTGATGGCAATTTTGACTTCAATAATGGTATCGACAAATTGATAAAAAGTGGGCGTAAATCCCAGTTCTAGCATGGAAACCCGAGAAGGTACTCGTTCATTAGCTGCATTATAGGTATGGCCGAAATAAACGCGGCTATCAGTAAAAGTTTGATTACCCTCTTTGTCATAGATAGCTTTTAAGCCACTCATCATTTCAGCGACTTCTACGGAGTTAGCGTCTAATTCCATCTGAGCATCGGCAATAGCAAATGCCATGTCACGAATCATGTCGCCCATGGGAACATTCAACAGTTCTTGTCCGAGTGATACATCGTTTGACATAGTAATTCTCCTCGTCCGTTAGCTTACGGGCGTTTCGTATTGTTGTTTAAGTAGCTGAGTGAATACATCCGGGGCAGGTAAAGACACTAAACGAGCCGCTATGGAACTCATGCCATTGGCCGACACCGAGAACTTACGTGCGTAAGACGCTTCCACACTGGCAGCAAACATGACGGGACCTGCAAACACACCAACATTCGCACCCGCTTTAACACCCACTTCAGTGGACTCCATCATGCTAAAACTGAGTTTGGCTTCTACGGTTGCTTCAGTAAAAGCATAAAAGCTGGGTTGAAATCCTAGGGTTAATAGGTTGTAGGACTGATCGCCAATCTCAACCTCCGTCGCTGCCATCTCTTGTGCCAGTGCAATTGAATTTTGATCTAAAGCCGCTTGCGCCTGAGCAATCGAAATGCCTAAGCGCTCTATTATCGAAGGTAAGGGGGCATTCAGTAATGACCGCGTCACCTTGGGCACGGCAGACATTAGGCACCTCCTTTTTTATCATTTAAGATCGCTTGCATCGACTCGACAAATTCTGTTGGTGGCGGCACCGAAACCAAACGAGCGGAAATTGAAGAATTTCCCGTAATTTCCATCTCAAATTGGCGTGAATAACGAACATTTAACGACGCACCTACAGCAACAGTCGAATTACCCTCTCGTTCTTTTCGGGTTGTTTGCGTTTGAGTGCGAGTGAAATTAGTTTTAACTGTCACGCCACTGCTGCCATTGAGGGTAATTTCACGAGAAGACTCACTCACCAAAATCAGGTTCACCTCATCAGACGCATTACTTAAGTAGGTGATGTGACCACGCCGAGTTGCCTCCACTGATAGAGCACTCATGGCATTCACATCTTTAACTAAATTGGCGGCAAACGCCTCTGCTGAATTCGCGTCTAAACCATCGTGTGCGGTTCCAGACAGGGTAAATTGCGTGCCTTTAATAGAGATATGCTTGTCATTTAAATTGTTCAGGTTCACGCTTCCTACAACTAAAGCAAAACCATTGCCGGTTGTCGCTGAACTGTCTAACTTATTTGGCCTAACTTGAGAACGATTAATACTGTGGCCATTTTCAGCTTTCACAAAGATCAGTTGCATTGATTCGTCTAAGCGTATTTCAACTTTACGTCGTAAAGGATTTTCGCCATCAGCGGGAGGAGCATCAGCAAAGCTTTTGCCCTCAACTCTGATAAGGTTACTGGGTGCACCCGAACTGACTAGTAAGGACTTAATGCTCTCTGCACGTCTAAGCGATAGCGGTTGATTATGTTCATCAGAACCGGTTCGACTGGCATGGCCAATCACGTTCACCTTGATTCCTCTATTCTTGATTAAATCCGCCAAAAACCAAATTCGTCCAGCACTATCATCTGAACTCATTTCGTTCGTGCGTTGCTTGTCTGCAGCCGTATTTGAATAAGGAATGTGTAAATCCACACCAAAATAAAATTCGCCTAAAGGTTGTTCTTCTGGAAAAAGTTCGGCGTTATAGTGATCAATGGCATTCAATGCACTGGTCACATTAGTGGCATAATCTTTAATCGTCGTATCCGGCTCTACGCTGACTTCAACATTATTTTTTAGGCGATAGAGTTCAGCACTAGAGGGATTTTCGCGGATAACGATAAGCCCTTGATCAGATCGATTAGCAATAAAAGCAACACTGTTAGGGGTAAATACCACCTGATCATCGGGAATATCAGCACTGACTTTCGCAGGGGGCGGTGAAATCGCGGTAGTATTTTGCACAGGAATGGCTCTAGAAATATCCTGATTGCCTCGCACAGCGGCAGCAAAATTTTTGATCCGCTCGTCTAGGGACTGACCCTCTAAGTTATACCCCTGACCATTAATCTGCATTGCACCGCGAGAGTTATTCTTGATACTCACTTCAGCTGAACGTGTTTGTGTACGCTCAGTGGACATACTCTCTGTTTGAGTCAACGTATTTTCATCAAAGTCTTTAGTTTTATCGGAATTTTGGTATTTAGCTTCAATACCAAAATCGACCCCAAAGGATTTCTGTACTTTCAGAGAAAGTTGCAACGAACAGGACAAATCCGCATGTTGAAAATGATAGAAAGCCGGCTGTAAACCTAACTCTAATAGCGACTTGCCATTTAATCCGGATATAGGTCTTGTAAACGCATCCAACTGCTCAACTGAATTCACATCCAAGGCTTTTTGTGCTTCGGCAATACCAAGCCCCAAGGATTTAACAAAATCAGCGACGCTGGCATCATTCAGCACCTGACCTGGAGACATGCCATCATAATCGTTCATGATAAGACCTCTTTTTGGTTCTAGACCGGTAAACCGGCTCCTTGAGACAGAGGTCTGGCAATTTTCTGATTGACTTGCCCCTGTCGCACCACAAAATAGTGATGTTTTTGTTGTAATTGCTCAATACGAGTGGTGTTAATCGTGTAGCCTCGTTGCAACCACCCTAGTAACTCTTTTGATAAGCGCATATCGGCATCACCGGCTGTTGCAATTGCGCGCGTCAATGTTTGTTTAGCAGCGACTAAATCTCCTTTTTTCAGCTGTACACACCCCAGCTTTTGCAAAATATCAGCATGATCTTTTTGATACAGATCGGCACTTAACTGCTGCTGTTGCCGTTGTGTTATATAGTGATCATCCGCTGCTTGATAAAATAGAATGGCCTCGTCATAACTGCCTTTGCGCTCTAAACTTTCAATCACACACTGGGTGTAGTGGCGAAAAAAAACCTCAGGCGCATTAAGAGATACAGCAACTTTGATAGCTTCTCGATAATGAGTTAATGCCTCTTGATGCTGGTTATTAAGCGCATGAAGTTTGCCTTGCTCCGCCAGACCTAAATGCAGCACATGCAAGCTAGTGGAATCGGTCACGGACTCGGATGGCATACATCACCCCTATTATCAGAGACTATTAGTGCTATAAGCAGTGCTATTGGCACTGCTTATAGCTGACCTGCGCACCACTCCACTCCAGTACATGTTTAGCAAACCTCGCATAGGTTTCAGAGGTGTCACGAGTCACGTAAGGGAGCGACTTTATCGGCGAATCCAATAAACCCAACTGCTGAAGCAAGGTTTGAATGGGTGGTAAAGCCGGTGCTTCAGTAATCTCAATTTTCAGCCGCTGAAGGGTTACATTGACTATCGACGTAACAAGGTTGTGGCTGCTAAATTCAGTCTGTTGTTGAAGCGCTTCCTGATTACTGAGACCTTCAGCAATTACTAGAGGTAAATGCGGTTCAACGCTGGAGTAATCCATTGGCGACATTCCAAGCGTTTGATCAAGATAGTCCTGAGCAGAGGGTTGATCTGAAACTGATAAGGATCCAGGTAAACTCACCAAGCACAGGTCGTAACGATAAAATGCTTGATTGATCACCTGCATAGGAAGGCAGTGGCCAAATTGCTTCCAAATCGACTGAGCGGTGTCATAATCAAGATCAGCTAATACAGAATCGGTCATCGTTAACTTAAGCCTTTGTAAAAAGCGCTTAAACGGATGGAGTTGCTGCGAGGTTAAGGATTCCAGATAGATATCATACTTAGCTGTCGTTGGTCGGGAAGCAATCACATGCACGCCTGGAAAATTTAATCGAGACTTGATTGCCTGATAAGTCGCATCACTAACACCGCCAATAACCATGGCTGGTGGTGTAATCAATAAACTGATCATGGTAGAGGTGTCCATCCCCAAAAAAAGAGCTAAGTCTTCTGAAACCTTTGGCAACTGTGCAATATCCGTTAGATGTACACAAATATCGAACAATTCATTGGGTGGTGGTGGAGGTGCTTGGCTAGACTCAACGTTGGCTTCAATACCTAAGCCTCTGATCATTTCTGCCAGACGCTCACACACCTCTAGACTTAAGCTGTCTGCCAAAATTGAGGGAGCTCTATAAAGTTTTTCAGCCACGCGATCCGCTGGGGAACCTAACCCTTCAGCAATCACTTTAGCGGCTAAAGCCGACGCCTCACCAATCGAGGTGATTGTCAAACGATAGCTAGGTAATACGTCCATATTGACCTGCCTATTAAAACTTATGTTTCAATTTTAAGGTTTAAACGCTCTTTTGATTTGAGCGTAGCACCGGAATAAGCATTGTCAAATATTCTGTCTACTTTTTAATCAGAAAGAATATTTCGTTAACTTCAATTAACCCGCTACTTTCGGGTGCAATCTGGGACAACAGGGGCCGGGGTGCTTCGTCATTGTTGGTGCAGGTGCGACAGGTGTAGAACTTTCTGCAGAGATTTTTCACGCTG
>REDB01000217.1 GCA_007693685.1 Oceanospirillales bacterium
TTACTGGTTTTGTAGGTGAGATCATCGCGGGTGTTGCTGGCTTCGCCGCCTTTGCTGGTGCCAAAAGGCGGGTTGGCTAGAATAATATCCGCTTTTGGCAGGGCTTTACCGGCATCACCTAAGGCGTTACCGAGATGCACGACACCTTCATCATCCCCTTCCATGCCGTGTAATAAACAGTTCATCAGTGCTAGGCGGCGAGTGTTGGGAACTAGCTCTACTCCGACAAAGGCTTTGTTTTTCTGAAATTCAGCATCTTTCGCCGATAGATCCAGATAATCATCGCTTTGTTCGCGCATGTATTGATCGGCGGCGACCAGAAACCCTGCGGTTCCTGCGGCGGGGTCTTGAATCACTTCGCCGACTTGCGGTTTAAGGCAGCGCACCATGCTGTTGATCAAGGCGCGTGGAGTGAAGTATTGACCAGCTCCAGACTTGGTTTCGCTGGCGTTCTTTTCTAACAGTCCTTCATATAGATCACCCAGACCATCTTTTGCGGCACTGAACCAGTCGATTTGGTCGAGGGTTTTGATCATCTGCTCTAGGTGGCGCGGTTCTCGCAAGCGTGTTTGTGCATCGGCATAGATGGCACTGATCAGTGGATCTTGGTGAACTTGAATCTCTTGAGTTTGGCTTGGGTTGTTTGGATCGGCAACGAGTCTTTTACCTGTCGAGAGCGCCAGCAGGATCGCTTTGTAATCGTTGAGTAGATTGATGCCCGATTTGCCGTTGATATCGGTCCAGCGACAACCTTCGGGTAAGGGGTGTCTTTTAAGTGTTCCTGCTTCGGTGTTTTCATGCACCATTTTGATAAACAGCAATAAGACGAGTTCGGTAACATAGTCGCTGTAGTTGATGCCGTCATCACGCAGTACGTCACAGAGGTTCCAGAGTTTTTGTACGATATCGTTGTGGGTCATGGGTGTCTCTTCATTAAATTCATTTTTAACTGTGCGCTATTAATAATTGGCACAATGGCTGGTTGATGTAGTAATTGCCACGTCCAACTTTTTCTTTAACCAAAAAGCCTTGCTCGACCAGTTGCTCTAAATATTTGGTGGCGGTGATACGCGTGACCCCGAGCTCTTCAACTATAAAGTCAATTTTGGTGTAAGGGTGGTTAAACAGGTTATTGAGTAAGTCTTGGCTATAGACTTTGGGTAGTTGCTTACGAATACCGTGTTTCACATCCGCCATGAGAGTTTTCATTTCGGTGATCAACGAAATTGTATTTTGTGCGGTGTCAATAATGCCATCGAGCATAAACAGCAGCCACGGTTCCCAATTGCCGGTGTCACGCACTGCTTGTAAGTTGGCGTAGTAGTCCGATTTGTGATGAATAATAAATCGGCTTAAATACAATACAGGCAAATTGAGCAGGTCTTTGGTGACCAAGTACAGAATATTGATAATTCGTCCTGTACGCCCATTGCCATCGTAAAATGGATGAATACTTTCAAACTGATGATGAATGATGGCCATTTTGACTAGAGGGTCAGCATCACACAATTCATCGTTATTGATAAACTGCACTAGATTATCCATCAACTGAGCGATCTCATCGGCATGCTGTGGTGGCGTGTAGACGACTTCACCCGTGCGTGCATTTTTAAGGTCGGTACCCGGTAGTTTTCTTAGCCCTGCCGTGTTGTGCTCTAGGTTTTGTTGAATATCGAGAATATCCTTCAGGCGAATTAATTTGCTTTGCCGTGCGCTATGAAAACCTTGTTTTAACGCAAACGCGTAATCTTGCACTTCTTTGGTAGCAGGATTGGTAATCGCTTCTTCAAATAGGTTTGATTTGTATAGCTCATCATGGGTAGTCACAATGTTTTCGATTTCAGAGCTGTCTTTTGCTTCTTGCAAAGCTAGGGTATTAATTAAAATAGCTTCATTGGGAATACTTGCCGCTACACCTTTTAATTCCGCCAAGTAACGATGCGCTTCAGCCGTTTTTTTGAGTACTGCACGGGTCTCCCATTGTTCAATGTTGACCAGTGGCAAAGGTGCAATAGGCGTAGACATGGCTAAATTTCTTCCTTTTTTATACTCGATATCATAGAAATGTATAAAATCTACCAAAAATTATACACATCTTGTGCCTTATATATAGTTTTTCGATTAATTTATACATTTTAGTATCACGCACTTTTAGGCGGCCAAATCGCTTCGCTCAGTTCGTCCAATACACTGTCCAGTTGATGACCAAGTACCTTATCGAGTTGCTTAGCACCACCCTGCTCGGCAAAGCGGTTATTAACAAAATCACGGTCGATAATCACTTCATGTACTAACTGTTTGGCTAGGCGTTCTAGCCACTTGCGTTGCGCAGGCAGCCATTGGTGGCTTTGGTAGATGCGTTGCATGGCTTGGAAAACGCGCTGTTCAAAAGGGACCAAGGGTTCACCCAGTGCCGCTCGGCGTATATGGCCGATAATGCTGGCAGCGATATCTTGGTTGGTTTGGTTACGCACCGCGCTTTGGAGGTTGGCTTCTGTGTAACCGGCATTATCCAGTAACAATTTGATCTCTTTGAGCTGTTCCCGAGTCAGGTCACGCGGTTTGCTCACCACCACTTTTAAGGCGGCATGTCGATTTATTTGCTGTTTGATAAATTCGTTAAAGCTTTCTAGGTAGTCTTTTGGTTTTTCGTGCACGCCGTAGCTTTGGTTGCGTTCACGAATCTCGTCATGATGTTCTGATATCACTGGTTGATGTTCGCTACCCAATAGCTGATTGACCTTGTCTAACTGATTGACTAGACCCGAGTGCTGAGTCAGAAACGCAGCAGCGCGCTTGGGCCCAAGATCGCTGAGGTGTTTATGCAGGCTCTTAGGTTCTACTCCCCAGAGGTTATGGAGTTCATCTAGCTTTTGCTTGAGGTCGGGTTTGCTTTCGGCTTTATTATTCGCCTTGCGTAACACGCGCATGATTTTTTGGCTGAGCTGACTCAGCACCACATCGGCATGGGTTTGATCGGGTGTATCGCCCGGTGCGTTGGATGCACGTTCTAATTGTTCGGGATCAGTTATTTCTTCAACCAACTGTGCCAGCGATATATTGGGATTTTTCACCAGCGGTTTCATGGTATTCACGTCAGATAGCGCGGCATAGATGTCAACGGGATCATAGATACGGAAAACGGTTTTGCCTATTTCGTCGCAGCGTCTTGTGGCACGACCCATCATCTGTTCATAGAGAATGCGTGATTTAACCCGACGCATAAAGACGAGGTTACAGATTTTGGGAACATCGATGCCGGTGGTGAGAAGATCCACGGTAATGGCGATATTGGGGTAGCGTTCATTCTTAAACTGTCGAATCAGTTGTTCTACCTTGTCACTTTGACCGGTAATTTTGGTAACCGCCGCTTGGTTATATTCTTCTTCGTACAGCTCTTTAAAGGCGTCATCGAGTAAACGCTTGACCATATCGGCATGCAGGTCAGTGGCACAGAAAACCAGTGTTTTTTCATCACCGAATGGGTCAAGTTCGAGGGCGAGTTGCTGACAAATGACGCGATTGAAGTTTTCATTAATCACGCGACGGTTAAAGGCATCAACTTCGAAGTTCAGTTCATCATCCAGTTCTGCACTTTGCAATTCACCCGTTTGGGTATTGATTGCGCTGACTTTTTCACCTTTGGCGAAGGTAATGCCGTTTTGTGTCAGCAATGTTTCATAGCGCACTGGTGGTTCATGGTCGATCAGCCAATCATCCGCGACGGCTTCACGATAGCTATAGGTATAGACGGGTTTTCCAAAGATATCGCTGGTGTGTTTTGCCGGTGTAGCAGTTAACGCGATTTTGACCGCGTCAAAGTAGTCCAATACGCGGCGGTAGCTGGATAAATACTGGCTAGCATCGCGAGTCGCCAGTTCACCTTCGGTCATCTCTTGATCGAGCGTGTAGCCTCGGTGAGCTTCGTCAATGATGATGCAATCGAATTGATCAACAGGCGGTGGGTTGTCACTCATAAAGATGCGCTTCACCATGGCTTGGACGGTGGCGACTTGCACACGGGTTTCCGCTTCAGCAGCCATGTCGCCTAATTCTGCCACATTGTATATTTTCGACAGGGTGTGATTCTGTTCTAACGGCGCTTCATTAAAGGCGTCAATGGCCTGTTGTCCCAGTGCGGTTCGATCCACTAAAAACAGAATACGTTTGAAGCGTTCACTTTTTAAAAAACGATACATTAAGCCAATGATAGTGCGGGTTTTGCCCGTACCCGTTGCCATGGCTAATAAGGCTCTTCGGATATCGTGACTAAGCACTTGCTCAACCGATAGGATAGCTTTTTCTTGATAGTCTCGAAGCTTTAGATAGCCAAAAGGTTCGCTTTGTAGCTTTTGTTGTGCGGCTTCTTTGCTGCGCTTTAGGAGATCGATTAACCCGTCAGGTGTGTGAAAGCTAGGCAGTGCGCGCTTAAGATTGGATGGATGGCGCACATCACGAAACCAAGTACCGGATTGTTCTGCCAGTTGGGGAACATAGGGACGACCGTTACAGGAGTAAACAAACGGCACCTTGTAGTGACCCTCTTCTTCATCGGGCCAAGCGATGGTTAAGCCAGCGAGTTCCCATGCGCCTTGTAAAGGAGGTATAACACTTAACCCTTTGCTGTAACGCTCGGCTTGCGAAATTTTGCCAGCCACATTGCTATTTTCTTTTTTAGCTTCTACTACCGCGATAGGCGTTAAACCGGCAAACAGCACATAGTCGGCTCGTTCCGGCTGCTTTGCTGATGCGATTTGAAGGTTAACCGTGGGCCATTCTGCAATGGCGATATTTTTACCTTTTTCGGGTCTAGCGCCTTTCTTGAAGGTCAGCTCTTCGCTATCGGCTTGCCAACCGGCTTCAATCAACTGCTTATCAATTAAGATTCGCGTCAGCGCTTCATCCAATACAATATATTGAGTTGCCGCCTGTGCTTTGCGACTGAGTTGATTGCGTTGAGAAGCCTGAACCTTGTCATCTTGGGTGGCTAGTTGTGCCTGAAGCGCTTTTATTTTTGCTTCGTAGTCTTGCTGTTGCTGATTCAGTGCCTTTTCATGCTGGGCAGCTTGCGCGGCTAGGGCACGTGACTCTTCATCCATCGCCAAGGCCAGCGCTTCATATTCGTCTTTTTCTTTGGCGATCAGTTCGTTGAGTTGCTGACTGGAATCTAAATGGATATTGGCTTGCTGAAGATCATTTTTGAGGTGCGTGATTTCACTTTGCAGTTTACGCAGTTGTTCGCTGGGATCAGGTGGCGGTATAAATGGACCGGCTTTAAACTCTGTGCCCGATTTTCCAAAGGATTGATGGAACCAGATCGAGAGTTTTCGAGCGACAATTAACCCGTTAATGGCTTCTTTGTGCTGCGTCTTAAATTGGTGGGTGGCTTTGTTACCCTCGACTCGTAGCGTATGGAATAACTCACGAACGACGGGTTCAAGTTTCAATTCGCGGTTAATTTTGTATAGCAGGTCTGCTTGTGTGGTTTGCTCATCAAACTCAATCCCTGCTAAGGCAGCGATATGTTGTGCTAGTGCTTCACCGAGTTGACGCAGTTTGATTAGGGTTGTGTTGGGGTCGCTGGTAAAAGCTCTTTCTGCAGCCTGCGCAAGTTCCAGAAACAGCGCATCATGCTCAGCCAAAAAACCAAAATTTGATTTAGATAGGTCGGATGATGTCATTTCTCAGAAACTCCCTTTCAACTGCCATAAGCTCAGGTGTTATCAACGCAACGCTTCATTCAATTCATTGAAGCATATCACATCTTGTTCTTTTTACTCACTTTAAGATATGTGCAAGGCGGGCGGATGGCAATCAATTAAAACTTTCTCTTCTTGTCATGACGATATGGCTTTTCAATGGTGTTTGTAACCATCACTCTTGAAATGGACTGGCGGATAGAGTCTTTTAGGCCATCCAATAAATAAATCTCATCAGAGGAGTTAACATAATCAAGAATCCCCTCTGCTGTGGCATCAATTATTTTTTCAGCATTTCTGAGCTTGAAACTTTTGGTCGTTGCTAAGTCAATTAATTGCTTTTTATTGGGAAACTCTTTACTTCCTTTAAGTTTCAAGGCCATTTTATTGTCGATAGTGTCATAAATAATTGTATGTGTAATATCAAAAGGTGGGGAGACGAAAACCTGCTGCATATCTGGCGTATACTGAATCGCGAAGTTTTTTAAATGAGCATCTCCATTACCAATCAATGTGTTAAATACAATGTAACGATACATTTTCAGTAGCTCATCGTAACTTTTTGTATAAAGCAACGTGGCTTCAAGAAGTGCTTCATAACTACCTTTATACTTTGAATCAGGTGAGTTTGGACGCTTCATTAGGGTTGTAAAATCTTCATAACCCAGTAATTTCCCTTCTGGCTTATCGAACCTCTCAACCACGAAGGTTTCTAGGTTTTCTGAGAGATAAACACGTGGAGGCTCTAAGCCACAGTGTTCAGCCGCTTTCATGCAGACATATTCATTCACTGTCAGTAGCGGAAACTCTGAATCATACGACTTTACAATTAAGTTTTTTTGTTCGACTGTGCGCTCTGATGCATGAATACTGACTTTTGGTTGTACGCCAGATAAAGAGTTTCTCAAATAATATCTTTCTAGTAATTGCGGAAAAAGCGGTTCTTGACCATTGTAGTTGAGTATTTCATTTAAGCCGACTGGGTCTGCATCTGGCAAATTGAATTCAGATTCATAACTAAGCATGCCGATACCCTGGCTTCCCTGTAATGCCAACAAATACATATCGTCGACTTTTGCATAACGAGCGAGGCGCTCAGCAATAAAGCGCCGGTTAAAACCCTCGGGTAGATTCTGAGCAAAGATTGGATGTAATGCACCCGACGAATAACCATCTAAGGTTGCTCGTGTCATGGTTAAAGATACATGTTGATTTGTCTGGAAAGGTTGATAATTGTGAACACTGCCTTTAGTCAGCAAGCCCAGCGGGGTTGATCCAAGACAAACATCAACCTTATTGATAAATTGCGGTAAGGCATCTAATGTCATCAATCGTCACCAAACAACTCATCTAGTTCATCCCAGTCCGGAAATCGATGCGTTTTTTCCACTAAGGCTAGTTCTAAACCAACCGCATCAATATAACGCTCGAAAATATCTAGTGATCCTGTAAATCGACCGTTTTCGATCTCTGACAAGGTGCTTTGAGGAATGTCAATTTTTGTAGAAATCTCTTTTTGAGTAGAGCCCTGCTTTTTTCTTGCCTTTTTGATTTCGAGCCCCAGAGAATTGCGATTTGGCATACACCACCTCAAATTATTGCCATATAGCTATATATACTTAATATAATAGCCTTATTTAGCTATATAGCAATAAATTTAACGCTTTTGAGTCCATCAGGAATCAATAGATACAACCACTCTCCTGACCGTATTAGCGGCCAGCCTGTAAAGAGATCTTACTCCGACCCGGATCTCTTCCCCCGCCTACCCGAAGACTTCCTCCGCCTTACAACCGCTTTCCCCATCCCTCTTAGCCCTGCAAAGCTTTTCCCCTCTACTTCAGCAATCAGTTCAGCCAAGCCCTGTGTTAAGGGTTGCATAAACTGGCCGTACTTAAGGCGCTTATCGCTGATCGCTTCTAGTTGAGATTCCCAGTGCGCAGTCATATCGGGAACGACCATGCGATCGGGAAGGCTATTCACCAGTTGGCGGCCTATGTCGGTCGAATGGATTTCTTTGCCTTTTTTGGTCAGGAACTGCCGTTTAAATAGCAGTTCGATGATGCCTGCACGGGTAGCTTCAGTGCCTAAGCCATCGGTGTCTCGCAGCACTTTTTTGATCTCTGGGTCTGAAACATAACGTGCGATGCCAGTCATGGCAGACAGGAGTGTGGCATCAGTAAAGCGTTTTGGTGGGCTGGTGAGTTTTTCATCCAACCGTCCGTCGATGCAGTTGACGGCTTCTC
>REDB01000223.1 GCA_007693685.1 Oceanospirillales bacterium
ATCTTGCATACTCATGCTTATTTCCTCAGTTGTGCAGCGCAGCGCGGTAGCAGGACTATCCTGCCCAGACCGCTGTGCTTACCATTGACAAGCTTTACCAGCTTGCTTTTTTCAGACCTGGAACGTCACCGCGCATTGCGGCTTCACGTAGCTTGATGCGTGAAAGACCGAACTTACGGTATACACCGTGAGGACGACCAGTCACTTGACAGCGACGTTGTTGACGAACCGGACTGGCATCACGTGGCATCTTCTGTAAAGCTACCTGCGCGTCCCAACGAGCTTCTTCCGAAGCTTCTGGGCTTGAAATGATTGCCTTAAGCTCAGCACGCTTTGTAGCAAATTTTGCTACTAGCTTAGTACGCTTTGCTTCACGGTTTTTCATTGATGTTTTAGCCATTTTCTACCCCTGATTATTTACGGAAAGGGAACTGCAGAGCTGTTAGCAATGCAAGTCCTTCATCGTTAGTCTGAGCGGTAGTTGTGATCGTGATATCAAGACCACGCAACTTATCAACCTTGTCGTAATCGATCTCAGGGAAGATAATCTGCTCTTTAACACCCATACTGTAGTTTCCGCGTCCGTCAAAAGACTTAGGATTAAGTCCACGGAAGTCGCGAATACGTGGGATAGAAATGTCAACCAAACGGTCTAGGAACTCCCACATACGCTCACCGCGCAGTGTAACTTTACAACCGATCGGCCAGCCTTCACGTACTTTAAAGCCTGCGATTGACTTGCGAGCTTTAGTTACCACAGGTTTTTGACCTGCGATAGAAGTTAGATCTGCAACAGCATTCTCAAGTTGCTTTTTGTCACCTAACGCTTCACCAACACCCATGTTTAGGGTGATTTTGGTAACGCGTGGAACAGCCATAATGTTAGGGCTTTTCAACTCTTCTTTAAGCTGTTGCTTCAATTCGTTATTGTACAGCGCTTTTAATCTAGACATTGCACCAACCTCTCTTACTTATCACCAACGACGGTTTCGCCGTTAGACTTGTAGAAGCGTACCTTGGTGCCGTCGTCAAGCTTCTTGAAGCCTACACGATCACCCTTGCCGGTAGCAGGATTGAAAATAGCGACATTGGAAGTGGCAATGGCTGCTTCCTTCTCAACAATGCCACCCTGCTGACCCAACATTGGGTTTGGCTTAACATGCTTCTTGATCATGTTAATGCCGGATACGATCAGGCGATCGTTTTCAAGGACACGCATGACTTTGCCACGCTTGCCTTTATCTTTACCTGCGATCACGATGACTTCATCGTCGCGACGAATTTTACGCATTAGTTACCTTCCTTTCCTACTACCCTCTCATGCTCAAAAACGCCAAACCCTTTCGGGAATGGCGTTTTGAAGAAATAACCGCTAATAAAGCAGTTAAATCAGAGCACTTCAGGCGCCAGGGAAATGATCTTCATGAACTTCTCAGTACGAAGTTCACGCGTTACTGGGCCGAAAATACGAGTACCGATTGGTGCGCCGTTGTTATTCAACAATACTGCTGAGTTAACATCAAAGCGGATGATAGAACCATCCGGACGACGAACACCTTTACGGGTACGCACTACGACTGCTTTAAGTACCTGACCTTTCTTCACCTTACCACGTGGAATGGCTTCCTTAACGGTCACCTTGATGATATCACCAACTCCGGCGTAGCGACGGTGAGAACCGCCTAGGACCTTAATACACATCACGCGCTTGGCGCCGCTGTTATCAGCAACATCAAGCATCGATTCAGTTTGAATCATGGTCTACCCCACAAAACTGTTAAACTGGCTATCAAAGACAGCCAGCATAATGGAGCAAAGGTGCAACAGTTTACACCTCTGCGGCAGGCTCTTCAACTGCCATTAATGCTTTATTTGCCTGTTCTTCAATTTTAACCAGGACCCATGTCTTAGATTTAGACAAAGGACGTGATTCTTGAATGGTAACTACGTCACCAATTCGGCATACATTATCAGCATCATGAGCATGCAGCTTAGTTGAACGACGAACAAACTTTCCGTAGATAGGATGTTTTTCTTTACGCTCAACAAGCACCGTGATGGTTTTATCCATCTTGTCACTGACGACCTTACCGGTCACCATACGAATACGTTTTTCTGCGCTCATTTATGCACCTGCCTTTTGCTTAAGAACAGTTTTGACGCGAGCGATATCGCGACGCACCTGGCCTAAAAGGTGATTTTGAGCCAGCTGACCGGTCGCTTTCTGCATACGCAGATTAAACTGGTCCTTCAGCAGATCCAGAAGTGTCTGCTGAAGCTCTTCTGCGGTTTTTTCGCGCAGTTCAGTCGCTTTCATTACATCACCGTCCGTTTAACTATGGTTGTAGTTACAGGCAGCTTTGCAGCAGCCAAGGCGAAGGCTTCAGATACTAACTGTTCGTTAACACCGCTGATTTCAAACAGCACCTTACCTGGCTGAATCTGTGCGACCCAGTATTCTACGTTACCCTTACCTTTACCCATACGTACTTCAAGGGGCTTAGTCGTGATCGGCTTATCCGGGAAAACACGGATCCAGATCTTACCACCACGCTTCACGTGACGCGTCATGGTACGACGAGCCGCTTCGATTTGACGCGCTGTAATACGACCGCGACCGGTCGCTTTCAGAGCGTATTCACCAAAGCTGACCTTGCTGCCACGCTGCGCCAGGCCGCGGTTACGGCCTTTCATCACCTTGCGGTACTTAAGTCGTTTTGGTTGCAGCATTGACGTTTACCTCACTTAGTTCCTTTCTTCTTAGGCGCATTTTTCTCAGCACGTACCTGCTCGATACCGCCGAAAATCTCACCTTTGAAGACCCAGACTTTAACGCCAATCACACCGTAAGTTGTGTGCGCCTCGTAGGTAGCATAGTCAATGTCTGCACGTAGAGTATGCAAAGGTACACGACCTTCACGATACCACTCAGTACGAGCAATCTCGGCACCGCCAAGACGACCGCTAACCTGAATTTTGATACCTTTTGCGCCGATACGCATAGAGTTTTGTACCGCACGCTTCATAGCACGACGGAACATTACTCGGCGCTCTAGCTGGCTAGCTACGCTTTGCGCAACTAACTTGGCATCAAGGTCCGGTTTACGCACTTCTTCAATGTTGATGTGAACTGGCACACCCATCATTTCAGAAAGTGATGAGCGAAGAACTTCAACATCTTCACCCTTCTTACCAATCACGATACCAGGACGTGCGGTATGGATGGTAATTTTTGCGTTTTGAGCCGGACGCTCAATATCAATGCGACTTACAGACGCATTCTTTAGCTTGCCCTCAAGGTAGCTACGCACCTTGAGATCATTAAGCAGCTTACTAGCGTAGTCTGACTTGTCTGCGTACCATACCGAAGTATGATCTTTGACGATGCCGAGACGTATGCCAGTTGGGTTAACTTTCTGACCCATGTCGAAATCTCCTAGCCGTCAGCTTCTTAGTCAGCCACTTTAACAGTGATGTGCGAGGTGCGCTTTAGTATTCTATCAGCGCGACCTTTGGCACGTGGCCGAATGCGTTTCATGGTCATACCTTCATCAACAAAGATTGCAGATACGCGGAGTTCATCCACGTCAGCACCTTCGTTGTGTTCTGCATTTGCAATCGCAGAATCAAGCACTTTCTTGACCAGATCAGCACCTTTTTTGTTGCTGAACGTCAGGATATCGAGAGCTTCTCCCACAGACTTACCACGGATCTGATCAGCGACCAGACGGGCCTTCTGGGCGGAGATGCGGGCGCCGATATGTTTGGCGACTACTTCCATCATCTATCCTCCCTTACTTCTTTTTGGCCTTCTTGTCGGCTGCATGACCGCGGAATGTACGTGTAGCAGCAAACTCACCTAATTTATGACCGACCATATCCTCAGTGACAAACACTGGAACGTGCTGGCGGCCGTTATGTACTGCAATTGTCAAACCCACAAAGTTCGGAAAAATTGTGGAACGACGCGACCAAGTTTTGATCGGACGTTTTTCATTTGCTTCAATTGCAGCTTCTACCTTCTTCAACAGGTGAAGGTCGATAAATGGACCTTTCTTCAGTGAACGTGGCACAGCTGTATCCCCTTATTTAGCGCTACGACGGCGTACGATAAGTTTATTAGTACGCTTGTTCTTGCGGGTTTTATAACCTTTGGTTGGCACACCCCATGGAGTAACAGGATGACGACCGCCTGATGTACGACCTTCACCACCACCATGTGGGTGATCAACTGGGTTCATTGCTACACCGCGAACTGTCGGGCGCACACCACGCCAGCGTTTTGCACCAGCTTTACCCAACTGACGCAGGGAATGCTCGGAGTTGCTGACTTCACCCAGTGTGGCGCGACAATCAACTAATACTTTACGCACTTCGCCAGAACGCAAACGTAGAGTGGCATAAGCCCCTTCACGAGCAACTAGCTGTGCAGAAGCACCAGCAGAACGTGCCATCTGAGCGCCTTTACCAGGCTTCAGTTCGATACAGTGTACGGTACTACCGAGGGGGATATTACGTAATGTCATGGTGTTGCCGACTTTGATATCAGCTGCTTCACCAGAAACAATTACAGATCCTGCCTGCAGACCTTTCGGTGCAATGATGTAACGACGCTCACCATCTGCATATTTAATCAGAGCGATGTGCGCTGTACGGTTAGGATCGTACTCGATACGTTCTACAGTACCAATAATCCCATCCTTATTGCGACGGAAGTCGATAACACGGTAATGATGCTTATGACCACCACCAATGTGACGTGTAGTGATACGTCCATTGTTATTACGACCACCGGTCTTGCTTTTCTTTTCGACCAGCGCTGCAAAAGGCTTACCCTTATGTAGGTCAGCACTGACTACCTTAACGACGTGACGACGTCCGGCAGAGGTCGGCTTTGATTTAACTAGTGCCATGATCTAACCCCTTCTTATTCGCCAGCCATGAAATCAATTTCAGAACCGTCAGCTAAGCGAACGTAGGCTTTACGAACATCATTACGCTTACCTAAGCCACGCTGAGTGCGCTTAGTTTTGCCTTTGACATTCAGTACGTTTACGCCATCAACTTTAACGTTGAATAACTGTTCTACGGCCTTTTTGATTTCGGGCTTGGTAGCATCGGAAGCTACACGAAATACAACCTGCTGCGATCCATCGGCAACAATTGTTGCCTTCTCAGAGATGTGTGGACCCAACAACACTTTATAAATGCGTTCAGGATTCATGCCAGCACCTCATTGATTTTATTCAGAGCTGCAGATGTTACGACAACCTTATCGAAGCCAATTAGGCTGACTGGGTCAATCGCAGCAACATCACGTACGTCCACATGTGGAACGTTGCGAGCAGCTAGATACAGGTTTACTTCGACTTCTTCAGTGATCAGCAGTGCGTTGCTTAACTCAAGCTCTTTCATTTTTGCAATGAAGTGCTTAGTTTTCGGAGCTTCCATTTGGAAACCTTCAACCACTACCAAACGATCCTGACGAACAAGCTCAGAAAAGATACAACGCATAGCTGCGCGGTACATTTTCTTGTTAACCTTTTGCGAGTAGTCACGTGGACTAGCAGCGAAGGTTACACCACCGGAACGCCACAACGGTGAACGGATTGTACCCGCACGGGCACGACCAGTTCCTTTCTGACGGAATGGCTTAGCACCACCACCAGAAACCGCGGAACGATTCTTTTGAGCTTTAGTACCTTGACGACCACCAGCCATATAAGCGGTGACTACTTGGTGAACTAGAGACTCATTAAACTCTTTGCCAAAAATTAGCTCGGAAACTTCTACCGAACCATTGGCTCCTGTCAGATTTATATTCATGTTAACCCCTTCAGCCGCGTGCTTTAACAGCAGGTTTAACGATGACGTCGCCATTGGTCGCGCCTGGAACAGCACCTTTTACCAATAGAAGGTTACGTTCAGCGTCTACACGTACGACTTCAAGAGTCTGAACTGTGCAACGAACGTCACCCATGTGACCTGCCATCTTTTTGCCTTTGAACACACGCCCCGGAGTCTGACACTGACCTATGGAGCCCGGAGCACGGTGAGAAAGTGAGTTACCGTGTGTCGCATCTTGAGTACGGAAGTTCCAGCGCTTAACACCGCCTTGGAAACCCTTACCCTTGCTACGACCGGTCACATCAATTTTCTGACCTGCTTCGAAGCGCTCAACTGTTAGCGAATCGCCAACATTGATTTCTTCATCACCGGAGAGACGGAACTCCCACAAACCACGACCAGCTTCAACTCCTGCTTTCGCAAAGTTTCCAGCTTCCGGCTTAGTCAGGCGATTAGCCTTCTTTGCACCGGTAGTCACCTGAATAGCTGCATAACCGTCAGTTTCTACGGTTTTAACAGCCGTCACGCGGTTCGGATCCACCTCGATGACAGTGACTGGCACGGACACGCCATCTTCTGTGAAGATACGGGTCATGCCCGCTTTACGTCCGATAAGTCCTACAGACATTTTAATACCTCTTGCCAGTTGAGTACGGGACTGTTACCCACTATGGTTGCCCTTTACAGAGCATTCCTCAAATAGCGCTTCATTAACGTTATTAATTCTGCGCAGCTTGATTAGCCCAGGCTGATCTGCACTTCTACACCCGCAGCAAGATCTAGTTTCATCAGTGCGTCAACAGTTTTTTCTGTTGGCTCAACGATGTCTAGAACGCGCTTGTGCGTACGGATTTCATACTGATCACGTGCATCTTTGTTCACGTGAGGTGAAATCAGAACGGTAAAACGCTCTTTGCGAGTAGGAAGTGGGATCGGACCATGCACCTGTGCGCCCGTACGCTTAGCAGTTTCTACGATTTCCTGCGCGGACGAGTCGATCAGGCGATGATCAAAAGCCTTCAGACGAATTCTGATTTTTTGGTTCTGCATTCTGATCACGCATTTCCTGTTAATTTTATTACGGCAATAGCCGACCTCCCCTTACATGAGGGGACGCAAATTATACTTATACCGCGTCTTGAGTTCAAGCCCAACGGTATAGTTTTTAACCAACCGCCTATTTTGGCCACAAACAGTGAATCATGCACATAAAAAAACCCTCCGTAGAGGGTTTTTTAGCTGACTAAATTTTAGTCAAGAATTTTCGCAACAACACCGGCACCCACTGTACGACCGCCTTCACGGATCGCAAAGCGCAGGCCTTCTTCCATCGCGATGGGGTTGATCAGCGTAACAGTCATCTGTACGTTGTCACCCGGCATCACCATCTCAACACCCTCTGGCAGCTCACAGGCGCCAGTGATATCAGTGGTACGGAAGTAGAACTGTGGACGGTAGCCTTTAAAGAATGGCGTGTGACGACCACCCTCTTCTTTGCTCAGTACGTATACTTCGCCTTCAAACTTGGTGTGCGGTGTCATTGAACCTGGCTTAGCCAATACCTGACCACGCTCAACGTCATCACGCTTGGTGCCACGCAACAGCGCACCCACGTTCTCACCGGCACGACCTTCGTCCAGCAGCTTACGGAACATCTCAACACCGGTACACGTCGTCTTAGTCGTCGCACGAATACCAACAATTTCGATCTCTTCGCCGGCTTTAACAATACCGCGCTCAATACGTCCAGTTACTACTGTACCACGACCGGATATAGAGAAAACGTCTTCAATCGGCATCAAGAACGGCTTATCAATCGCACGCTCAGGCTGTGGAATGTAGCTATCCAGGGCTTCTACCAGCTTCTTAACAGCTGTAGTACCCATTTCGTTGTCGTCCTGACCATTCAGCGCCATCAGCGCCGAACCGATGATGATTGGTGTGTCGTCGCCTGGGAAGTCATACTGATCCAGAAGTTCGCGAACTTCCATCTCAACCAACTCCATCAACTCTTCATCATCAACCATGTCCGCTTTGTTCAGGAACACAACGATGTAAGGTAC
>REDB01000228.1 GCA_007693685.1 Oceanospirillales bacterium
TTTACCCGCATCAGGGTGCGAGATGATAGCAAAAGTTCTTCGCTTATTAATTTCATTGAAAAAATCTTGATTCGCCATGTATAAATTCTTTTAGTTTGTACGTGGATTTGTAGACACTTTAGGAAGTACTCTTTTTAGGTTCTTCGCTTTTCAAATCCATCGTGTTAATCGTAATTGGCCGCCATTTTCGCTGATATTGACTTTATAAACAATCAACGGCTAGGTGACCACTGAGCATTTAGCGAAGTGGTATGCTTCGTAAGTGAGTATCTATTGCTTCAATCATCGATTTGGTAAGTGGTAGGTGAGCTTTTTCTTTCGCCCATACTTGATGGAAGCCTGCTACTGTTTGCTTGGCTGTATCCAACACCAACTTTTCTGGCAACATCGCTTTAGCTGCTAAGTGTGATAATTCATCGAGCGTGAAATCACTGAACTTTTTGCTACGGCTAACCTTTAGTGAAGCACTATCATCGGGGATATAGGGAATAGTAGAGACAAAGTCATAAGCGGGCGCAATAGATGCCGTACGCTTGTCTTTGTAAATCACAGACCAATTCTTCAAATGCATATCAGCATTACCAATTAAGGTATTGAACACTAATCTGCGAGTAAACTCTGCGATGTCTTCGTCTTGACCTTCTATGCCAATAACCTGAGCAATATTACGCATACTGGCTTTTTTGTACTTATCTTGAGGGTACACGCCAAAAACTTGCGCAAAGTCCTCAATATGTATTGCTTGACCATCAGCACGGTCAAAACGTTTGATCACAAAAGCATGAGTATTTTTAAAAGAGTCACCAAACTTTCCGATCCCTTCTGGGATGTTAGCAATTTGATTAATGGGTAATAGCTGAATCTCTGGCACATCCATACCCAACATTCGAGCCAATACCATCATTGAATATTCATTTTCTGGCACGGCTTCAAATCGAGACGAGGGTAATTTCACAATCCATGAGCCGCCCTGACCTGTAACTGGGATCGTTAAACCGCCATTTGCATTTTGAACAGCTGAAAATTTCAATTGCACACCCGCCAATGAAAAACGCATCGGTGCCTCGTATTTGGTTTCATCTTCAATTTCTTGATGCACGTTAGGCGGCAGCGCTTCTCCATCGGCAGATTCAACAGTAATCGCGCCTGCCAAATCCTGTCCTAGCACCCACAATAGAAAAAACTCCCGCGCTGGATTCACACCTGCACGATCTGCTAGGTAGTTACGCATCGCTTCTTCTGGCAGTAGATTAGAGAAAAATGGGGTTAACTTGGTTTGAGTAGGTTTGAAGTTAGTCAGTAAACCACCGTGCGAATCTTTAAAGCCAAGACTTAACACAGGCCGCGATTCGTCATTAATGTAAGAATCTGTAAAAGCAAATAGCGTTCTATCATTGCCCACATTGGTGATCGTTGCGATTAGTTCACCATAGAGCAAAACGTTTAGAGTGGATACATTGTTACTCATCGCCGTCTCGATCTAACTGGTATGCGGGCGATATTTGTTCACCTTCATCGTTTATAACGTTGCTACTACGAATGATCGACTTTATTGCAGGAATAGACTTTTTAGGCGCGACAAATAGCTCTAGGTCGAGCACACGGGCAAGCGCTATCAAACTGGATATTCTTAGATCAACTCCTCCAGACTCGATTTTCGATATATGGCTTTGAGGCACACCCGAACGAGCGCTTAGCTCTCTCTGGCTAAACCCCTTTCGTAACCGCGCATCTCGAAGACTTTCCAGTATTTGCTCTGTTACATAGCTCACATTGATATACCTTAACATATCACCAAAGAATGATTATATATAAAAACATATCAACTTTAAGCACAGAACACAACAGAGGCTACCTATTCTACCTATTCACAAGCGCCTCTTGTGAACTACCAGTATACAAAATACTCATCAATCCAATCGATATTGATCATGACACGAACGGCAGCTTTGCAGCGTTTGGCGGAATAGATCTCTCGTTTCGCGGTTATTGCCAGCTTTTGAGGCTTCAGCCATGTTGGCAGTGATCTCTATAAAGTTTTGCATACGCTGATCAAAGTCTTCTCGGTTGTCCCAAACTCTTGATGAAGTTCGGCTGTCTACACCACGACTTTCTTCAGTAAATCCTTCATGTGCAAGTTCTGCTAGACGACTTAGCATTTCTGATCGGTAGGCAAAAGCTTCTTCTGAATAAGCTTGACTACGATGCATAGGGTTCAAGACGTTCAACTGGAACTCCATTAAACGAAAAGCAGACTGTCGATATTCAACACTACTTTCAGGTCTTAAATTATCAGCACTGACAAAACTAGCAGCCAATAACAAACCAAGGGATAGAACTGTTTTTTTCATAGATTTTCCGTTATCTCTTATTTAATCAATTAAATCTTATATGCGACATTCTGACGCGCCCCGAGTTCCCTTAAAACCTTTATAATGACTTGGTCATAAGGGAGGCTTTAGTGAATCGACACCAACAACATCTACTCCATCTTAGCTACATTCGCACACTGATCTTATTTGTGATCTGTGTTGCGCTATTGATCGCCATCCCTCAACTGCAGCTTACCCCTAATCTATGGATGACGGGGTTATGTTTAGTTGCCCTGATTTCATTAAATATCATGACCTACATCCGACTGCACTCTCGATGGCCGGTTATGGATGCAGAGTTTTTTGTACAACTCTGTGCGGATGTTGTGATATATGCTGCCCTACTCTATCAGTTTGGCGGTGCCAGTAATCCATTTGTCTTTGTTTTATTAATTCCATTAATTATTAGCGCAACGACCTTGCCAAAGCGTTTCACTCTGTTGATGGCGCTGATTGTGGGTGGTTTATACAGTTCACTAATGTTTAGCTACCTTCCGTTATTAGACTTTTCAACCTCTCATCAACACACACTGGTTCAGCTTTTTCAGCAGCATATCACCGGATTATGGATTAGCTTCTTGTTGACCGTAGGCGTGATCAGCATCTATGTCGTGCAAATGCGAAATACCCTTATGGAAAGAGACTTAGAACTGCATAAGGAACGAGAACGAAGCATTCATGATCGACAAGTATTAACACTAGCGACTCTGGCTGCTGGAACAGCACATGAATTGCGTACTCCTCTATCAACGTTAAAAGTCATTCTAAGTGACTTAAAAGAAGAACACCCAGAGCTGAACGAAGATCTCAGCGTGATGCAACAACAAGTCGATATCTGTAATCAAAAATTACAGCAATTAACACAGGATGCTAGTCAAAGTAAAAGTATGACTCAGCCCTTGGATCAATTTTTATCTAAGCTGCTTAGTGCATGGCAACTGATGCGTCCTGAAGCTCGCTACCAATTAGCCACTTACCCCGATCAGATCCCACTGATTCAATCCAGTATGATGCTACAGCAAGCCTTTATTAATCTGCTGAATAATGCGCTAGATGCCAGTCAAAAACCGATAGAGATAGCCATTGCTGAAGTCGATCAACACAGCGTTACAGTTACCATCCGTGACTTTGGCACTGGACTAACACCGGAACAACTGGCCAATATGGGCAAACCTTTTTTTACGACAAAAGGTGGATTAGGCATTGGACTGTTTTTAACGGTGACCTCTTTAGCCAGTCAAGAGGGAGAAGTGAGGCTTTATAATCACCCCAACGGCGGCACACTGACAGAGGTAAAACTTCCCGTTACCCATCAGTCATCACAGGAGTCTTAGGCATGTCAGATAAACGTTTTCTGATTGTGGATGATGATGAAACCTTTGCGCGTATTCTAGCGCGATCATTGACCCGAAGAGGCTTTCAGGTAACAACAGCGCATTCTGCCGAAGAAGCAGAAAAAACTGTCGTGAAGCATACATTTGACTTCGCAACCTTGGATCTAAAAATGGAAGGTGCTTCAGGTTTAACACTCATCCCACTATTACGTGAGCGCTTTCCCGATATACGAATACTGATGCTGACCGGCTATGCCAGCATCGCGACGGCGGTGGATGCGATTAAGCTGGGAGCAAACCAATACCTTCCCAAACCTGCCGATACGGATCAGATACTGGCAGCACTTGAGGTGGAGCAACCCGATAAAGATCAATCGGTGGAATCTGAACCTATGTCAGTGAATCGACTGGAGTGGGAACATATTCAACAGGTACTGCATCAGCATGAAGGAAACATCTCTGCAACGGCTCGCGCACTCAATATGCATCGCCGCACTCTGCAACGAAAGCTGGCCAAGTATCCTGTAAAACGCTAGACGATTTAATGCTAACCCATCTATTGATCGTCAATATAAGCCTTTGCATCGAAGGTGCGTATCCAGTCAGGATGAAACACCATCATACCGGTCATAATGATGCCGTTAATAAGACCTTCAGGAGCCATAATAAGGGGAAGATATTGTAAATAATCATGGTAGATTTTGTACCAAGGATAGATACCATCTAACCATAGGATCATCGAAATAGAGAAACCGGACACACCAACAGCGATACCTGCACCTGCAAAGGCACACAAAAACAAATAGATAAAAAAGTTTTTCGGAAATTTAGCTTCAACGAAACGCAATATCAAAATGCTAACCGCCGCGGGAACTAAAATATTGCAGACAAGGTTGATGGGCAGCATCTGCCAAGTTTCAATACCCAGCAGTGTCATTACCAACATCACCACAGAGCCCACCAGTACCGCCAAATCCCAACCAAACATCAAGGTTAAGGTAGTAATACCCAGAAAGTAGATCGTTAAATAATCTGTGACCCCAGCACGCAACTGCCATAGCAAAAGCAAAACGACAGCGGATCCAAACAGCAGATGTTGAATGCCGCGCTCACGCATAACAATGCTCCAAGGCACTCGACGGATAATAAAAAGAAGTGCTACAGCATAAACCACTGCACTACCCCATACCCAATACTGACTGAGCACTCCGGTGCTGATATTCATTTAATAAACCCAAAATTGGTTAAAGATTAACACCCATGAGCAAAGCATCTTCACGTTGACCGGCTTGCTCTGTTTCATAGTAACCTTTACGACGTCCCTCAAGGGAAAGACCACTTGCCGCATACAAAGCAATAGCAGCCTTATTTGAAGCTCTGACTTCCAGCATCAAACGTTCCATGCATTGCTGTTTTAGTTGATTTAAAAGCGCTATCAACATCTGCTTTCCTAACCCCTTACCTTGATGACTAGGGGCGACAGCAATTCTGAGTAATTCTGCTTCATTTAGGACAATAGAGCATTGTGCATAAGCCAGTAATTGATCCGACTCAATTAAAGCGTAGGTCTGGGGTAAATAATACTGCCATAAACTTTCAGACCAAGGATCATCAAAGCAACACTGCTCTAACTCTCTCGCCTTAGTGATCTGATCAGAGGATAAACGATCAAAGACTAGCGCTTCTCTGTTGTTATCTACGTTCATAGTAAGGCTTGTAGATCGCGCCAGCAGTCTGCTTTGAATTCAGGTAGCTTGAGCATATGCATCACACTGTAACTAACTTGAGTTTTAACGCCACTTCGCAGTGAAAAGGTAAGACCTCGCATAGATTCAAGCGATTGATCCTGTTCTAACAACCACTGTGCTGCTGGTTCGCCCAATAACAAGATCCGCTTAATCGGATGAGCTTTCAGGGCAACCGCTAACTGTCGACGAACGGCATTTTGTGCCTCTTCACCGCCTTGATTAAGGTGAGGACCCGCAAATACTGGCCAATGATGCAAGTGAATAGCATCCAAATTCACCTCTGCGCCGATAGAACGACACACACCGGTGAGTAACTTCTTATAGGAAGAATTGATCGCATCGCGAGCATGAGGTGGCAAACTATCGACCACCAGAAGATCACCCGCTGGTATAAAGGCTAACGAATAACGAGGATTTTGAAAGCGCTCTGGTAAGGGTGCTTCTTCGGCTACAGAAGATTCATCAACTATTGCCGCTGTATCAGCTACCGGTGTTGCTTTAGCTGGAGAAGAAACAGATGCATCATCGATAACAATGTTCGACAAAGCGGCCTGTCGAGAACTTTGCATAGCTTCTGGGTTCAAGGCTCTGACATCCAAAGCTCTTGCCGGACGATCTGCTAAGTTCGCCCGTGGATCTACCGAACCTATATTTGACGAGTCATCAAAGGATGTTTGATCAATTTCAACAACCTCTTTCGGCGGCCAAACAAACTCAGCCACCCACTCTGCAGACTCAGGTGCATTGGTTAGCACCTGACGAGGCAGCCAACGCTGAACCCCCATCGCCTGAAGATAGGTTTGCTGTTGCTCTAGCTGCTGCAAAGCGGAAGGCGAACTCATACTTGTGGATGCGCCTTCTCAAGATTGGCATCTAACAGGTTTAATGCGTGAATATAGGCTTTAGCCGAAGCTGTAATAATATCGGTATCAGCACCCAGTCCATTAACAATACGTCCACCTTTTTCTAAACGTACAGTCACTTCGCCCTGTGAATCGGTACCACTGGTAATGGCGTTAACCGAATAAAGCAGAAGATTTGCACCCATATTGGCAATAGATTCGATAGCTTTAAGTGCCGCATCGACCGGGCCACCACCCTCTGCAGTAGCCGTTTTTTCAGTGCCTTCAACTGAAACAACCACTTGAGCTACCGGTATTTCTCCGGTTTGAGAGGTTACATTCAAACTACTAAAACGGAACTTCTCGTAACCCGAAGTTGCCCGCGCATCACTGACTAAAGCAATTAAGTCTTCATCAAAGATTTCGCTTTTCTTGTCTGCCAAATCTTTAAACCGAGCAAAGGCATCATTGAGCTCTGCATCTGAACTAAAAGTGGTTCCTAACTCTTCCATTCGCGTACGGAAAGCGTTTCGACCCGACAACTTGCCCAGCACCATACGATTGGTATTCCAACCCACACTTTCAGCCGTCATGATTTCATAGGTTTCACGATGCTTTAGGACACCGTCTTGGTGAATACCAGATTCATGCGCAAAGGCGTTAGCGCCTACTATCGCCTTATTTGGCTGAACAGGAAAACCGGTAATGCTGGAAACTAAACGAGAGGCTGGCACAATTTGCGTGGTGTCGATACGGGTTTCTAATCCCATCACATCTTTACGAGTGCGCAAAGCCATCACGATCTCTTCAAGCGAGGCGTTACCAGCACGCTCACCTAGTCCATTCACCGTACATTCCACTTGACGAGCCCCAGCAGCAACCGCCGACAAGGAGTTAGCTACCGCCAAACCCAAGTCGTTATGACAATGCACAGAGAAAATCGCTTTATCAGCATTAGGAATACGGTTAAGTAACTGAGCGATGGTGTGACCAAATTCTTGTGGTACTGCGTAACCCACTGTGTCTGGAATATTGATAGTACCCGCACCCGCATCGATCACCGCTTCAATAATGCGACACATAAAGTCCAGCTCTGAACGACTGGCATCTTCCAATGAAAACTCGACATCGGCTACTAAACTACGTGCCCGTTTCACGGCACGTACGGCATTCTCAACCACCTGATCAGGCTGCATCTGCAGCTTGTATTTCATATGGATAGGAGATGTCGCGATAAAGGTATGAATGCGGCCTGAGTTTGCATTAGCCAATGCCTCACCGGCACGATCAATATCAGCATCGAGGGCGCGAGATAAAGAACATACCGTGCTTTCTTTAATGTTATCTGCAATCGCCTTCACCGCCTCAAAGTCGCCTTGGCTTGCGATAGCAAAGCCTGCCTCTATGACATCGACACGCATCTTCTCTAACTGACGAGCAATACGCAGCTTCTCATCACGTGTCATCGACGCACCGGGACTTTGCTCACCATCACGTAGCGTAGTATCAAAAATAATGACGTTATTCTGGCTCATGACAAGGCTCCCAA
>REDB01000140.1 GCA_007693685.1 Oceanospirillales bacterium
TTTGGCTGGGGTAGTAGGACTCGAACCTACGCATGCTGGAATCAGAATCCAGTGCCTTACCAGCTTGGCGATACCCCAAACTCTCCTTCGGCATCGTTATAGCCTTAAAAGGAAGGCGCGTATTCTGTGCAAATTTAAGCCAAAAATCAACCCCTGAGGTCAGGGCGTTAACTCCCAGCGTCCTATTACTAAGTTTACAGTAACCTCATTATGCACCATCCTCATGCGTGAGGGTAGTCGGTGATTTGCAGAGACTTCTTGAAAACGCAAAATATCAATATCCCAATCCGCTTGAGTAAATCGATAATTACTGTCTTCAGAAACCAGTGCATGAGGCAGAGCAGGATCTGGAACACCTCTAATCCACCATACAGCATGACGTATGGGTAAGCTCCAGCCAAGAATAGCCTGCATTAATGCTTCTGGAGATCTGGCGGTATAACGATCATCTTCACCGGCAACTTGAATTTCCGCTCTGCCCGGTCTTCCTGTCATGATGGCTACGGTTTGATTGAAGGGGCCTGCAGATAAGTGGATTTTATAATCATCTTGCTGCTGCTCCCAATTTAATCTAGCAGAATCTGATCGATCGACTAAGGGTTGTGTGATGCTGATGCGAGCATCGAGCGCCCAGTCCTCCAGTTCATAGACCCAGGCTTGTTCGAGACGATCAGGAGGGGGGAGCATTGGGCTAGTGCTACAGGCTGATAAAAGCAGTAAAACACTTAGTGTAAAGAGTGCTTTCATCGAATCACTCAACTCCGATTCTCTCAAGTGCATCAAGCAAGTGGCGGTCATCTGGCATTTTGGTTAGGTAATCCTCTAGGAGTGCTTGAGCATCATCAGCTCTTCCAAGGTGATGTAATACTCTGACTAAATGAGCAACCACTTCGGGATCAGGAAAAAGATCATAAGCGCGTTGCAGGAAAAACAAAGCTTCTTCAGCTCTGTCCAGTTTAAATAATACCCATCCCATAGAGTCAAGTGTGGCAGCGTCATTAGGTTGCTGTTCAAGTGCTCTAGAGATCAAAGAATGTGCTGTTTCATAATCATCTGTATGGATTGTCAGGGTGTAACCTAATGCATTTAAGAACACTGGGTTATCTGGTTCAATCTCAAGTACGCGCTGAAGATCACTTAAGGTTTTATCAGGATTTTCAGGTTCATAAAACAGTGCTCGTGTGTAAATAAGCCGCGTATCTGTCGGTGACTTACTGATTTCGTTGCTTAAACGATCAAGTGCCAAGGGTTTTAAGTCGTGCGTTCTGTACCACTCAGCAAGTACGATGACCAATCCAGTTCTAAGTCCGGGTTGAAGTGTAATAGCCTTGTTGATGGTGTTTTCAACACGTGCTTGGTACGCAGGATCATTCAATAGCTCCAGCATGCGTGCTCTAGCTTGTAAAAAAGTATTACCTTGCTCGACTGCGCTGTAATAAGAAAGCGCTAACTCTCTGTCGCCCCGTTGTTGAGCTAAGTGTCCCAGATAAAAATCAATTTCTGGGTTGTCGGGAGATTTTAGTTTTAAAGACTCCAGCATTGCGCGGCTTGACTCATACTGTTCATGATCAAGTAGTAACAAGGCAAAGTACAGGTGTAATTGTGTATCCCGACGTCGCTCTTCGATCAATGTAGTCATTAGCTGTTCAGCGCGTTGGAACTGACCTGATAGCATCAACAACTGCGCTTGTTGAATTTGCAGTTGGTTGCTTTCAGGATGGCGCAAAGCGGCACGATTAATCAGTTGAAGCGCAGGTGTAATCTCATTACGTTGACGTAAAAGCTCTACTTTTTGCATCACGAGTTGAGGTTGATAAGGTTCAATCGCTAGACCTCTATCAAAAGCTCGCATCGCTGCATCGGATTCATCTATGCGTAAAAATAATAGCCCGGTAGCAAGGTGCAAGTCAGTACGCTGGGGTTGTTCTGCCAGAATTCGTTCAATCAGTTCAAGATATCGGCTTGCAGTGGTTGGATCGATAGTTTCTGCTTGAGAGCTGATTAATAAAGCGGCATCCGATTCTTCATCGCTTAAAAGTGTTTCAAGCCACGGAAGAGCTTCATTAAAGCGACCTTCATGTAACAAAATACCCGCTAGAAGTTCTCGCGGCTCTTGTTGCTCAGGTGCGGCATCAGCCCAGAGTTTTGCGCCGGTCAAAACGGCTTCGCTGTTGCGCATAAACTGAGCAATACGGGTTGCACGTTCTGCCACTGCTGCATCTCGAGTACTTCGTGCCTGGTTGAGGTATAAGCCTAGAGCATCATCATATAAACCTATGTGTCCTGACATTTCTGCCGTTAATAGGTCAACCAGGATATCTCTATTCAGCTGGCCTTGTTCATAACGAACCTCAGGAAGAGGAGAGTCAAGAATTTCAAAAGGCTGTCGTTCGGCGGTGTCATGAGTTAAGCCTGAGCATCCACTGATCAGTAGAGCCAGTAAAAAAACCCATAGCAGTTTGTTCATTAAGTTGCATCCTTTAGCAATCGCAAGGCTATTGCACTATAGAGGAAATTTGGACTGTTTGTCGATTGTATACCCTGAAAATCATTACGTATAACTGAACTTGATGGTTTAGTTTAGTCTCATCCTATTAAGGTGGCTTAATCCGTGCGCCTTTAAGGTGTATGATAAGCGGCTTATTTCGGGAAGTCGGGTTGCTGATTCTTTTATATGACATTGTTGGCATTAGGTATCAATCATAAAACAGCGCCTGTTGAGGTGCGTGAGCGTGTAGCATTTGCACCAGAGAATCTCGCTCAGGCGATGCATAATGCCTGTCAGGCGGCAGGTTTAAAAGAAGTCGCGATTCTATCGACCTGTAACCGTACTGAGGTTTATGGTTGTGGTCCGGCTCCAAGTCTTGAGAAACTCTTGGTATGGCTAGCCCATTATCACGATCTTGATGTGAATCGCTTGCAGGACTGTAGTTATCAATACGAAGATGATAAAGCGGTTCGACATATGATGCGTGTAGCATCTGGACTGGATTCTTTAGTATTGGGCGAACCACAAATTCTAGGTCAGCTAAAATCTGCCTATAGTGTTGCCCAAGAAGAGGGCGTCATAGGCGCTGAACTGGGTCGACTTTTTAGACATGCCTTTAATGTTGCAAAGCAAGTCAGAACACATACAGCTATTGGACAAAATCCCGTATCTGTTGCCTATGCTGCTGTCAGTATGGCGCAGCATATCTTTGCGGATCTAAATGAATCCCGAGCACTGCTGATCGGTGCTGGAGAAACGATTGAACTGGTTGCGCGGCACTTGTATCGTGCTGGTGTTCGTCAATTAACGGTGGCTAACCGTACATTGGGTCGTGCTTTAGACTTGGCAGCATTGTTTGATGCCAAAGCCATTGCATTAGGTGATATTCCGGACGTGTTACCCGATGTTGATATCATTATCTCATCGACGGCAAGTCAATTACCTATCTTGGGTAAAGGTGCGGTTGAAACTGCTTTAAAGAAACGCCGTCATAAACCTTTCTTTATGGTAGATATCGCTGTTCCTCGCGATATTGAACCGCAAGTGGGTCAGCTCGACGATGTGTATCTGTATACCGTAGATGACCTTAAAGAGGTCATTGAGGAAAACCAGCGGGGGCGTGAAAGTGCCGCTCGTGAAGCAGAGCAGATTATTGAGGTGGGTGCCAATGAATTTATGCGCCAATTGCGTGAGCTGGATGTGGTAGATACCCTTACCTCACTCAGAGAGCAGGCTCATAGTGTTTGTGAAGAAGCATTAGAAAAAGCTCAGAAGCAATTACTTGCGGGTAAAGCACCAGAGCAAGTGATTGAAGTGCTAGCACGTGGCTTGACCAATAAGTTATTGCATCAACCCACGGTGAAGCTACGCGAGGCCTCAGCTGAAGGGCGAGATGACCTTCAGCAATTAGTTATAGAATTATTTCAACTTCCGGGTGCCGACAAATCGGACCGACAGGACTGAGAACCAAATAAATGAAAGCTTCCATACGTAACCGACTTGAAACGCTTGCTGATCGTTTTGAGGAACTGTCTGCCTTATTAAGTGATGCTGGCGTGATCAGTGATCAAAAAAGTTTTCGTCGTTACTCCGTTGAGTATTCTGAGTTGGAACCGGTTGTAGAGCATTATCGCGATTGGTGCCAAGCCCTTGCTGATATCGACGAAGCACAACTGATGTCCAAAGATAGCGACGCTGATATGCGTGCGATGGCAGAAGAAGAAATAGTTGCCGCAACCGATCGTCGTGATGCACTGGAGAAGTCATTACAGTTATTATTACTGCCTAAAGATCCCAACGATGATCGAAATGTGTTTCTTGAGGTGCGAGCAGGAACCGGTGGCGATGAAGCGGCTATTTTTGCCGGTGATCTTTTCAAAATGTATTCGCGTTATGCTGAGTTACAAGGTTGGCGTGTTGAATTAATCAGTGCCAGCGAAGGCGAACATGGTGGCTTCAAAGAGGTTATCAGTCGTATCTCTGGTCAACAGGTTTATGCTCATCTTAAATTTGAATCGGGCGCACATCGCGTTCAGCGAGTACCTGAAACCGAATCTCAAGGTCGAATTCACACTTCTGCATGCACGGTTGCGGTAATGCCAGAAATGGATGAAGCGGCTGCTATTGATATTAACAAAGCCGACCTGAAAGTGGACACCTTCAGATCCTCGGGTGCGGGCGGTCAGCACGTTAACACGACTGATTCAGCGATTCGTATTACCCATATTCCAACGGGTGTAGTCGTGGAGTGTCAGGAAGAGCGCTCTCAGCATAAAAACCGAGCCAAAGCGATGGCTCTTCTTGTATCACGTATACAACAGGCCGAAACAGAAAGACTTCAGGCATCTCAAGCGTCGACACGCAAAAGCCTGGTTGGCAGTGGTGATCGCTCTGAACGTATTCGCACTTATAATTATCCTCAAGGGCGCGTCACTGATCACCGCATCAACTTAACGCTTTATAAGCTTAACGAAGTGATGAATGGCGATTTGGCATCTGTGATTGAACCACTTCGTAATGAGCATCAGGCGGAGCAGTTAGGTGCACTGAGCAATGAGGATTGATCAGGCGCTTGCTTTATCGCAATCCCTTGAGAAATATAGTGATTCTGCCCGTTTAGATGTCGAGTTGCTGTTATGTCATGTGTTAGATAAGCCTCGCAGTTATCTTTATACTTGGCCAGAAGTAGAGCTAACTGAGCTACAATTAACGACTTTTCAGGAGTTGATAACGCGTCGCCAAGCGGGCGAGCCGGTAGCTCATCTCACTGGTAAGCGCGGCTTCTGGACGCTGGATCTAAACGTCAGTAGAGATACCTTGATTCCCCGTCCTGAAACTGAAATGCTGGTTGAGTGGGTGTTACAGCAGTTTCCGTCTGAATATTCAAATCATCCGTTACGTCTAGCGGATTTAGGTACAGGAACAGGTGCTATCGCACTTGCCATTGCTAGCGAGCGTCCTGCTTGGCTTATCGAAGCCACTGATATTCAGCCAGGAGCCGTTGAACTCGCCCAGCTCAATGCTAAACAACTGGGCTTAAATCAGGTCAAGGTTATGCAGGGTAGTTGGTGTGAGCCTTTAACAGGGCACTATGATCTGCTGGTTAGCAATCCTCCTTATATTGATCCTGAACATCCTTGCTTGCAGGAAGGTGATCTACGCTATGAGCCTTTAACAGCTCTGATTGCTGGTCAACAAGGGTTGCAAGATATTCTGATCATCATCTCCCAATCAATAGCATTTTTGAAAGAGGGAGGTTGGCTGGTTTTTGAGCATGGCTATGATCAAGGGCAGGCCGTTCGAGAAGCATTGAAAAAGTCGGGCTTCTATCAATGTTTTACTCAGCAAGACCTAAATGGGCATGATCGTATTACCGGAGGCTGTTATGGCAAACAATAATAATCTTGATGAAATACCGTTGCTCAGTGATGAGCAGCTTCTTAGGTATAGTCGTCATATTATGTTGCCAGATATCGAGATTGAAGGTCAGCAGCGCTTATTGAACAGTCGTGTATTGATTCTTGGATTGGGTGGGCTGGGTAGCCCTGTCAGTCTATATTTAGCCTCTGCGGGTGTGGGCGAGTTATGGCTGGTGGATGATGATGTTGTAGATCTATCAAATCTACAACGTCAAATTGCTCACACTCAAGATCGTATAGGGCAGAGTAAAGTGGCTTCGGCGGCTCAAGCTATGCAAGCGATCAATCCTGATGTGAAGATAAAGCAGATAGAACAGCGAGTTGATACAGAAGCATTGGCGGGGCTTGTGAGTCAAGTGGATCTAGTGCTCGATTGTACCGACAACTTCACCACCCGTTTTGCACTGAATAAAGTCTGTTTTCAATCAGGTGTACCTCTGGTATCGGGAGCTGCGATTCGGTTTGATGGTCAGGTGAGTGTTTTTGATCCGCGTGATGATCAATCCCCTTGTTATCAATGCTTATATCCTGAGGGTGATGATACGGCGCTGACCTGCGCAGAATCTGGCGTTCTAGCTCCATTAGTCGGCGTGATTGGCTCCATACAAGCGATGGAAGCCATCAAGTTATTAACTCAGGCAGGAAAACCCCTGACTGGGCGTTTACTTTTGCTAGATGGGCGCCGCATGGAATGGCGTGAGATGCGCCTTGTTAAAGATCCCGCGTGCAAAGTCTGTTCGTCTTGATCGTGAATCAGCTTTATACCCATCCCAGTAGCGTTGCAGAATAAATGGCTAAACTGATCGTGACCACTGAACCCAGTGTTGTGGTTAGGATGATATTCGCTGTTAGTTCCGCGTTGGCTCCCATCGTTTTCGCCATAACAAAGCTTGCCGCTGCAGTAGGGCAGGCAAATAAGATCATCATCACGGTTAAATCCTGCCCTCTGAATCCAACAATCCACGCCCCTAATGTTAAGAAAACAGGTAAAAATATCAGTTTCGTGCAGGTTGCCCAAAAGGCTTGTGTTGAGCTGTCTCGCAAACTCTTCATGTTTAGTGTACCGCCAATCGCTAAGAGTGCTAAAGGCAGAGTTAGGTTGGCAAAGTAGCGACCAGTAGTGGAAACGACATCGGGTAGTTTGACGCCAAAGTAAGAGATAGGTAGTGCAAAGATAACTGCCAAAATAAGCGGGTTTTTTATCACCTCAATTAAGGTAGAAAATAAACTGACAGATTGGCTTTTTCGCAAGGGTAGCGTCAAACACAAAATAGCCAATACATTGTACATCGGAATGACTAGCGCAAGCAGCAAGGAGGCCTGTGCCAAGCCAGATTGACCAAAGAGGTTAAAACTTACGGCTAGACCGATAATGCCGTAATTGCTGCGAAAACTACCTTGAATAAAAGCACCTAGATCTGCTGGATTTTTGATCCAACGCGCTGCTAAAAACCAAATCAATATATAGGTCGCTAGAGTTCCGATAACAACATAGGTCAGTTGTCTTGGATTAAACACCGCGTGGAAGTCCATTTGTGCAATCGACATAAACACCAGTGCAGGAAGTGTCACTGTAAATACCAGTTTTGAGCTGACATTAACAAAGCCAGCATCAATGATTTTTAGGCGTCGAAGTAGATAACCTAAAAAAACAATAAAGAAAATGGGTACAACAATACTTGCGGTAAAGCCTAAAGCTTCTAAATAGAGTTCCAAAGGTCAGTTCTCAGTCGTCTAGGTGAGTGTCAGTGAAATGGTGTTGCGAGTGTAGCTTTGGGTAATCCAGTCGAATGCACTTAGCACAACCTTTATGCAGGTTACTCCACTGCTTTATATCCAGACTTAAATGAAGTAATGCACTTGTTGGGAAATGTGGCACAGAAGATCTGCCCTCTAGTAAATAATTACCTAAATCTTGTAATCC
>REDB01000174.1 GCA_007693685.1 Oceanospirillales bacterium
TTTGGAAGCATCACAAAAAGTTCATTCGCTTGAACCGGCCAAACTAGATCCACATACTCGACTTGACCTAAACCAGTCGCTAATTTTTGCGCTTGATGATTAGCATGTTGTGCCAATAACAACCAATGGTTATCTTTGAACCATGCATCAACCTGAGCGCCTAATAACCGCCCTTTCGACAATAAATGCCCGGCACGCTTGCGGCGAAACTCAAAATCCTCAGCCAGTTGAGGATCAAAAAAGATCACCATTTCAGCTGCCAAACAGCCATTTTTGCTAGCACCTAGACAAAGAACATCAACACCAGCGCGCCAAGTAATGTCAGCGGGAGAACAACCCAGTGAAGCTACTGCATTAGCAAAACGAGCGCCATCCATATGGACCTTCATTCCTTTTGCATGCGCTAGCTTGCACAAAGTAGCTATTTCGTCAGGTTGATAGACCTGTCCAGCTTCGTTAGCTTGAGTCAGGCTCAATGCTCCCGGTACAGGATTATGAGGGACATGAAGAGCTTGGCGTTGAAGGTAATTTGAAAGCGTTGCTGCTGTTAAACGACCTTTACCCGCATCTAGTGTAATAAGCCTTGCACCGCCCGTGAAAAGCTCTGGTGCTGTCGACTCATCCATGGCTATGTGTGCCTGCTGGTGACATAAAATTGTCTGCCAAGGCTTAACTAACGCGGATAAAGCCAAACAATTTGCAGCCGTTCCTGTCGCTACGAAAAAGACCTGACATTCAGGGTGATCGAATGCTTTTCTGACCGACTCAACTGCGCGCTTGCACCAATCATCATCTCCATAGGATGCACTAACACCTGAATTCGCTTTTACTAAAGCATCCAGAACTTGAGCAGATGCACCGGTTTGATTATCACTTCCAAAATACATAAACAATTATTCTTCCGTGGCTTGTTCCGATTTCTTTTTCTTTGCATTGATGCGACGGATCTTTTCAGCTAAAGGACCTAGTTTACGCTCCCCACGTTTACCCGCAGCAGCATTCTTAGCTTCTTGCTCTTCTTCTAAACGAGCTTTTTCATAAACAGAAAGCTGCTTTTTACGTTTTTTCATTGCTGCTTGTTTGCGGCTTTCATAGCTATCTGGATCGGTTAAACGCTCCTTTTTCTTGGGAGTTTTCTCAAGAATCACCATTTCAACGGTGCGGCGTTGTTTTTTCATTCGTGTCATGATTTTTCTCCAGCATCTTCAGATGCTGCTTCTAATGCGGCTAGACGGGCAGCTTCGTCTTTTAACTGCCACTCTTCAGGGGTTTCAAAACTGATGGGACCTAGTTTTCCAGCACGCATTTCATTAATTAAAATTTCTGAGGCTTTATGACGATCAACAATTCCACCCGGGCGTAAACAACCTCGTTTACGGCCCAGTTGATCTAATAATTCATCACTTATTTCTGGCAAGGTATCAAAACGATAACGTTCTTTAAGACGATCAGGGTATTGATCAAGCATGAAACGCGCAGCATAACCTGCTACTAGCTCATGCTCAATGGCTGTGTCTTTAATAGCACCACTTACCGCTAATCGATACCCCGCATCACTATCTTCAATTTTGGGCCATAAGATTCCGGGAGTATCCGATAATGCCAGCCCTTTTTGAACTGTATACTTCTTTTGATGACGAGTAACTGCAGGTTCATTACCAACCTTTGCTAACTTACGACCAAGAATAGAATTCAACAGTGTCGATTTACCAACATTGGGTATTCCCATGATCATCGCTCTTACGGGACGGCCCGCTTGTGATCGAGTAGGAATCATCTGTTTACATATTTCAGGCAAGCGTTTAATCAATTTTTGTTGTGATTGATCCATCGCTATTGCCTGAATGTTTTCTTGGCTATTGAAATAGTCGAGCCAGCGTTTAGTGATATTTGGATCGGCAAGATCATTTTTATTAAGTAACTTTAATACGGGCTTACCTTTACGCAACTGGCTTACCAATGGGTTTTCGCTTGAGCGCGGCAAGCGCGCATCTAGCACTTCAATAACAAGATCTATCTCCCCCATCACCTCGGCAATTTCTTTACGTGCCTTATGCATGTGCCCTGGGAACCAGTTGATTTGACTCATATATTCCAAACTGTTTTAAATAAAATAAATTCTCACGGCACATAAGAGTGCGTTCGATTGATAAACATTATACACTTTCCATAGTCCTTCAGTCGTTAATAAAGGTTATTGTAAACTATGAGCAATACAGCTCAGATTCTGCTAACCCGTCAACCCATTTTTGATGCTCACCAAAAAGTAGTCGCTTATGAACTTCTCTGTCAGAGTGAGTCAGTTCACCAACTAGTTAGTGCCGATGATGATAGCCTGTCATCCGTTGCAGTTTTGGATGCTTACACTAGTATATCGGATCATGGTGAGGTGAAGCGTGTTCCTGCATTTATCTCCTTATCCTTAGCATTATTAGAAAAAACCGGCTTACCTGGCTTACCTAAAAAGCAAGTTATATTAGAGTTTAACTTGCAAGGGATTGATCCAAAGACTGCTCTTAAGTCATTGGTTCCACTGATTAACGAAGGTTATCGTGTAGCCGTTAGTAATATCAATGATCCGGCCGCTTTTGCCTCTCTTCTGAAGTTAGTTTATGTCGTTAAAGTCAGCGTTGCAGATAAGTCTGCCTCTGAAATTCTTGCACTCAGAAAATCGATGGCAGAATGGAAACGTCCTTTAATGGCAACAGGTATTAATGACTATGACACTCTAGAGCACTGTATTGAGTGCAAATTCAGTCTTTTTCAAGGCAACTTTCTGAGCAAACCTCGTGCTATCGAGGGACAAAAAGTAAAAGCAAATGAAGTTGTTCTGATACAGCTATTGCAAATTTTAAATGACCCTAAGGCAACACCTGAAAAAATTGAAAATCTTATTCTTCAAGATCCTGTTTTGACTTATAAGCTTCTCCGCATCGTAAACTCAGCAGCCTATGCTTTAGTTCGTGAAGTAGAGTCGGTAGCTCAAGCAGTAGTGTTATTAGGTTTAGAGCAAGTACGTAAATGGACTACCGTTATTTCGTTAGATTCACATACAGGTAAGCCTGAAGAGTTAACCCGTAATCTATTGGCTAGAGCGCATATGTGTGAACTCATTGCCATCAAACAAAAACGTCAGCCCGCCTCATCTTTTTTTATGGCAGGTATGATGTCTGGTATTCATCTACTATTGGATATTCCACAAGATGAACTGCTCGTTCAATTACCACTTGCAGAAGAAATCAAACAGGCAATTGCTGACTTTAGTGGTCCGTTTGGCGATATTCTATCGCAAGTGATGTACTACGAAGCAGGTGAATGGGATAAGTTACCGATTGATTTTGACGGTGACTTATATGAGAAAGCCTATCGCGAGGGGTTACGCCTGACACGAGAGTCTATGCAGGCGCTATATGAAGCAGGTTAACAATGGCTTTTACAAATCAATATGAAACTTATCAGCATCTTGCCAAGCAGGAAATGACTCTCTAAACGCGTTCAATTTTTCTAAGGAAATAATCTGTGTTTCTACAAAGGCATGACCTGCTGGGTGATCACAGAGTAATTCACCTTTGAAGTCCACTAACATGGAGTCACCACTATAGTCATTCCCTTTGGCATCACTACCAACACGATTAACACCGATGACATAAGATAGATTTTCGATAGCACGAGCTTGTAGCAGAATTCTCCATGGATGAGCACGTGGCTTAGGCCAGTTAGCTACACATATTAAAAGATCATATTCAAACGGCTGATCCGTAGAGGGTTGTTGACGCAACCAGACTGGAAAACGCAGGTCATAACAAACAGTTAGTAAAATGCGGAAGCCTTTTAACTCAACCACAACGCGCTCATTGCCCATGGCATAACGCTCATGCTCACCAGCCATACGAAACAAATGACGCTTATCATAATAAGTTAATGAACCATCTGGCTTAGCCCAAACCATTCGATTGTAGTAGTGATGATCTTCTTTAACTGCAACACTGCCGGTCACAACACAACCTCTTTTTTGAGCTTGTTGTTGCATCCATTCAATCACTTCACTCTCATGAGCTTCTTGTGCCATCTCACGAGAGTTCATAGTGAAGCCAGTCGCAAACATCTCTGGCAGTATGATTAAATCTGTTTGGATATGATCAATATCACCAAGTAAAGCATCTATGCGACGGCAATTTTCATTAGGATCTTCCCAGCGAAGATCACACTGGACTAGTGTTGAGCGTAACTCACTCAATGAATTAGTCATCAAATGCTCCTACCCTTCTTAAAATGCTTATTTATTCGGTTATTTTGATGGTGAAATCTTCTTACCCATCTCTAATGCAATTCGACATTGAATAACGAACTGATTAAATACTTTAAAATCGCGATCTTCGACTGGGCCAGCGGCTTGTGTTTTATCTGCGTAAAACAGACCTATAGTTTTACCATCAACTATTAATGGAGCAATAATAAAACCACCAGGCATAACACTATCTAAGTACTCTTTAGGTAAACGACTTTGCCAACTAGGATCGCGAGCGTCATGTACTAATAGTGACGACCCTTTATCTAGTACATGGAAAAAAAGACGATGATGCCCAACATCACGCTTAAGTTGAAAATAGGCTACTAAGGGATCTAGATGCTCACCTTCAAGCAGTTTTGCGACAAGTCTTTTGCCTCCTTCCATACTCAGACAAAACACTACTCGTTCAAGCGATGAACTGGCTTCGATACCCTCTACACAGGTCGTCAGCACCTGAGTCGTGGGAGCTTGCCCTGTCATCAAATCACTCATCTTTTCCAAATAAACGAGTTGCTGACGATTATAATCACTCAGTCTCTTATGTTGCTCAGCCACCAAGCTATCATCTTGCCTAGGGTGGCTACGTTTTTGCTCTTGACGGGCATGAACATAGAAGGCCACCTTGCGCGTCATCTCATCAAGTGTTTCATTACCACTGGCACTAACTGGTGGCATAAGTGAACGATGTGATAAACCGTATTGGTCAATATGATCGCATAACTGCCTAACGGAATGGTTTATAGTCTCTTCCAGCTTTTCTGGTGGTAAACGAGTAAGTTCAGCCATATGAACAAGTTGTTCTGTGTATTCATCGCCAAGTAATTGAGGCGAACGCTGATAAATTTGTTCAAAAAGTTGATGGCAACCGGAAACTATCTGTTGATTTAACCGCTCCTGCTTGGATAAACCCTCGGAACTTTCGCCTGTCCGGATACTACTAACAACCCGTTTAGAGAATCCCCAGCTTTGGATTAGATCACGCCCTATAGAGACAAAGTCCCCACCAAGCGTTTGTTGTTGAATATTGATCCAACTGAGCTTTCGCTGTTTACGTAAAGCCAGCATCTGTTTATAAATATCTGGCAAAGTATAGGCAACGACAATTTCACCTAAGCTAAATAACAAGCCACAAATATAAGTCTCTTCAACGTCTTCAACCCCTGCATTGATGGCTAAATCTCTAGCGGTAGCTGCATTAAGAACAGCCGCCACTAGAAGATCCTCGATACCCGTATCTGGATCTTTATCACCAAAACTTTCAATAAGCTTGAGCGTCATACAGAGGTTTCGAATTCGCTCAAAACCAATCAATACGACTGCTCGCGATATGGCAGTAACTTTGCCACCGGTTCGATTGTATTGGCTGGAATTAGCTAAACGCAGTAATTTAGTTGTTAAGTTAGGATCTTTCATAATAGCGATAGCTAATGACATCGCATCGGTATCACTTGAGGAGCTAATTTGACGAATCTGATTGACGGTTGCACTAAATACAGGCAAGTCACCGAGCCTGTCTAAACGTGCATAAATGATGTTGAGAGTTTCTTGATACTTCAAAGAAATGTTACCTATCAGGCTGGCTAATTAGCATTTATATTTTGATAAAGCATAGTCTTAGCAACTTATCTACTCAAGCAATGATAAATCAATATACGCGTTTTCCGTGGTCTAATTTTATATGTTGATCAAAACGATCCAGCCCTTGCTGATGATGTGTAATCATAATAAGAGTCTGATTCGGTTGGTGAGACATCACCGCATCCATAACTTGCCTTGCCGTATCGATATCCAAGCCTTCTGTCGGCTCATCTAAGATTAGTATTGGTGCAGCTTTTAGCATGGCTCTGGCGATCCCAAGACGTTTGCGTTGACCCCCAGATAAGCGATTTCCACCCTCTCCTACTTCACGATCCAAACCTTCACTGCCCAACATATCGACTAAGGCTAAATGTTCGAGTACATCTAGCATTTGTTGATCAGTGGCTTGTGAATTTCCAATCTTCAAGTTGTTACGAACACTACCAGCAAATAATTGAACAGGTTGTGATAAGACACTGATCTGTTCTCTAAGCTGCTGTTCTGGATAGTCTTCAACGGGAACACCACCTAACAGAATTTGACCTTGCTGGTAAACCCAAAAACGGGTTAATAGGTTGATGACTGAGCTTTTTCCACTGCCAGTATGGCCACTGAGTACAATTTTTTGCCCTGCCTGAATTTTAAGACTCAGATCATGCAGGATGACTTGTTCATCATAGGCAAAACTCACTGACTTAAATTCAATACTACCAGGGTGATTTGGCTGCACCGGCGTTTCTGGAAAAATAATATCACTACGCTGTTGAGTGATTTCCAGTAGATTGGCAGCAGATGCTCTGGTTTTTCCCAGATACTGATAGGCCAAAGGTAAAGGCGCTACCGCTTCAAAACTTGCTAGGACACAGAAGACGACTAATGCTAACCATGCGGGTGCTAATTGCCCCTCTGTCACTAAAGAAATACCGATTGCCAGCGCGAAGAGTGTTGTTAATCCTGCAGCAAAAGTCATTAACGCAGTGACTAGACCGGTGATTAAACTCATTTTTAGCTGTAAGGCTTGCATGTCTGCTTGTCGCTCTTCAAGCAGCGACTGTTGAGACTCCAGTGCTTTGTATAAATGTAACTCACTCATGCCCTGAACATAGGTTAGAGTGGCTTGGCGCAAAGCAGAGGATTTAACTACCTGTTCAGTACCGATGCTTTTACCCAGTTGATGCCCTATCCAGGGAACACAAATTCCAGAGATCAGCAAGGCTATCAAAATCAGTATTCCGAAGGATGGCGCAACCCACCATAAAAACAGTGTAATCAAAAGCGTTGTCACCACAGCAATTAAACTTGGTGACACAACTCGTAGATAAAGATTATCCAGTGAGTTGATATCAGTAATGATTCTATTGAGTAAGTCAGCTGATCGATATTGGCGCAATCTGGCTGGATTAAGCGGTTCTAGATGCTCATAAAACCAGCTGCGCAAACTGGCGAGTAATCTAAAGGTGGCTTCATGAGTAGTAATACGCTCGAAATAACGACCAGCCGTTCTTGCGATCGCAAAGCCTCGCACACCGCCACCAGGAGTCATATAGTTGAAAGCTTGCGCGGTAGCGACTGAAACACCAGCCAAGGCAGTCGCTGCAATAAACCAACCCGAAAGGGTCAATAAGCCGATACTGGCAAATAGGGTAAATAAACCCAAAAAGCTACCCAGTAGCACCCAGCTTAAATGAGGTTTCATTAACCGAATAAAGGGAAGAAGCACCTGCATTACTGAACCTCCTGCTCTAAGCGAGCGCGAGTATCAAGATCCGCTTCATAGCACTTTCCTTGATCCAATACATAAATACGTTTAGCTATTTTCATCGAGGCTGGACGATGTGTCAGTAACAAGGTGGTTCGACCTTCACATAGAAGCTTTAACGACTCAAGGATCTGTTTTTCACTAGTAATATCAAGGCT
>REDB01000229.1 GCA_007693685.1 Oceanospirillales bacterium
TGATTTTAGTCGGTGTTTATATGTTATTTATGATCTATAAAGCCGTTACTCAACCTGAAACCTGCCCAGCACTTGAAGTAACTGAAGATGAGCGTAAGCGTTTACTTCATGATGTCTTTTTTACCTTAATTCCACCTTTAATGCTTATTATTGCAGTATTAGGTTCGATTTTAGGTGGCGTAGCTACGCCAACAGAATCCGCTTCAGTCGGTGCTGTCGGTGCGATGTTCTTGGCAGCAATACGTAGGAAATTGACCTTTTCTAATCTTCGTCAGGTTATGTTTGCAACCGCTAATACCACGACAATGATTTTCATCATTCTGATTGGTGCATCAGTATTTTCACTTGTGTTCCGAATGATGGGTGGAGAAGAGCTTGTCAGTGACTTCTTAAACAGTCTGCCGGGTGGAAAAGTCGGTGCGATAATTTTTGTTATGCTGCTGATGTTCTTACTCGGATTTATCCTAGATACCTTCGAAATCATTTTCTTGGTCATTCCGATTACGGCGCCAATCTTGTTAATGATGGATGTAGATCCTATCTGGTTGGGTGTTATGGTGGCGGTTAACCTGCAAACCAGTTTCTTAACACCACCCTTTGGTTTTGCTCTCTTTTATTTAAGGGGTGTTGCACCTGATGCGATTACGACTCGGCATATTTATCAAGGCGCTCTGCCATTCGTGGTTCTACAAGTATCGGTGATAGCGCTATTAATCATCTTCCCAGAGCTAGTAACTTGGCTACCTGATAAAATATATGGGCGCTAATTCCGCATAAAATAAGAGGGCCTAGGCCCTCTTATTTTTTGTATGTATCACGCAGAGATGAGGTGGGAGATTAAAATCCAGCCAGGACCTCTAGATGTGCTTGTACACTGAAGGCTAATGCAACAGGGTTGTAACCCCCTTCCAGTACAGAAACAATCCGTCCATTACTGTGTTTGTTTGCCACCTGCATGATCTGCTGTGTTACCCAACGAAAATCTTCTTCATCTAAGTTTAAGTCTGCCATCGGATCTTCTTTGTGTGCATCAAAGCCTGCTGATATGAAAATCATATCAGGCTTATGAGCTTCTAATGCAGGTATCCAATGTTTTTCAATCGCTTCACGAAAAACGGTGTTTTCCGAGTAGGCGGGTATTGGGCAGTTGACAATATTTGGACGTTCAATTGTCGTATAGCGCTCTGGGTAATAGGGGTGTTGGAAGGTTGAGCAAACCAAAACCTCTGGACGATCTTTAAAAATATCCACCGTGCCATTGCAGTGATGAACATCAAAATCGAGTACTGCTACACGTTCGATGCCTTGTTGAAGTAACGCATGACAAGCACCGATAGCGACGTTATTAAAAAAACAAAAACCCATGGGTAAGTTGTATTCGGCGTGGTGTCCTGGTGGTCGAACCGCACAAAATGCATTATTAGCTTTGCCTGATAAGACTCGGTTAGTAGCTAAAATCACACCCCCAGCAGCCAGTTGTGCTGCATCTAATGAGTGAGGGCAAAGGGCGGTATCCTCATCCGTATAGACAACGCCTTCACTGGGTACTTTCATTTCTAGTTTTTTAAGGTGCAGTTTGGCGTGTGCCAGTTGAATCTGCTCTGGAGTTACTGGAACTGCGGTTAATTGATCCATATGATCCATTAAGCCTGTTCTTTCTAGTACTTTACGAATAGCTTGCAGGCGAACAGGACTCTCGGGATGATCGGGCCCCATATTGTGCAATAGGCAATCTTCATGGGTGATATAGGCGGTTGTCATAGATTATTGTTCTCCTCATCTCATAACCCATTTTAGAGGAAAACCGCAGCATTATGCGTTAGGCGAAAGTATTAATTGTGAAAATAATCATCTTTGCAAAGGTTCTTTGATTTAGATCAAATAAAAAAAGCCATGGCTCGAGGTAGACTGCCTCTACAGCATAGAACTGTACTTTTGGCATCTGACGTTTCACCCAGCGTCAGGTGCCTTTCTTTTTTGATCTGTTGAAGATCGCAGCAGCGCCTTTTCGACCGCGTCAATGGAGCCGGCTAAATAGCCAGGAAATTGGCTAGACCACTCACTTCCTATACCAAAAAGCTTATTCTTCCAGTCACCCAAAGGCACTGTAAATGATGGAGCAGGGCTATGTGAATGAGATGCATATAAGTCTGCTGGGGTTGCAGTAAGTGTTTCCTGAGACCAGTCTTTAAGAAAATCAGCATTTATCTGCTTAGCTTTATCTCCAAACAATCTAACTAGCTGCTGGCGACAAAGATGAGTGAGTTGATCTTTGCCTAGTGTTTTTCGTGTTTTGGCATCTAGGCCAATAAAGCCAAATAGTGCTGCATTTTCTTCTGGCATGCTGGCATCATGTATTTCAACCATCGGGCCGATTCTGCTTTGTGCGCTACCCGATAGTCCAGATTGTCGCCAAAAAGGTTGATCATAGATAGCTATATACTTCGCATGGGAAGCCATCCATGTACTTGTTTGATGCCATTGGTTAGAAAGCTCTTGCGGTAAAGCGGGTGAAAATTTTAATGTTTCGATTGCGAGTCGAGGTGGCAAGGCTAACAAAACCTGTTCCGCTGAAAAGAGTGAATGCTGTTGGTTGTTACGAGGTTGGCTAGTAACGATGATTTGGCCATCATCTATTGCGATACTTTTAGCCAAACTGTTCAGCAGTATTTTTTCAGGCTTAATCTGGCTAGCTAATGCTGAAACCAGTTGGCTAACTCCACCTATGAATCGTTTCGATTGAGGAGATGAGTGATATCCATTCGTTCTTCTGGGAGGAATGTGTGGATCTATCTCAAACAGCAAATCCCCAGTGTCATATTGATCAAAAGTTTCTAAATCGAGTGTTTCTACTAATCTTGAAAGGGCAGGTTGCATCTCAGGCCAAAACCAAGTTGGACCTAAATCGAAGATGCTATTGAAGGTTTCAATGCGACCACCCATTCGATCTCTTGCTTCAAGAATGATGAAATCATCATCACCACTTTTTGTCAGTAAATAGCCCGCATAAGTACCACTGAGACCCGCACCTAGTATAACCGTCTTAACTCGCTTCATTGAGTTAACTCAAACAGGGTGTTTTTAAAAGATCCTTCTTTGATAAAAACACGGGTATCAGGCTGATTTGCGATCAACTCAATAGAAAAGTTTTCGGGTAAGCGCAACCAGCTGCCTTTAGGGAAGAGTTTGCTTTCTTCAGCACAGCTATTGATAAGTTTTGATGAGGTTAACTCAGAAATTTTGAGTTCGCCCTCTATTACTAGGATTTCTGTAGCCTTGTTTGAGCTGATAAGCTGCTCATCAAGTTTAAGGCGCTGTAGGTATACCTTTTCATTGAATCCATTATAAAGTGGGCAGATCCGTTTGCTATCTTCAATCTTCCAGTTTGTTTCGTCCTCAGTATTTACTCTGATAAAGAGATCATCCTGAGCATCCATTTGCCAAAGCTTAACGAAAATAAGCGTACCTTCATGGCTTTTAGGGGTATGAGAAGAGCCTACTGGATTGCGAATATAGTACCCTTTCGGATAGTCGCCACTTTCATCAGAAAAGGTACCAGATAAAACGAAAATTTCCTCTCCACCGGATGCGCATGAGCAGGAAAACTTGCGTCTTCTTGGTAGTGAACAAGGCTAGTGGCACGAGCTTTTTCGGCTCCAATGCGATCTAGCATCATTCGTGTGACACCTGACTGAGTTGATTCAACCCAGTCATAGTTAGAGGGTAAAATAAAAACGGGTTTTTCAAAGTTTGCATTAATTTGCATAACGGTCACATTGTCTTAGGTTTTGCTAATCTACGTGCATGGTTACCGTTAAGATCAAATGCCTTACTTTGCAGCCTTTATTCAGTGGTTTTTTTCTTAAACGGCGCGAAACCATGATCGACTGTGGCGTTTGCAGCAGCTTGTGGTTGTCGGCGTTTGCCAATCGCTTTTTGGTCTCTTAAACGTTTTTTAACCTTGGGCTTTTCGGGTTCTTTCTTCTTCGAGTCAAGGCGCTTTTTCTTACCAACAGATTTACCAGATGACTTGGTGTGTGTTGGGCCTTTAAAGCTACCTTCTAATCCTGCGATCTGTTTTCGTTCAAACTTGACTCTAAGATAGCGCTCGATGCTGCACATCAAGTTCCATTCAGCGGCAGAAATAAATGAAACAGCCGTACCTGCTTGTCCAGCACGCCCGGTTCTTCCAATACGATGCACATAGTCATCGCCGCTTCGAGCCATCATAAAGTTGACAACTAAATCCACACCTTCAATATCTAAGCCGCGTGCTGCTACATCGGTTGCGACCAAGATACTAACTGATTTATCTCTAAAGCGTTGCAAAACCAATCGACGTTGAGCTTGATCCATGTCGCCATGTAAAACCGCTGTACGATGTTTGTGATAGCGAAGAATATTGCCCAGTTGGTCTGCAGCAGCACGTGTGTTGGTAAAAATTAACGCTCGATCAAAGGGGGTGTCGCTCAGTAATTTGTCCAGTAAGCGTTCTTTGTGCTTAAGATCATCAGCAAGAATGATTTGCTGAGAAATTGCCTTGACCTGTGTTTTTGCATCACTGAGAAGCAATGATTCAGGATCTTTCATCACTTGTTTAGTTAGGTGACCTATCTCACCCGTATCCAGTGTTGCGGAAAAGAGCAATGTTTGACGCTCAGTGCGGCACTCCTCTGCAATCTTTAGAACATCTTCGCTAAACCCCATGTCGAGCATGCGATCTGCTTCATCTAAGACCAGAACTTCTAGGTCGCTTAGATCAACACTTTGGCGCTCGAGATGTTCGATAAGTCGTCCCGGTGTTGCTACGATGATTTCAGGGTTTTTTCGTAAACGAGCCGCTTGTTCTTTGTAACCGACACCACCGAAAACACTCAGCGATTTAATATGGGTAAAGGCGGCAAGTTGGTCGCAGCTTTTACTCACCTGTTCGGCTAGTTCACGCGTTGGCACTAAGATCAATGCTCGAGTAGCAGATCTAGGTGCAGGTGTATCGATAAAACGTTGAAGGATGGGCAAAAGAAAGGCGTAAGTTTTACCACTTCCTGTCACGGCACTAATCATTAAATCTTTGCCTGCCAGTGCGGGCGCTAGGGTTGCTGCTTGCACGGGTGTCGGCGTTGTTATGCCCTGAGCGTCAAGCGCCTTTTGTAGTCGCTCGTTCAGTTGGATGTCAGTAAACACTTAAGCTAAATCTCCTGCTAAAAATTACGTTAATCCTACCAGAAATTTGTTCTTCTGTCGGATAAATGCACCTTGTAATCCTGTTGTACCTTTCATTGATCAGAATATACACGATCATAGTGATAAAAATCACTTGTGATTAGTGTAGTTTTGAGTTAATTTTGACGATTATTTTTTATACTAATCTGATGCTTATGCGAATTATCTTACTTGTTTCTTTATCATTGTTGTTAACGGGTTGTTTTTCAACGGGTCGTCATGCCACTCAGCCTTTGGTGGCCATACCTCAACCGATTACTGCTCCGGCACAAAACGATCTTCGTTTAGTGCTAGAAGAAAAGTATGAAGTATGGGCTGGAACTCCTTATCGACTAGGTGGAAGTGATAAATCAGGCATTGATTGTTCTGGCTTTGTACAAACCATCTTCACTGAAGCCTTTGATGTTAAATTACCTCGCACAACATCTGAACAAGTATCTTTAGGTGTTCCAGTTCAGCGTCAAGCTCTTGAGCCATTAGATTTAGTTTTCTTTAAAACCGGTAGAACTCAGCATGTGGGTATCTATTTAGGTCACGGTGAATTTCTTCACGCTTCAACCAGTCGCGGTGTAATTATTTCGAAAATGGATAATCCTTACTGGAAGCGAAATTATTGGACAGCAAGAAGACCGCTAGATGCGATTCAATTAGCAAGCATGTGACATCCAGTTAAAAATTTTAGTTAAAAAAATGCCCGCAGTTTAGCGGGCATTTTTTTGTCTTGTGATATCAGTCTTACTACTTATCGACCTGCACGACGAATTGCTTGAGGGGTAAAGTCGCGGAAGTTGAAGCGTTGAGTAAAGTCGTAACCCACTCGTTCTTCATTGGTTAAACCACCTACCAAGTAACGACCAGACTGAAGATCATAGAAAGTTTCTGCAGCTGCACCTGGTACGAGTACATCACGTGCCATCATGGTATGCATTTCACCTACACGCCATAGTTCTCCACGTCCATCATAGTGATCAACCGTAGCAATCTGCCAGGTATCTTCATCTATGTAGAAAGTACGTTTAGCGTAAACATGACGCTGGCCGTCTTTCAGTGTTGCTTCAACTTTCCATACACGATGAAGCTCATAGCGTGTTAAGTCAGGGTTTAAGTGACCAGCTTGGATAATGTCGCTGTAGGATAGGTTGCGGTCAGCCAGTTTCCAGCTGTTATAAGGAATGTAGATCTCTTTTTTACCGACCAATTCCCAGTTATAACGATCTGGTGCACCATTGAACATATCAAGGTTGTCTGTGGTACGCATGCCATCTGTCGCAGTACCTGGAGCATCGTAAGCGATGTTAGGCGCTAAACGGACACGACGTTGACCTGAATTGTAAGTCCAAGCCTGACGTGGTTGCTGTACTTGGTTCAGAGTTTCATGAACCAAGAGGATGGTACCGGTTAAACGAGCTGGTGCAGTTACTTCTTGAACGAAGTAGAAGAGAATATTGTCATGACGCTCTTCACCACTGTTTGCGTCCAGTAAGTAACTTGGCCAAGAAAGCTTCTCATTGATGCGCACCGGAGTGAAAGTACCGTTGGCTTGAACTGGCACTTGAACAAAGGTTCTTTCAAGCGCACCACCACGGTAGCGTGTCATGTGGTTCCAAATGACCTGTAAGCCGTTTTCTGGGATTGGAAATGCTAGGGCCTCTTTAAGATTCAAAAGACCATTGCCGTCTTCTGTTAGACGAGCATTACGCGCATTCTCTTTACCTGCATCATAGATATGTTGAGGTAAGGCTGCAGTACGATGAGTGGTATATACCGGCATGCGGAAGGTGTCAGGGTAGCGTTGGAACATGGCCACCTGTCCATCTGTCAAATGCTCACGGTGTTCCTGATAGTTCGCAGCGGTAATAACAAACAGAGGTTGCTCGCCAGCAAAAGGATTGGTGTAGCGGTCATTGCTTTGTGAAATACCACCGGTCCATTCAGGGATAGTGCCAGCAGCATTACCAGCACGCTCTGCACCTACCGGTGTTAAATCCTGACCTAAGCGATCAGGATTTGCATGCGCGCCACCAGCGAGGGTTAGTAGCAGCGCGGTACAGAGAAGTTTCTTAGGAAGACTCATTTGTATCATTATTATTCTCCAACCTTAGAAGGCGATAGATGCATTCAGTGAAATATAGTCGCGGTCTTTCTCAGCATTGAATGAGCCACCAAAGAAAGTAGTGTAAGACGCGCCAAAGCGGTAACGGTTCATATAGTCTGCAGTCAGACCGATATTGACCGATTTTTCATTCTCACGGAAAGCAGCGCCTGGCTCAGGTCCATTACCTTTAACGCCATGACGGAAGTTCAGTTCAGGGATCAAGGTTACACCCGCGAAGGCGTTTGGATACTCTAAAGCACCACGTAGGACGTAGCCGTAGGAGTTTTTGGTTACGAAGCCGCTGTTATCGCCTTGACGATAACCAAAAATACCCGAACGGCCATATTTCAATGCATTAGCACTTTCATCAAGACCATGAACGTGAGTCCAGCCAAGTTCTGCAATAGTAGTTAAACGACTAGCGCCCATAACGTTATCAAAGAATTTGATAAAGGTA
>REDB01000159.1 GCA_007693685.1 Oceanospirillales bacterium
CCCATCAATATCCAAACCAATGGTAAAAATAGTGCGGTAAACACGCCCGTCAAACCCATTCCCAAAGATGCAAAGGCACCTGCGGTGGGGCTGATTTCGAAGGCTCGGACAGTGCCGATCGCGTGACCATTTATACCGAGGGCAAAACCGAGGATACGATGGTCTTCGATCTTAAGCCAACGACCTAATAGATTAACCCACAGGGTTGCCATGACTCCGGTAACCAATAATCCACCCATCAAAATAGGAATCGAGCCGCCTAGTTGTTCAGTAATACCTATGGCAATAGGTGCGGTGACAGATTTCGGAGCAAAAGAAGCAAGCAGTTCAGGCGGAGCACCTGCTAACCAAGCGAGTAGAATAGCGTACAGAGCCGCCATGATCGCTGCTAAGGGAAGGGTGAATAGAATCGGTTTCCACAGCGCACGAATATGATGTATCTGCTGAAATAACGGTACACCTAAGGCAACCGTAGCAGGGCCGAGTAGCAGTATGATCCACCGAGCGCCTTCTTGATATCTAACATAGTCGATACGCAAGATGATGAGTATCAACACCACGATTAATGCAGCAATTAAGATACCCGGACACCAAGTAGGCCGTCCCATTTTCTGGAACAGCGCATTGCCTAGAAAGAACGCCACCAAAGTAATCGCAATGGCTGCGATTGGGGTAGCCGTCAGATGATCAATAAGAGCCGTATAGCTCGTTAGAAAGTCACTCATCTGCATGATCCTGCTTTGATTGGCGCGGCATCATGCGAGACATTAACCATAGTGTGGTTAACACACTGAGTAGCGTACCCAGTACTAAAGCTAATAGAGCCGCTAGCCAGTACTGAGAATAGTCTCCCAGTACAAAGAACACACCTACAACACCCGGCATAATCAGCATGGCGAGTAGGGTGATCAGTGGCTGGCTTATGGCTGCAATATCATCATGCATTCGGCCTCTAAGCAGCAACCACCCCGTTAGCAATAGCATTCCAATTACGCCAGCTGAGATAGGCAAACCTAACAATGTGACGAATACATCTCCTAGAAGAAGGAATCCAAGAAGATAAAGAAATCCTTTTATGACATTCATGGCTTTTACCCTTAGGGTTTAGCCTTGGCAATTTCGCGCAAACGTTTAACGACCAGTGCGTTAATGCTGCGCTGGGTGAAATGACCATCAGCTTTGAGCTGACCGGCCTTACGCCCCATCAACAGTTCTAGACATTGATCAACATGACTAACGGCATGAACGGAGAACTGTCCCGCTTTGACCGCATCGACCACATCTTTTTTCAGCATCAAGTTGCGCACATTCGCTTTAGGAATAATCACCCCTTGATCGCCTGTTAAGCCGCGTGTTTGACACAAACGGAAGAAGCCTTCGATCTTTTCATTCACGCCACCAATAGCTTGGACTTCACCATACTGGTTAATCGAACCCGTCGTCGCAAACTGCTGTAGAATCGGTATGGCGGTTAATGCAGAGATCAGGGTGCAGATTTCCGCTAGTGAAGCACTGTCACCATCGATATAACCGTAGGATTGCTCCATAGCGATACTCGCGGACAAGGTCATAGGGAAATCATGTGCATATTGATGACCTAAGTAACCGGATAATATCAGTACGCCTTTAGAGTGAATCGGCTGTCCTAACGTGACTTCACGTTCTATATCGACAATGCCTTTATTGCCTGGATTAACCGTGGCAGTAATGCGTGCAGGTGTTCCGAAGGAAACATCACCGACTTGCAGTACGGTTAAACCATTGGCACAACCCACTGCGCTGCCTTCGGTATCGATCAGCACTGTTCGATTAAGCATGCTTTCTAGAATCTTTTCCGAAAGTCGACCTGTTCTGCGCTCTTTACCCTGCAATGCCATCTCGACGTGCTGAGCACCGATTAAGTCATCGCCTTTTTGACGACGCCTGAAATCAGCTTCACAAAGCAGATCCACTAACTCGCCGATATGCGCTGAAAGCATCTCTTGATCTTCCGCCATGCGCGAACTGTGCTCTGTCAGGCGTGCAACCGCTTCACGTTTCAGTGGCGCTAAACCTTCTTCTACGGCAAGCGTTTTCATTAAACGAGCATAATTACGTACGCTGGCAGGTGATCTTTTAACATCTTCATCGAAATCCACCACGACACGAAACATCTTTTCGAAATCGTGATCGAGCTCTTGCAGTAAATAATAGATATCACGCCCACCGACCAAGATCACCTTTACTTTCAGCGGAACAGGTTGAGGGTTCAAGGTGATCGTGCTTACCCCTGTGTATTCACTGACAGGGTTTTCGATGCGAATTTCATGTGACTTTAAGGCACGCTTTAATGCGCTGTAAACGAAAGGCTGCTCTAAAAGCTTTTCCGCCTCAAGTAGAAGATAACCACCGTTGGCTCTGTGTAAGGCACCGGGACGAATCAGGGTGTAGTTGGTGACTAAAGCGCCCATTTCGCTATTGTATTCAACTCGTCCAAATAGATTTTCATAGCTAGGATGAGCTTCGTAAACTACCGGCGCACCTTTAGTCTTGTGATTATCAACGAGTAGGTTGATGCCATAATTTTCTTCTAAAAACTGCTGGCGCATCTGATCGGTTTTGATCTCTAAACTACGTTCATCGCCGACGATTTCAGCGACATTTTTGATCAGATCTTTTTCGACATAGCCCAAATACTTAATAATATTGGCATGATGGACATAACGATCACGTAACTGTGCAATTAACGGCAAAATCGATTTACGGGTGGTTTCACTGTCTAAATTACGGATTTGAGCTGCTGCTTCTCGACGCCATTTAGGTAGTTCAGTCAGCGCTTCATTCAACTGATCTTCTAGATCGGAAATATTTTGCTGAATGGTATCGCGCTCTTCCTCTGGAAGTTGTGAGAAGGCCGCTTCATCCATTGCTTGGCCATCTGCTAAGGGTGTAAAGCCGATGGTACCGGCATCTCGATAGACGGCAATATTCACATCACGCGCTTTACGTTCGACAGAATCCACCGCTTGATCATAGCGCTTAGTAAAGTCACGCTCGATGCGACTTTTCATACGTTGATAACCGGGGCTTTCAAAAGCAGCAGGTAGCTCTGTTAACAGGCTTTCAAAAAGATTTTCGACATCTTTTTTAAGTTGCTGTGCTTTACCTGCTGGAAGGTGTAAAACAACCGGATAACGGCCATCGGAAAGATTATTGATATAGCACCAATCCGCCGGCTTTTGATCCTTTTTGGCATAGTTTTTAAGATTTTCCATGGCAAAAGAGAAGCGACCTGTATGGGGATTTCCCATCACAAACAGATTGTAACCATGCCGCTGCATACTGATACCGAAGTCCATCGCTTCGATCGCACGTTCCTGCCCAAAGAAACCATTAAACGGCTCTATTGATTCAGTGGTCAGAAAGGGTAGGTCTTTCGGGTCACAAACACGATACAGCTGGTCTGCGCTTAGAAGGGTCGAGTCGAGTCGCGTGGAATCTGTCATATATGCCATCCAAAGACAGGGGTATTAAGTGTCAGGTTATAACGCTAATGGGGTAAATGATGCAAGGTTATACGTCCTGAAAAGACTAGCGAGCCATTATTGATGAGCTAGGCTTTGTCTTAGTAAAGCGATCACAGGAGCGGTTTCAGGTCGAACACCACGCCAACATAAAAAGGCTTCTGCCGCTTGTTCCACTAGCATTCCTAATCCATCAATGGCTCTAGCTGCTGAGTGATCAACTGCCCACTGGCAAAAGGTCGTTGGTTTTGCTCCATACATCATGTCATAACAAAGTGTGTTAGTACTTACTACCGATGCATTAATTGGTGGAAGGCTACCTGATAAACTGGCAGAGGTCCCATTGATGATCACATCATAGGCTTGGCTATTTTCCAAATCGGCATAACCACCCGCATTTATCTGCTGATCTACTGATAACATTTCTTGAAAGTGGGCCGCTAAAACTTTAGCTTTTTCAGCCGTACGATTAACAATCATCACTTCTCTACAGCCTGCTTCAAGCAGTGGTTGTAAGACTCCACGAACAGCGCCACCTGCGCCTAAGATTAAGACTCTAGCGCCATTAAGTTTAACAGCGTTGTTATGCATTAAGTCATTAACTAAGCCTACACCATCGGTGTTATCACCACAGATACGTCCTTGTTGATCACGCCACAAGGTATTCACCGCACCTGCCAACTCTGCACGGGCGGTTCTATGTTCTGCCAAGCTCCATGCTTGCTCTTTAAAAGGAACTGTAACGTTTAGACCTTTACCTTCTGCTTGTAGAAAATCTTCTACTGCCTGATTAAAGCCATCTAACGCAACTTCTATTGCTCGGTACTGCATCTGCTGGTCTTGCTGACGTGCAAAGCAGTCATGAATAAAGGGAGAACGGCTATGAGAAATGGGGTTGCCAAAGACTGCATACTGATCAAGCATTTTTCTCTCCTTATTCCTCTGCAAGCCAGTCTCTTGATGTCAGAAAATCCGTGTATAAACGTGCTTCTTCCGTTCCAGCTTCCGGTGCCCAGTCATAACTCCAGCGAACTGTTGGTGGTAAAGACATCAGAATGGATTCCGTTCGACCACCAGATTGAAGACCAAAGAGAGTGCCACGGTCATAGACTAGGTTAAATTCAACATAGCGACCACGACGATGTAACTGAAAATCACGCTGGGCTTCAGTCCAAGAGGTATCGCGTCTTTTTTCAACAATCGGTCTGTAAGCTTCTATGTAGGCATCACCTACGGAACGCATGAATGCAAAGCTAGTTTCGAAGTCGGGTGTATTGAGGTCATCAAAAAATAAGCCACCGATACCTCTTGGCTCATTTCGATGCTTCAGAAAGAAATAATCATCACACCATTTCTTGTAGCGGGGGTAGTAGTCTTCACCAAAGGGCTGACAGGCCTGCTTTGCGACTTGATGCCAATGAATGCAGTCCTCTTCAACACCATAGTAGGGGGTTAAATCGAAACCACCGCCAAACCACCAGACAGGATCTTCACCTTCTTTTTCTGCAATAAAAAAGCGCACATTAGCGTGAGAAGTTGGGATGTGTGGATTATGAGGATGAATCACTAAAGAAACACCCATTGCCTGAAAAGAACGACCGGCTAATTCGGGTCGATGTGCAGTTGCAGAAGCAGGTAAACCTTCTCCAAACACATGGGAAAAGTTTACCCCACCTTTCTCGATGACATTACCGTCTGATAGTACGCGACTTCGACCGCCACCGCCTCCCGGTCTCTCCCAAGCATCTTCAATAAATGCCTGACCGTCTAACTCAGCAAAGGCCTGACAGATACTATCCTGCAAAGCTAACAAATAGTCTTTAACCCTTTTAGTATCAGGCTGTTGCATTAAGCTCTCCTAAAACATTTCTAAAACAGTTTCTATCAATGTAAGTACTTACTATGATCTTATCGTTGATAGACTGGTAATTGACCGGATGGTACTAGGTTTGGTTGAGCCACCCAAGTCACCATTAACAAGATAATCAAGCCTTGAGCCGAAGTATGTCTTCACTCTCAAAGCAGATCTAGCTGGTTCAGCCGTTGCTGGATTGGCAGAGGTTGACACGATTGGGCCACCCCAAGCATCACATAAATGCCTCACTAACGGATGCGCAGAAACACGAATGGCCACCTCTGAATGCTGACCTTTAACACAGCGCGGAACAAGATCATAAGGATCAGGTAAGAGCCAAGTGTTTGGACCGGGCCATGTTTGCTTTAAATGCTCGAGCTGTTCATCAGAGAGACCTTTCAATAGAGGAGCGATCTGCGCTTCGGAGCTAGCAACTAGAATTAACCCTTTGTGCTCTGGTCTACGCTTCAACTGTAATAGGCGTCTAACCGCTTTTTCATTATAGGGATCACACCCCAGTCCCCAGACAGCTTCCGTAGGGTAGGCAATGACCCCACCTGAATGCATGACATCGATAGCTCTTTTGATTGACCAGTGATTCATCTACAAACGCTCCTATATTCGGGACGCAACTATTCTGAGATAGCTATATTGAGACAAGGATACTGAGACGAAACTAATTATCCACGCAACTGAACTTAGGCTCAGGAACATTAGGAAGACTCTGTGACGCTAAGCGCACTTGCGTCATTAAGCTAGTTAAGTCATCAGCAACAACGTTGATATGACCTAACTTACGTCCTGGACGTTCACTTTTACCATACAAATGAAGATGAACACCTTCCAAAGCCAAAATATCCTTAGTATCGCCCATTTGACCGATAATATTGATCATACAAGTTGGCTTGATCGCTTTAGTGGAGCCAAGCGGTAAACCTTGAATAGCGCGCAAGTGGTTTTCAAACTGGCTAGTTATAGAACCATTTTGAGTCCAATGCCCTGAATTATGAACTCTGGGTGCCATCTCATTCGCTAGCAAACGTCCATCCGCACATTGAAAAAGCTCTAGTGTTAGAACGCCAACATACTCTAGGCTATCTAAAAGTTGGTGAATATAGGCTTCGGCTTGATGTTGAACTTCATCACTGACATCAGGCAAAGGTGCCAGTGAATAACGCAGAATACCCTCTGCATGATGATTTTCTGCTAAAGGATAAAAAGCCACATCTCCTTCACGCCCTCTTACCGCAATAATCGACACCTCACGAATAAAATCGACGAATGCCTCAACAATTAAGCGTGAATGGCCTATCTGTTGCCAAGCAATTTTTGCTTCAGTAGGATCTCTTAATACGGCTTGTCCTTTGCCGTCATAACCTTCGGTAATGGATTTAGCCACTACGGCAGCAGCACCCTGTTGCATCAAGACTTGGCATGCTTCTGCAAGCTGCTCTGCTGACTCGACAATACGATAGGCCGCGACTGGAATATTGAGGCTATCAAATAGTGCTTTTTCCGCTTCACGGTTTTGACACACGCGTAAAGCTTCAACCCCGGGGAACAAGGGTTTATGTTCAGCAACACGCTTAACTAAATCTAAGGGTAGGTGCTCAAACTCATAGGTCACAATATCAACCCTAGAGAGGAAGTCTTCCAACTCATCGCCTGAGGGATCGCAAAGAGTTTCACCAATTTCAGCGCTTGGGCTACCAGTGGTATCAAAAAATGAGAAGCGATTACTTAAAGGATAGCCCGATAGAGCTAACATTTGCCCCAACTGTCCTGCACCTAGCACACCAATTTTCATCGATCTATAACCCTATTATTCGCCACGTGGATCTGAGTTTTCTAACACTGTGCGTGTTTGTTCTTCTCTAAAATCTGTTAAAGCCTGCTTAACCTTGGCATCTTGAAGAGCAACAATTTGTGCTGCCATGATGCCAGCGTTAGTAGCACCAGCTTTACCTATCGCTAAGGTTCCAACCGGAATACCACCCGGCATTTGCACAATGGATAGCAGGGAGTCCATGCCGCTAAGCGCTTTCGATTCGACAGGTACGCCTAGTACGGGCAAGCAAGTTTGTGAAGCAGCCATACCAGGTAAATGAGCAGCACCGCCAGCACCTGCAATAATGACTTGTAGACCTCGATCCGCAGCCGATTTGGCGTATTCAAATAACAAATCAGGTGTACGATGTGCAGAAACCACGCGAGTTTCGTAGGAGACACCGAGCTTCTCTAGCATTTGCACTGCATGTTCCATTGTCGGCCAGTCTGACCGAGACCCCATAATTACGCCTACTTTTGGCTGCATTCTTTCAGTCCTGTATCAAAATAATTAGTGCAAACGCAAAGCGCCTGACGAAAAAGAAAGCTCGACAGGATACTCTTATTCCTTTTGTGGGAAAAGTAAACTGACCGTAAAGTAATCAATTCAGCACAGCGCCATATAATGATCGCCCATGACATCTATTTTACCGTCTAGCTGTAAGTTTATCAGCATTTGCTGTAACTCACTGACACTGATCGACGTTTCCGTATGTAATTGGTCTAGTGTGATCGTTGATTGCTGAATTCGCTGTAATAGCGTTCTTTCTAAATCAGTCAGATTAGATGAAGATCCTGTATCCAGCGCAAACGTTTCTGGATCAGCGCTTGATAACTGATCAGCTAGAAAGCCCAATATAGGCGCTAAAGGTTCGCAGATTTGTTGTGTGTTTTCGACCAAAAGAGCACCCTCACGAATCAATGCGTGGCAACCTTTAGCCAGAGGATTATGAATAGAACCTGGAATCGCAAAAACTTCCCGACCTTGCTCCATTGCTAATCTAGCTGTGATCAATGAACCACTGCGAAGTGCCGCTTCGACTACTAATGTGCCTACTGATAACCCACTGATAATTCTATTTCGTTTCGGAAAGTTTTCTGGTCGCGCCTTAGTGTTGGGTGGAAACTCAGATACCAACAACCCACCATTTGCCACTATATGATCCGCTAGAACCTGATTGACACGAGGATAGATGATCTCTGGACTGGTTCCCAATACTGCAAGCGTGGGCTTATTGGCTTTAATAGCACCTTTATGGGCTGCTGTATCAATGCCCTGCGCTAAACCACTGGTAATGATAAAGCCGCTATCTGATAGGGATCGAGCAAACTCAAAAGCACTGGATGCTCCAGCAACTGAAGGTTTGCGACTTCCAACGATGGCCAATTGAGGTTGTGACAGAAGCTCTAGATTTCCCTTTAACCACAAGAGAGGTGGTGGATCATCAATCTCTTTTAACAAAGATGGATAAGGTTTGCAGTCAAAAGAAACCAAGGTTAAGCCTAGTGCTAACCCTTGCTCTATAATCTTGTCCGCCTGTTCTAATAACGATTGAGTATTGATGAAGTGAAGGGCATGACGAGTGTCAGCTCTTAAACGAACATTTTGAGGTAATTGCTTAGCTAAAATTTTAGCTGGAGAGATTCCTTGAGCTGTCAGCTTAGAAAGGGTTGCAGGGCCTAAGCCCGGCAACTGGCTGACAGCGATCCACTCCCTTGGATCGCTAGTCATGTTTAATCCTTTTTAATCAGGGTTGCGAATTTCATCACCGATAGAAACCACATTGGTGGCACGCATAATTAATCCATAACTGACTTTATCAAATGATTTAAAGACCATTAGGATAGCGGCATGCTCTGAAGGCAGTTGAATTTGTCCACCAGCGATGGGATCACGAACCACTTCACCAGTACGGTAAACAGAGAACACGTGACCTGGCTCTACCGCTTCACGTTGACCCACATTAAGCACAACAGCATCAAATTGCCCTGCGCTTGAGACCCCTTTCAATAATCCAATAATCAATCCTTCAACACCTTCAGGAGCAGGCTTAGGATGGAATACAGACTGAATACGAGTCTCTTCAGTAGGTAACACGCGATAAGTTGCTCGAACTTCTTCGTTCGAGCGCACCAAATCCATTGTGATAATATCGTCGTTGATGCTTGTGACTCGGGTATCTGCCACCTTGAACAGCTCATAACCCAAGAACTCTCCTGTAACAGGATCTATATATTCTGTCGCAGGACGATAGATAGCTTGGTTACGATCATCACGAATCAGTTCTCCACGACCATAAACACGATCACCGGCACCACTGATCAGACGACGATTTTCTCCAGCAACAACATAAGGAGCTGCTGCAAGCACATCTTCTTGTACAACTAAGTTGTCACTAATGAAGCTGTTGATATCTCGAAGAGGTATTGCAGGAATGGCCTGCTCAAGTGGCAGCTCACGTACACGTGGACTTAGTCGTTGTTCGCCTGGTCGCAATCCTAGCCTTGGTTGCCCATCAACCCATGTCAGGTAAATAACATCCCCCGGATAGATAAGATGAGGATTGGCAATTTGTGGGTTTACGCCCCAAATTTCTGGCCAACGCCAAGGTCGATTGAGAAAATGCCCCGAAATACCCCAAAGCGTATCGCCCTTCACAACGACATATTCGGTCGGATGATTAGGCTTCAGCTCGAGTGGAGCCTGTGCAGTCTGTGCCGTAGCGACACCGGAAAAGAGTAAGCCTGCTACAAGCAGACCGCAAAGCAGTTGTTTCATATCCGCTTCCCTTTGATCAGAAAGTATTCAGCGTTCAATTTTTGATCTATTCAACGCAGATCAATCATCATAACAATGCATTCAGTTGTGTATTCAGTATAATAGGCATATTAAAGCATTACGACACCTATCTTACCCATTCTAGACCTATTAATGATGCATACATATGTCCAAGCTCAATATTCTTGAATTTCCTGATCCCCGTTTACGTACCATTGCCGAACCTGTTGAAAAGGTAGACGATGATATTCGCAAACTTATCGACGATATGTTTGAAACCATGTACGACGCCAATGGTATAGGATTAGCGGCTACTCAGGTTAACGTCCACTTACAAGTTGTGGTAATCGATCTCTCTGATGACAGCACTGAACCTTTGGTATTGATAAATCCAAGCTACAAAATCATTGAAGAGGAATTAGACGAGATGCAGGAGGGCTGTTTGTCAGTTCCTGGTTTTTACGATACGGTAGAAAGACCACGCCGCATCGCTGTCGAATCTCTTGATCGCAATGGAAACCCACAAAACTTCGAGGCTGATGGCTTATTAGCGGTCTGCATTCAACATGAGTTGGACCACCTCGATGGAAAACTGTTTGTTGACTATCTTTCCAAACTTAAACGTCAACGAATTCGCAGTAAGTTGGAAAAACAGCATAAACTTGATCAGCAAGCACAGCGATAATCGACTGGAGTGGGTTTGATGGAAAGCTCGATGAATTCTAAGCTACGCATAGTCTTTGCCGGAACGCCTGATTTTGCGGCTAGTAGCTTGGCGGCTTTGATTGCTCATCATTATCAGATTGTTGGCGTTTATACACAGCCTGATCGCCCTTCGGGTAGAGGTCAAAAACTAACCCCTAGTCCGGTTAAGCAATTAGCGCTGGAACATCAACTACCTGTGTTTCAACCCTTGAACTTTAAATCTGAAGAGTCGATTCACGAATTAGCTAATTTGAATGCTGACCTGATGATTGTGGCAGCTTATGGATTACTGTTACCACAGAAAGTACTAGACCTACCCAAGCTTGGTTGTATAAATGTTCACGCTTCTTTATTACCGCGCTGGCGTGGGGCTGCACCTATTCATCGAGCTTTGTTGGCAGGTGATACGGAAACCGGCATCACCATTATGCAAATGGCACTGGGGTTAGATACGGGTGACATGCTTTATAAGAAGTACACTCCTATTCATCAGGATGATACCGCTGGTAGCTTGCATGATCGTTTGGCAATTATAGGAGCTGAATCTTTGATTGAGAGCTTGCCTCTTCTAGAGCAAGGAAAGTTAACTCCTGAGATTCAGGATGAAAGCTTAACCTGTTATGCCAGCAAACTGCTTAAGGAAGAGGGGAGACTGGATTGGTCGATGCCTGCAGAGGTACTTGCCAGACAAACTCGAGGGTTAAACCCTTGGCCAGTGGCTTTTTGTCAGGTTGATTTTGATCAAAACGTGGCTAACCCAGCAAATCTTCGAATTTGGGCCGCTGAATCTAGCAAAGACGACTACAAAGAAACACCGGGAACACTCGTTAAAATTGAAAAAGATGCGTTAGTCATTGCTACTGGACAAGGTGCTTTGAAAGTAACTCAGATTCAATTACCGGGTAAGCGAGCTCTTCCAGTCAATGCAATTTTGAATGGACAACACTCATTTTTTGAAGGCATGAGGTTTAACTAGTGACCGATGTTCGTTTGGCAGCGACACAGATTCTTAGCTCTTTATTGCAACATCAAGGTTCTTTAAGTTCACTATTACCTAATTACCTCAAGCAAGTCAGCGCCAGAGATACTGGACTGTTGCAGCAATTAGTATACGGAACTACACGAGAATACTTCCGCCTCGACGCACTAGCTCAACACCTTCTTAAAAAACCTTTTCAAGTTAAAGACTCTGATCTTCATGCTTGCTTACTGTTAGGCTTGTATCAGCTACGTGAGCTACGTATTCCAGAACATGCGGTTATTCATGAAACTGTCGAATTAGCCAAGCGCCTGAATAAAGAATGGGCGACAGGCTTAATTAATGCCGTACTGCGACGCTATCAACGAGAAGCGGTTGAACTGGATCAACAGCTTTCACAACAGAGTGATCTCTATCATTGGAATCATCCGGAGTGGATGATCACAAAGCTACAACATAATTGGCCTGATCATTGGCAACAAATACTCATTCAAAATGATATTCGGGCACCTATGACTCTCAGAGTTAACAAGCGCTTACTTACTCCAGAGACACTTCAAAACAAGCTTGTAGAAGAGGGTATTGATGCTCAGCTGGGTCAATTATCTTCTCAAGCCGTCATTCTTGAAGAACCAGTGGATGTACTCGATATTCCTGGTTTTGATCTAGGTGAATGCAGTGTGCAAGATGAAGCCGCTCAACTGAGTGTTCAGTTACTCGATGTTCAACCGGGTGAGCGAGTCTTAGATGCTTGCGCGGCTCCGGGCGGTAAGCTCTGTCATCTATTAGAGCACCATGCTGATAGTGCCACTCAAATCGATGCGGTTGAGCTAAACCCTAAACGCATGCCTCGTATATATGAAAATCTTGAGCGTCTTCACCTTGCAGAATATTGTCGTGTCTTTGAAGGTGATGCTTCAGCTCATGACTGGTGGGATGGTGTCACTTATGATCGTATTCTAGTTGATGCACCTTGTAGTGGCAGCGGTGTTATCCGGCGTAACCCTGACATTAAATTATTACGTCAAAATGAAGACTTGTTAAAACTAGCTAGCTTACAAATGGCCATACTGGAGAATCTATGGCAGATGCTGAAACCTGGTGGAACTCTCGTTTATGCCACTTGTTCGATCTTCCCTCAAGAGAATGAACGCATCGTAGAGAGATTTTGTAAACAGCATTTAGACGCACATCATCAACCGCTAAATATCTCTGCTGGGTTAACTCGTCCGTTTGGCACACAATTTTTTCCGCAATTAAACAGCCATGATGGCTTTTTCTATGCCAAACTAACTAAGTTAGACGCAAACGGAATCAGCGAAGCATGAACATCATTATTTTAGGTGCAGGGCAGGTGGGCGGTACACTGGCAGAAAATCTTGCCAGTGAGTCCAACGATATCACTATCATCGATACCGATTCAGCACGTCTAAGAGAGCTTGCTGATAGATTAGATATTCGTACATTGGAAGGTCCTGCATCTACACCATCGATGCTTGCACAAGCCGGAGCGCAGGATGCAGACATGCTGATTGCGGTGACCAACTCTGACGAGGTTAATATGATTGCTTGTCAGGTAGCCCATACGATTTTCAATATACCGACCAAAATCGCGCGTATTCGTGAACATGATTACCTGTATAACGATCGTTCTTTATTCGGCTCTAAGGCTATGCCGGTTGATGTACTGATTAGCCCTGAAGAATCTGTCACCTTACATATCAAAAAAATGATTCAACATCCGGGTGCTTTGCAGGTTCTGGATTTTGCGGAAGGAAAGGCACAGTTAGTTGCTGTGCGTGCCTACTATGGTGGTCCTTTGGTAGGTCGTGAGATCTCTTACTTACGTTCACATATGCCTAATGTGGATACCCGTGTTGCGGCTATTTTCAGACAAGATCGGCCCATCATTCCGCAAGGTGATACGGTCATTGAAGCCGATGATGAGGTTTTCTTTATCGCTGCACAAAAGGATATTCGTTCCGTGATGAGCGAATTACGTCGCCTCGATAAACCCTATCGTCGAATCTTAATTGCGGGTGGCGGTAATATTGGAGCCAGATTAGCTGAAAGCTTGGAGAACAATTTTCAGGTCAAGATCATTGAGCGCTCATTACCCCGCTGTCAAAGTCTAGCTCGTCGCTTGAACAACACTATTGTGTTGCATGGCAGTGCGTCTGATCGTGACTTATTGATTGAGGAAAATATCGAAGATACCGATGTTTTTTGTGCTCTGACAAACGATGACGAAGCCAATATTATGGCGTCGATGCTCGCTAAGCGCCAAGGTGCCCGTACCGTCATGACCTTGATCAATAATCCGGCCTATGTAGATCTAGTTCAAGGTGGTGTTATTGATATTGCGATATCTCCGCAGCAAACCACCATTGGATCGCTACTAACACATATTCGTCGTGGTGACGTTGTTGCTGTCCATTCACTTCGTCGCGGTGCAGCTGAAGCTATGGAGGCGATTGCTCACGGAGACAAAAACTCTTCTAAGGTGGTTGGTCGCGCTATAGAAGATATCAATCTTCCCTCTGGTACCACTATCGGTGCGATTATTCGTAACGACAAAGTACTTATTGCTCATGATGACATCGTTGTAGAAAACGACGATCACGTCATTCTCTTCTTGGTTGATAAGCGTAAGATTCCAGATGTTGAACGCTTATTCCAAGTTGGGCTGACCTTCTTCTGAGGCGCTTAGGATGCATTATCAGTTAACGCTACGAGTTCTAGGCATACTGTTGATGCTGTTTAGCTTTGCTCAGTTGCCACCATTAGCGGTCTCTTTTTACTATGCAGATGGTGCACATGCCGCATTTATTTCTGCTTTTTTTATCTTATTATTGTGCGGATTTTTAATCTGGGTACCTTTTTACCGAGTCAAAGGCGAACTGCGCATAAGAGATGGTTTCTTAATTACAGTCCTTTTTTGGTCCGTACTAGGTTTTTTTGGAGCTATACCACTTTATCTCTCCACAGAACCTAATATGACTTTGGTAGATTCAGTTTTTGAATCTATATCCGGCTTATCGACCACTGGAGCAACTGTCATTACAGGTTTAGACCACTTACCTAAATCTATTCTCTACTATCGACAGCAGCTACAATGGCTAGGTGGTATGGGTATTATCGTTCTAGCGGTAGCTATTCTTCCTATGCTCGGTATCGGGGGTATGCAGCTTTATCGAGCAGAAATTCCTGGTCCTGTTAAAGATACCAAGCTAACTCCACGTATTACTGAAACCGCAAAAGCCCTTTGGATTATCTATGCGCTACTGACTATCCTTTGTGGTTTTGCTTTTTGGTATGCCGGTATGTCGCCTTTCGACGCCATAGGTCATGCATTCTCTACCATCGCACTAGGTGGCTTTTCTACTTATGATGCCAGCATTGGTCACTTTGATAATCCTCATATTGAATTGATCATGATCTTTTTTATGATACTGAGTGGGATGAACTTCGCCTTGCACTTTTTAGCTTGGCGCGCACGTTCAATTGTTCACTATTTTAAAGATGCAGAAGTACGTTTTTTCCTAAGTATTCTGCTGATCACTTTTTTGATTACCCTGACAGTTTTGCTTATACATGAAGTTTATGAGCCTGTTCGATCACTTCGACAAGCTGCATTTATGACCGTATCCATTGCCACTACCGCTGGATTCGCGACGGGTAGTTTTGCCTACTGGCCAGTCATGCTGCCATTTATGCTGTTTGTTACCGCATTTATTGGCGGCTGTGTCGGATCTACCGGCGGTGGCATGAAAGTGATACGGATATTATTAATCCTAAAACAGGGTCATCGAGAGATTAAACGCTTAGTCCACCCCAATGCTATTTTTCCTGTAAAAGTTGGGGGGAGAGCGATTCCCGATAAGGTACTTCAAGCGGTATGGGGCTTCTTCTCTGTTTATCTTTTAGTATTCGTCATCATGATGATCATACTGATGGGAACGGGGCTTGATCAGGTAACTGCTTGGTCTGCTGTCGGTGCCACCATCACAAACCTAGGTCCTGGTTTGGGTGATGTCGCTGATAACTTTGGCGGTATAAATGATACCGCCAAGTGGATTCTGTGCTTTTCCATGTTATTAGGTCGCTTAGAGGTATTCACTTTATTGGTGTTATTCACACCGGTGTTCTGGCGACGCTAGTTTCGTTTAGATGGTATCGTTTTAATAGGTTAATAGATCTTTTCTGCCCCCTCAGGGCGGGTATTAAAGCGCTTATATTCCCACTGGTACTGTGCAGGCAACTCTCTGACACAACGCTCTACAGAGCGATTCATTGCACTGGTTGCACTATGTATATCTTTTGAACCTATTTCAGGATCTGCTTCGCTAAAGTAAATTTCAAACCCTTCAGCATTAGGTAAACGTTTTGCGTAGCCACAGACCACTTTAGCGCCTGTTTGTGCTGCTAACTGCGGTAATAGTTTCATCGTTAGAGCAGGGGTATTAAAGAAATCGACAAAGATTCCTCCTTCAATTTCTGGCTCTTGATCAGGAAGAATACCAACCATCTCTCCGCGCTTTAGCGCTTTCATCACCTTTCGTACACCCTGCACATTCGCTGGTGCCATATCTGTCCCTAAGCGAGCGCGCATACGTTTAATCAGCTCATCTAATTGCTTCTGTTTAGGCGGCTTATACATTGCGGTAAAGGTATAACGATTGGATAGATACAGATTCAGTATTTCCCAATTACCTAGGTGCGGTGCAATCAAAATGACACCTTTTCCAGCATCTATACCTTGTTGAATAACTTCTTCATTATTAACTTTCTTAATCTTCTTCAGTGTTTTGTTAACAGGCCAGAGCCAAGACATTCCCATTTCAGATACTGACTGACCCGTTTGCTCCAAGCTTTCTTTAATCAGATGTTGTTTTTCTTGCTCTGATAGATCGTTAAAGCATAGATCAATGTTTGACTTGGTATATTGATACATCTTGTTTTTAACACCTTTCTGGTACATACGTTTTCCTAGAAAGGCACCAAATTTTTGCGCATATTTTAATGGCAAGAGTGCCAATATACCCAAGGCTAAAACCGCAAAGATTCCTTTTAAACTTTTCACTCGACTTACACTCATCTATTTTTTTGCCATTATACCTGATCGACAGTTTAAGATTATTAGTTAGATACACGATCTAGCGCGACTGTTCATGTATAATTCTGGCTTTATTTTGATCATTCTATTATTAAGGTGATTCACGTGACTGACAAGGTGACGACAGACGTTAGCACATTTCAGGGCTTAATCCTTGCCCTGCAACAATACTGGGGCGATCTTGGCTGTGTAATTGTCCAGCCTCTAGATCTTGAAGTAGGTGCGGGCACCTTCCATCCAGCAACTTTTTTACGCTCGATAGGACCTGAATCTTGGCGCTCTGCTTATGTTCAGCCAAGCCGTCGTCCTACCGATGGTCGCTATGGGGAAAACCCAAATCGCCTACAGCATTATTATCAGTTTCAAGTTGTCTTAAAACCATCACCTGATAATCTTCAAGAGCTTTTCCTTGGTTCGTTAAAACACATAGGTATTGATCCATTAATTCATGATATTCGCTTTGTAGAGGACAACTGGGAATCACCAACTCTCGGTGCTTGGGGTCTTGGTTGGGAGATTTGGCTAAATGGCATGGAAGTCACTCAGTTCACATACTTCCAGCAAGCTGGTGGTTTAGAGTGCTACCCAGTGACAGGGGAGTTGACCTACGGTCTTGAGCGCATCGCCATGTATCTTCAGGGCGTTGATAGTGTTTATGATCTTGTTTGGGCTAGACAGCCTGACGGTAGTGTAACGACTTATGGTGATGTGTTTCACCAAAACGAAGTTGAAATGTCTACCTATAATTTTGAACATGCAGACGTTCCAACTCTATTCAGTAATTTCGATCATTATGAGCGTGAATGTAACAAGTTACTTGAAGCTCAGCTTCCATTACCTGCTTACGAAATGGTGCTTAAGGCATCACACACTTTCAACCTTCTTGATTCTCGTCATGCTATTTCAGTGACTGAACGCCAACGTTTTATTTTGCGTGTAAGAACATTAGCACGCTTAGTAGCACATGCTTATTTTGATAAACGTAAAGCACTTGGCTTCCCCTTAGCTCCAGAAGGAATACGTCAAGAAGTACTCGCTGCTTGTGAGGAGAAAAGCGCATGACAACTCAGGATTTCTTAGTTGAATTAGGCACTGAAGAGTTGCCACCCACCTCCTTGTTAACCCTTGCCAATGCGTTTGGTGAAGGAATAGAGAAGGGATTACAAACCGCTGGTTTGAGTTATTCTTCCACTAAGGTTCATGCTTCACCAAGACGTTTAGCGCTGGTTGTTAAAGATCTTCTTGTTGCTCAACCTGATCGTGAATTCGAAAAACGTGGTCCTGCTACCCAAGCACCGACTCAAGCAGTAGAAGGTTTTGCTCGTTCTTGTGGTGTAACACTGGATGAACTGACTACGCAAGAAGTCGGAAAAGGACAATATTATGTCTATAAAGGAATGGAGAAGGGTAAACCTTCAACTGAGCTATTACCTACCATCGTTGCAGACTCTCTAGCAGCACTTCCAATTCCAAAACGTATGCGCTGGGGAGCTAGCCGAACAGAGTTCGTTCGTCCGGTTCATTGGCTTGTTATGCTGTTAGGAGAAGAGATTGTACCTTGCACCATTCTAGGCTTAACTTCAGGTCGCAAAACTCAAGGACATAGATTTCACTACCCCCATAGTATCGAACTTCTTTCACCTAGCGACTACACTCAGAAATTATTGAATCCAGGTAAAGTCATTGTTGATATCAGCGAGCGCCGTGAAAAAATTCGCGCTCAAGTACTCGCTGAAGCTAAAAAAATCAATGCTCAAGTTGTCATTGACGAAGATCTTTTAGATGAAGTTTCTGCTCTTAATGAATGGCCAGTTGCTCTAATGGGTCGTTTTGAAGAAAGGTTTTTAGAAGTTCCTGCTGAAGCTTTAATCTCTTCAATGAAGGCAAACCAGAAGTATTTCCACCTTATCGATGCGCATGGAAAGCTCCTACCTTACTTCATTACAGTTTCTAATATTGAATCAAAAGATCCTTCACAGATTATCTCTGGCAATGAAAAAGTAATACGTCCACGACTTGCGGATGCAGCTTTCTTCTTTGAGCAAGACCGCCAAACCCCATTATCTGATCGTACTGAAAAATTGAAGTCAATCGTATTCCAACATGACTTAGGTACGCTTTATCAGAAAACAGAAAGGGTACAAGGCTTAGCCTCTAATATAGCTAAGCAAATTGGTGGCAATCCTGAATTTGCATCGCGTGCTGCTTTGCTTTCTAAGTGTGACTTAATGACTAATATGGTCTTTGAGTTTACCGAACTGCAAGGTTTGATGGGTTACCATTATGCCCTACATGATGGGGAAGAGAACGAAGTTGCTTTAGCGCTTAATGAGCAGTACATGCCTCGCTTCGCAGGTGATCAACTTCCAACCACTAAAACAGGTATGGCTTTAGCAATCGCTGATCGTTTGGATACGATCACTGGCTTGTTTGCCATCAACCAACCACCAACTGGCTCAAAAGATCCGTTCGCTCTTCGCCGTCAATCTTTGGGTGTTCTTCGGATTATCATTGAGAACCAGCTTGACCTTGATCTTGAAGAGTTAGTTGCTTTGTCCGCATCAAATTATCCAGAATTAGCTGGAAGTAAAGATGTTGTTAAGCGCGTTATAGACTTCATGCTAGAACGCTTCAGAGCTTGGTATGAAGAACAATCTATTTCTGTTGCTGTCTATCTATCCGTTCAAGCAATGCGACCAACACGACCTTTAGATTTCGATAAGCGTGTTCAGGCTGTTGCTAAATTCTCTTCACTTGCTGAAGCTTCGGATCTTTCTGCTGCTAACAAGCGTGTTGCCAACATTCTTGCAAAACTTGAGTCGCCGATAGATTCCTTCAGTATTAACGCAACACTTCTTACTGAGCCAGCTGAGATAGCTTTGGCTAACTCCGTTAAGGACCTAAGCGCTGAACTAGCTCCGCTATTTGCTCAAGGCAACTACACAGAAGCAATGCTTAAGCTTGCCTCACTTAAAGACCAGATCAATCAGTTCTTCGATGATGTAATGGTCAATGTGGAGGATGATGCAGTCAGAACTAATCGGTTAACTCTGCTTTCTAATCTGCGTAAACTTTTCTTAGGTACCGCAGATATCTCGCTTTTATAGATTTATTTTTACCTAACTCAGAAGCCCGCTAATGCGGGCTTTTTTTTGTTTCACGTGAAACACGATGAGGGTGCGTCCTTTCTTGTATGCAGACGCAAATGGAAAGAGCCATGTTTCACGTGGAACAAAAAGATGGTAACTAAGATAGAACGAATACAAACAGCAACATCGGGGATGGGTATGGGGATTTAAGGAAGGATGCTAGATGTATAGAAAATGAAAACAGATAAATGGAAAGAAAATCTAGAATAAAAAAAGGGCAGCTTAAGCTGCCCTTCGATAAAAAGCTATCAGCTAAACATCAAGATTCGATACATTCAAAGCATTGGCTTCTATGAAAGCTCTACGCGGTTCGACGTCATCTCCCATTAAAGTAGAGAAGAGATGATCGGCACCAATAGCATCATCGATGGTAACTTGAAGCATACGTCGTGCATCTGGATCCATCGTAGTTTCCCACAACTGATCTGGATTCATCTCTCCTAAACCTTTATAGCGCTGAACGTTATTTCCTTTACGAGAAATATCTAAGAGCCACTGAATACCATCACCAAGATTACGAAGCTGATACTGACGCTCACCACGCTGCAAATAAGCTGACTCTTCGAGTAACTGCTGAAGCTCTTCACCAAGGCTAGCTATAGACTGATAATCACGTGAGCGGAAGAACTCTTGGTCAAATCGATATTTAATATCAATACCGTGCTGAGTAAAAACAACCTCAGGAACAAACTGACTGTGCTCACGATCTTCAACAACGGTACAGCCATACCAAGCTGAAGATGAACTAACGAAGTCTGATAGGTAAAGCGATAGCTTTTCAACCCAAGCTTCAACAGCAGGGCGATCGTAGAGCTGTTCAAGCTCAAGCTTAGGCAGGTACATCAATTGACGTAGAACAGACGCTGGGTAAACGCGACTAATACGGGCAATTAAGGATTCAACATGACGATAACGTTCAATTAACTTCTCAAGAGATTCGCCAGAAATAGGTGGAGCCTCAGCAGAAGGGAATAACTGAGTACCATCCAGCGCACCTTGAAGCAAATACTGTTCTAACGCAGGCTCATCTTTTAAGTATTGCTCTTGCTTGCCTTTACGAACTTTGTAAAGAGGAGGTTGCGCAATATAAAGATGACCACGTTCAATAAGCTCAGGCATTTGTCGGTAAAAGAAAGTCAGCAACAAAGTACGAATATGCGAACCATCGACGTCAGCATCCGTCATGATGATGATAGAGTGATAACGCAATTTATCAGCATTAAATTCATCGCGGCCTATACCACAACCCAAAGCTGTAATGAGTGTTCCAACCTCTGCAGAGGTCAGCATCTTATCGAAACGCGCTTTCTCAACGTTAAGGATCTTACCTTTAAGAGGAAGAATGGCCTGAGTACGACGATCACGACCTTGCTTTGCAGAACCACCTGCAGAGTCACCCTCCACAAGGTAGATTTCAGATAGTGCAGGATCTTTCTCTTGGCAATCAGCTAATTTACCAGGAAGGCCTGCTACATCTAACGCACCTTTACGACGCGTCATCTCACGGGCTTTACGGGCAGCTTCACGAGCACGAGCAGCATCAATCATTTTTGAAACAATTGACTTTGCGTCCTGTGGATTTTCCAAGAGATAGTCAGATAAATGCTGCGCCATTAATTGCTCTACAGCGGTTTTAACCTCAGAAGAAACTAATTTATCTTTTGTTTGCGAAGAGAACTTAGGGTCAGGCACCTTGACCGATATAATCGCATTAAGACCTTCACGACTATCATCACCAGTAGTAGCTACCTTACCGTTCTTATTTAACTGCTCAGCTTCAATGTAGTTATTTAAACAACGAGTCAAAGAAGCACGAAAACCGGATAGGTGAGTACCGCCATCACGCTGCGGAATGTTATTCGCAAAGCAGTGGATACTTTCTTGGAAACTATCGTTCCATTGCATAGCAACTTCAACGCCAACACCATTTTCATGCATGGCATTAAAATGGAAAATTGTATTAACAGTGGTTTTGCTTTGATTCAAATACGAAACAAAGGAGGCTAAACCACCTTCATATTCAAAGATCTCTTCGCGCCCAGCTCGCTCATCTTTCAAACGAATGCGTACACCCGAGTTAAGAAAAGAAAGTTCCCGTAGACGCTTAGCTAGTAAATCAAACTGAAAATGTATATTGGTGAAGGTTTCTTCAGAAGGTTTAAAGCGAACGATAGTTCCCGTAGTAGAAGTTTCACCAACCACTTTTAAAGGAGCTTGAGGTACACCATGACGATAAATTTGTTCGTGGACTTTACCTTCACGGCGGATAGTTAGCGTCAATTCACTGGAAAGGGCATTTACAACGGAAACACCTACACCATGAAGACCGCCGGAAACTTTATAAGTATTATCGTCAAACTTACCACCCGCATGCAGGACCGTCATAATAACTTCAGCGGCAGAAACACCTTCTTCTTCATGAATATCGGTAGGAACACCGCGACCATTGTCAGAAACGGTTACGCTTTCGTCAGGATGTATGATTACAGCAACTTCGGTACAGTAACCAGCTAAGGCTTCATCAATACCATTATCGACTAACTCAAACACCATATGATGGAGACCACTACCGTCATCAGTATCTCCTATGTACATGCCTGGCCGCTTTCTGACGGCATCGAGTCCTTTCAGAACCTTGATACTCGTTGAATCGTAAGTAGAGTTTTCACCACTCATTGTACACTCCTAGCGCTACCGGCAAGATAAGCTACCGGCATCCAGATGAAAGAGCGCCAGATCAGTTTCTGGCGACCAAAATTTAGTTAAACTGTCAGGTTCGACACAAGTGATAAAACACTGATCATCACTCTGTTCTAAAAACTCACAAAATAATCGTGCGTGAGGTTCGTCTAATTCAGATGGCAAATCATCAACTAAGTAGATACACGCTCGATCTGAATGCTGACGATAAACTTGGCCTTGAGCTAAACGTAACGCGCTCACAACCAATTTTTTTTGTCCACGTGATAAACGATCAGCAGCATTAATACCATCAGCTCGAAAGCGTAAATCAGCTCTCTGAGGACCAGCTAGGGTAAACCCTTGTTGTATCTCTCGATCAATCTGGTCTGTAAGAACTTCTTCAAGAGAACGCTTACTATCCCAACCCGAGAAAAACTTAAGCTCAATCGTTATGTCTTCTAAAAGAATAGATAAAATGCGATTAAACTCTGGAATTAACCTATCTAAATAAGCTCGCCGATGCTTTGTTAATTGCTCACCGTAAGCGATAAATTCGCGATCCCAAACCTGCAATTGCAATCGATCGATTTTACCATATTTCAGCAAAGAATTCCGTTGTTTCAACGCTCGGCGAAATCCGCGCCATAAATTGATAAATTGTATATCTGCGTGAAAACCACCCCAATCGAGAAACTGTCTACGAACAGACGGAGAACCATCCAATAACTCAAAGGTTCCACTATACAAAACTTGAACAGGTAATAAGCTAGCAAGCTCAGCAGAATCCAATGAGCGACCATCATAACGAACTCGAACATCACCTGTGAGACGTCGTTCAACGCCCAAAGGAAGAGGATGATTATGTTGAGCATCAAGGACTCTAGAGAAGACTAAAGCAGCTTCCTGACCTTGAGTCAGAAGATGTCGAATCTCATGCGTTCGAAAGGAACGGGTTGTTGATAAAAAATGTATCGCTTCTAAGATACTGGTCTTACCGCTACCGTTTTTTCCCGAGATGATGTTGATGCGAGGAGAGGGATTAAACTCAGGTGTCATAAGATTACGAACACCTGAGATGTTTAAATAAGAAATCGACATAGATTAGGAATCAAAGCAGATATGAATCTGCTACATTCTCATCGGCATCACAACATAGAGTGCATCGTTTTCGTCATACCCTTGAACCAATGCACTTGAGTTGGCATCAGACAGAATTAAACGAACAACATCAGAATTCAGAATGGACAAAACGTCCAAAAGATAATTAACGTTAAAGCCTATTTCTAAATCCTGACCCTCGTAATCAACCGCTAAGGTTTCTTCAGCTTCTTCTTGCTCTGGGTTATTTGCTGTAACTTGCAACATACCATTGGTTAGGTTTAAACGTACACCACGATATTTTTCATTAGAAAGAATAGCAATACGCGTAAACACCTGACGAAGTTCTTGGCGATCACCCAGTAAAACCTTATCTCCATTTCGAGGAATTACACGGTTGTAATCTGGAAACTTGCCATCAACAAGCTTAGATGTGAAAGTGAAGTCACCCACCACAGCACGTATATGACTAGAACCAATGACCAAAGTAACAGGAGAGTCACCACCTTGAAGCAAACGAGCTAACTCTAAAATACCTTTCCGAGGAATGATAATCTGATGATCCAGCGATGCATCTGCTTCAACAGGAGTCGTGCAGGTTGCTAATCTATGCCCATCTGTCGACACTGCGCGAAGTGTTGAGTCTCTAACTTCAAGTAGCATACCATTTAGGTAATAACGAACATCTTGTTGCGCCATAGAGAAACCAGTTTTCTCAATTAACTGACGTAACGAAGATTGTGGCAATGAGATCGTTAAGGCTTCAGGGCTATCTTCAACATTAGGGAAATCTGCAGCAGGTAGAGTTGCCAAAGAGAAGCGGCTTCGACCTGCTTTAATTCGAGCTTTATCATCAGCAACATTAACTTCAACCAAAGCATCGTCAGAAAGAGACTTACAAATATCCATCAACTTACGAGCTGGAATCGTAACGGAACCCGCTTCAGACATTTCGTTAAGAGGAATACGAGCAACAAGCTCTACTTCAAGGTCGGTACCTGTCATGGACAGCATACCATCCGCGGCAACTAACAGAATGTTTGAGAGTACCGGCATTGTCTGACGGCGTTCAACAACCCCTGCAACTAGCTGTAAGGGTTTGATCAGTGCTTCTCTGGAAATCACAAATCTCATGGCTTCATTCCTTGGTCAGGATCTGAACACTACGCCGTCAGGTGACGTAGCAGGTTTTTATAATCTTCACTTATGTCATTATTGCTTTCACGAAGCTCTTTAATTTTACGACATGCATGAAGAACCGTAGTATGGTCTCTTCCACCAAAAGCGTTACCTATTTCAGGTAAACTATGATTGGTTAACTCTTTCGATAAGGACATAGCCACTTGGCGTGGACGCGCCACAGAGCGACTTCGACGCTTCGATAATAAATCATTAGTTTTAATTTTATAATAATCTGCGACAACTCGCTGAATATTGTCAATGCTGACTTGCTTATCTTGAAGAGCCAACAGATCTTTTAATGACTCTTTGATAAAGGGTGTATTGATAACACTACCTGTGAAGTGAGCATTCGCTATCACGCGTTTAAGCGCTCCCTCTAACTCACGCACATTTGATCGTATCTTTTGTGCAAGAAAGAAAGCTGCATCATCTGGGAGCACAATACGAGCTTCGTCAGCTTTTTTCATCAAAATTGCTACCCGAGTTTCTAACTCAGGTGGCTCTATGGGAACAGTTAACCCCCAACCAAATCGGGATTTCAGCCTTTCCTCAACACCATTGATCTCTTTCGGGTAACGATCACTGGTAAGAATAAGCTGCTGACCACCTTCAAGAAGCGCATTAAACGTGTGAAAAAACTCTTCTTGCGATCGTTCCTTACCGGCGAAAAACTGAATATCATCGATTAAAAGAGCATCAACAGAACGATAATAGCGTTTAAAGTCATTAATCGCATTCAATTGAAGCGCCTTAACCATATCCGCCACAAATCGCTCAGAATGAAGATAAACAATTCTGGCATTAGGATTGCGCTTTAACATTTCGCAACCAACAGCGTGCATTAAGTGAGTTTTACCTAAACCAACACCACCGTAGATAAACAGTGGATTGTAACCACCACCTGGATTATCGGCGACTTGTTGAGCTGCAGCCAGTGCTAACTGGTTAGACTTACCTTGTACAAAAGCCTGAAAAGTAAAGGCAGGATTTAGGTTTGACTGATGTTTTACACCGCCTTCAACATCAACCTTACGCGACTTTCGACGACGCGAATCGTCAACCTGCTGTTCAGAATGAACAGGATCATGCAATGGCAAATGCGCTTGACTAGGTGACGATACATGTGGCGTCATGGTCGTAGGCAAAGGCGCCTTTGCTTGTTGAGGAGCAGGGTATTCATTCAGCGAAATATTAGACGAAATATCATCAAAACGATCAGTTAGCACAGAGGATGGAGATTCAGTAAAACTGTTATTAGCCTGTGCGTCTACAACTTCATTATTCGAAGTCATCATTGGCTGAGTGGTTAAAAAAGCGGCATTACCATTAGCAACAGTTTGTTTGCCAGCAATATCGATACTGACTTCTGCAGAAAGATTGCCACTGACATTAATAAAGGTTTGGCGAATATGTGAAAGATACTTATCACTGACCCAATCTTTTACAAAACGATTAGGGGCAGTTAATACAAGGTGATCAGCCGAACAATCTGCTAGCCGTAATGGACGAATCCAGGTGTTAAATTGTTGCGATGGGAATTCTTCCCTGAGACCGGAAAGACACCGCTCCCATAACGCTACTGACATGCAGAAACCCCAAATCGGATAAAGCTACGATATTGAATGCTAATTTAACCACATTCTATCCTTTTTAGCATAAGTTATCCACAGCCCATAAGAATAATGAGTGTTGTTATTTGTTGAAAAAAGTGACAAATCATTTGCAAGGGCAAGCTGCAACCCCTATAATTTCGCGTCTGATTTTTTACATACATCATCGTGGCTGCGTGGAGATAATTTCCAGCGGGCCGCGCAGCACTACATAACGTAAGCAGGACTGGGCAATGAAAAGAACATTTCAACCAAGCGTACTGAAACGCGCACGTACTCACGGTTTCCGTGCACGCATGGCGACCAAAAACGGCCGTCAAGTACTCAATCGTCGTCGCGCCAAAGGTCGCAAAAGCCTGACTGTTTAATCAGTCACGCGGCTACCGACTGAATGGCCGAATTCGGATACCCCCGGGCATTAAGACTCTTAACACCCGGGGACTTCAAAAGGGTATTCGACAGAGCCACTCTAAAGGTCTCTGACCCCTCTCTGTTGATCCTTGCCCGCCAAAACGAACTCGGTCATCCCCGATTGGGTTTTGTTATTTCCAAAAAAAATGTCCGTCGGGCTGTTAATCGTAGTCATATTCGACATATTATTCGCGAATCTTTTCGTTTGCGTCAGCATCAGCTGCCGAATGTTGATATCATCATTCTCGCACGCAAAGGCTTAGATACGTTCGACAATAAGGAATTAAAGAACCTTATTGAACGTAGCTGGTCTAGACTGGAACGAAAAGCTTCTAACGCCCAAAATGACAACTAATGGTTTATCGCGATGGATGTACAGCGAGTTATATTACTCTCAGCCCTGGCACTGATTACCTACTTGGTATTTTTGCAGTGGAACCAGGACTACAATCAACCTGCTTCAGCGCCACAGGTAGCAGTCACTAGCACTGCCAATGGCAGCAACATCTCTCTTGGTTCTGATCTGCCAAGTGGTGTTGCTGACAGTGGTGATATACCTGCCGCTACCGATCCTACTGCACCGGTCAGTGTTGACTCTGTTGGCTCACAAGCTGCGCAAGTTCGTGTACGCACTGATGTACTTGATGTCATCATCGACACTCGTGGTGGTGATATCGTTCATGCAGCACTGACACAACATAAAGCTCGCTTAGGTTCTGAAGAACCTTTTGTGTTGCTTGAGCAAAACGCTTTCAGAACCTACGTAGCTCAAAGCGGTTTGGTTGGACGTGATGGTCCAGATGCAAGTCCTGATGGACGACCCGTCTTTCAGGCAAGCTCGACTGAGTACGTTCTTGATGATCAAGATAACCTAATTGTTGATCTGACCTACACAACCCAAGCTGGTGTCGAAATAACCAAACGCTATCGTTTTGAGCGTGGAAGTTACCGTGTAGGGATGGACTATCTTATTAATAACCAAAGTGATGCACCTTTCCGTGCAACTCTTTTCGGTCAGTTAAAGCGTGATAGATCTGAAGATCCAACAAGCTCTACATCCATCGGTATGGCCTCTTATCTTGGTGCTATTTTCTCGACTGAAGATAACAAGTACCAGAAAGTAACCTTCCGAGATATGGAGCGAGGCAACTTCAATCAAACCAGTCAGGACGGTTGGGTTGCGTTCAGTCAGCATTATTTTGTGACAGCATGGGTTCCTCAGCCAGGCCAAACCAATAACTTCCAAACTCGTCGTGTCAATGATGAATTTATAGCTGGTTTCTTATCGTCACCTATCGATGTAGCACCTGGTGACAGCTCTGAGGTCAGTGCAACGCTATTCGTTGGACCTAAAGACCAAGAACAATTGGATGCAACGGCTCCTAACTTAAAACTTACCGTAGACTACGGTTGGTTATGGTGGATCGCTTATCCGTTATACTGGCTACTAACCTTTATTCACAGCTTTGTGGGTAACTGGGGCTTAGCGATTATCGGTATCACGATTGTAGTGAAAGCTGCGCTATTCCAACTCAATGCTAAAGCTTTCCGCTCTATGGCGAAAATGCGCAAATTCGGTCCCGAAATGATGCGCATGAAAGAGCTTTATGGCGACGATCGTCAGAAAATGTCAGCAGAGATGATGAAGCTCTACAAGAAAGAGAAGATCAATCCTCTCGGTGGCTGTTTACCGATCTTAGCTCAGATGCCAGTATTTATAGCACTTTACTGGGTATTGATGGAATCAGTTGAGCTGCGTCACGCTCCGTTCTTCTTGTATATCCAAGATTTGTCAGTGATGGATCCATATTTCATCCTGCCGATTCTAATGGGTGTAACGATGTTCCTGCAGCAGAAGTTGAACCCAACTCCGCCCGATCCAATGCAGGCGAAGATTATGAAAATGCTACCCATCGTTTTCACTTTCTTCTTCCTATGGTTCCCAGCGGGTCTGGTACTTTACTGGTTAGTGAACAACATTCTATCGATCGCACAACAGTGGTACATAACACGTCAGATCGAGAATGAAGACAACAAAAAAGAAGCCAGTTAAACTGACTTCTGCTTAATCAAAAAGGCTCCTAATGGAGTCTTTTTTGTTACTAAAACTCAGTACACAAGAGGATAACCATGACACACCCGACACAGGATACCATCGCTGCACAAGCGACAGCGCCCGGCAGAGGAGGTGTGGGCATCGTTAGAGTTTCAGGTCCACTGGCAAATAGCATTGCAGAACAGGTGCTACAACTCACACCCAAGCCTCGCTACGCCCATTATGGTAATTTCTTTGCTGATGACCAACAGATCATTGATCAAGGAATTGCTTTGTACTTTCCTGGTCCGAATTCATTTACAGGAGAAGATGTCCTAGAACTGCAAGCTCACGGCGGCCCCGTTGTTATGGACTTTATCCTCCAGCGCGTGATTGCTCTAGGGGCAAGACCTGCAAGACCCGGAGAGTTTTCTGAGCGTGCTTTTTTGAATGATAAGCTGGATCTTGCACAAGCAGAAGCGATAGCTGATTTAATCAATAGCACCTCTGAACAGGCGGCACGCTGTGCACTACGTTCATTACAGGGTGCTTTTTCAGCACGTATTCATGCCTTGGTTGAACGTTTAATTCACCTAAGAATTTACGTAGAAGCTGCCATCGATTTTCCAGAAGAGGAGATCGACTTTTTAGCGGACGGTAAAGTAAAACAGGATTTATTAGCGATCATCGCTGACCTTAAAGCGGTACAAGCCGAAGCACATCAAGGTAGTTTGATGCGTGAAGGGATGCAGGTCGTCATTGCTGGTAAGCCCAATGCAGGTAAGTCTAGCTTACTGAACGCCTTAGCTGGGCGCGAAACGGCTATTGTCACTGATATAGCCGGAACTACTCGAGATGTATTGCGCGAGCATATACATATTGATGGTATGCCACTGCATATTATTGATACTGCTGGCTTACGTGATGCGCCAGACCAAGTAGAACGCATCGGTATTGATCGCGCTTGGCAAGAAATACATAAGGCAGATCGTATTTTAATGGTGGTTGATAGCAGCGAAACGAGCGCACAAACACCTGCTGAGATTTGGCCTGAATTTGTTGCTCAATTAAAGGATGCCAATAAGATTACTGTGATACGCAATAAGATCGATTTACAGGCAGAATCTCCCTGTATTCAGAATGAAAGTAACTACTCACTTATCGCCTTATCTGCAAAACACGGGCAGGGGATAGAACTATTACGTGAACACTTAAAAACCTGCATCGGCTTTAGCAGTACCACTGAGGGTGGCTTTATGGCCAGAAGACGCCACCTAGATGCCTTAGACCGCTGCTCTGCTCAACTGCATGAAGGACTCAACCAGCTCGAAGGATATAGTGCTGGAGAATTGTTAGCAGAAGACTTACGTATCGCACAACAAAGTCTCGGAGAGATCACCGGTGAGTTTACGCCCGATGATCTGCTTGGCAGAAT
>REDB01000230.1 GCA_007693685.1 Oceanospirillales bacterium
ACGTTAAACGATTCTGGCATGCCAGGTTCCATACGATGATCGCCATCCACAATGTTTTTATACATTTTGGTACGGCCGTTTACGTCATCAGACTTAACAGTGAGCATTTCTTGTAACGTGTATGCAGCACCATAAGCTTCAAGTGCCCAGACCTCCATCTCACCGAAACGCTGTCCACCGAACTGGGCTTTACCACCCAATGGCTGCTGGGTTACCAGACTGTAAGAACCGGTTGAACGCGCATGCATCTTATCATCAACCAAGTGGTTCAACTTGAGCATGTACATGTAACCTACGGTCACTGGACGGTCGAACTGATCACCCGTACGGCCATCATAAAGCGTTACCTGACCTGTATCACTCATATCTGCTAGGCGAAGAAGCGCTTTAATTTCGCTTTCTTTAGCACCATCGAATACAGGAGACGCCAAAGGTACGCCGCCGCGCAGGTTATTGGCCAACTCAAGAATCTCTGCATCACTGAAGCTGTCGAGATCTTCTTTACGAGCAACAGGTAAACCCGCATGTTCGGTGTTGTAGATCTGGTGCAGGAATTCGCGAACGGTCTTCAGCTTTTCAGCCTTTTCACGCTCTTCTTCCAGCATCGCATTGATCTTACGACCTAGACCTTTCGCAGCCGCACCCATGTGAGTTTCAAGGATCTGACCAACGTTCATACGTGACGGTACACCCAATGGGTTAAGAACGATATCAACTGGCTCACCGTTCTTATCATAAGGCATATCTTCAACCGGCATGATAACAGAGATAACACCCTTGTTACCGTGACGACCTGCCATCTTGTCACCAGGCTGTACGCGACGCTTGGTAGCTACATAGACCTTAACAATCTTCAATACGCCCGGTGCTAAATCGTCACCAGTTTGAAGCTTGCTCTTCTTGTCTTCAAAACGCTTATCAAGATTCTCACGACGCTCTTGTAGTTGCGCTTGAGCTTGTTCCAGCATTTCTTGAACTTCAGGATCAGCAATACGAATTTTGAACCATTCGCTGTGCTTCAATTCGGCCAAGAAAGATTCAGTGATTTCGTCACCTTTCTTCAGACCCGCACCGCCTTCTGCCTTCAAGCCAACTAAGACTTTGCTTAAACGCTCAAAGGTTGCTGCTTCAACGATTCTGAACTCATCATTTAAGTCCTTACGGATCTTATCAAGTTCAGACTTTTCAATAGCAACTGCGCGAGGATCTTTTTCTACGCCGTCACGAGTGAAGACTTGAACATCGATAACTTTACCGATGGTGCCGCCTTTAACACGTAATGAAGTGTCTTTAACATCAGATGCTTTTTCACCGAAGATAGCACGTAATAGCTTTTCTTCAGGAGTTAGCTGAGTTTCGCCCTTAGGTGTTACTTTACCAACCAGGATGTCGCCAGGACCTACTTCAGCTCCGATGTGAACGATACCCGTCTCATCTAGCTTACTTAGTGCAGCTTCACCTACGTTTGGAATATCCGCAGTAATCTCTTCAGAACCGAGTTTAGTGTCACGAGCAACACAGGTCAGTTCTTGAATATGGATAGTAGTGAAACGCTCTTCCTGAACAACACGCTCAGAAATAAGAATCGAGTCCTCGAAGTTATAACCGTTCCACGGCATAAACGCGATACGCATGTTTTGGCCAAGTGCCAATTCACCCATATCAACCGAAGGACCATCCGCTAAAATGTCACCACGAGAAACCACTTCACCAGGACGCACGATAGCGCGCTGGTTAATACAAGTGTTCTGGTTTGAACGGACATATTTAGTCAGGTTGTAGATATCTACACCCGCATCACCGACAGCAGTTTCGTCATCGTTAACACGAACTACGATACGGCTAGCATCTACGGATTCAATTACACCACCACGAGTTGCAACCACACAGACGCCTGAGTCTTGCGCTACGCTACGCTCGATGCCTGTACCTACCAACGGCTTTTCAGCGCGCAGTGTCGGTACAGCCTGACGTTGCATGTTTGAACCCATCAATGCACGGTTAGCATCGTCGTGCTCAAGGAACGGGATCAAAGCAGCAGCAACCGATACGATCTGACGAGCAGATACGTCCATATACTGAACTTTTTCACGTGGCATAACGGTGAATTCGTTAGCGTGACGAACTTCTACCAAATCTTCTTCAAGACGATTTTCTGTGTCTAATTTCGCTGAAGCCTGAGCGATAACGAAGTTGTTTTCTTCAATCGCAGACAAGTAATCGATGTCATCTGTTACTTTGCCATCAATGACTCGACGGTATGGAGTTTCAAGGAAACCATAGTCGTTGGTACGAGCATAAACAGCCAATGAGTTGATCAGACCGATGTTTGGACCTTCAGGTGTCTCGATAGGACATACACGACCATAGTGAGTCGGGTGAACGTCACGAACCTCGAAGCCTGCACGCTCACGCGTCAGACCACCTGGGCCTAATGCAGAAACACGACGCTTATGCGTGATTTCTGATAGCGGGTTGTTCTGGTCCATGAACTGAGACAATTGGCTTGAACCAAAGAATTCTTTTACCGCTGCAGCAACAGGCTTCGCATTGATCAAATCCTGTGGCATCAAGTTATCAGCTTCAGCCATGCTGAGACGTTCACGAACAGCACGCTCGACACGAACTAGACCAACACGGAATTGGTTTTCAGCCATTTCGCCGACAGAACGAATACGACGGTTACCTAAGTGGTCGATATCATCTACGATACCTTTACCATTACGGATACCGATCAACGTCTTCATTACGTCTAGGATGTCTTCTTTTTCAAGAATCGGACTACCGGTTTCAGCGTCTCGTCCTAAACGACGGTTAAACTTCATGCGGCCAACAGCAGATAGATCATAACGCTCTTCAGAGAAGAACAAGTTCTCGAATAGACCTTCCGCAGACTCTTTCGTTGGCGGTTCGCCAGGACGCATCATGCGGTAGATTTCGACAAGTGCTTCAATCTGGTTGCGGGTGGTGTCTACTCTCAAGGTATCGGAGATGTAAGGACCACAATCAAGATCGTTGGTGTACAGGGTTTCAAAGCGTTCAATACCTATCACTTGAAGACGCGTGATTAGCTCTTCTGTTAATTCGGTATTAGCAACGGCAATCACTTCACCTGTCGCAGGATCAGCCATATCACGAGCCAGCACCTTACCTGCTAAATATTCAGCTGGTACTTGTAGCTGTTTCATGCCCGCTTGTGTCATTTGACGCGTGTGACGAGGTGTAATACGACGTCCAGCTTCAACGATGACATTGCCTTCTGGGTCTTTGATTTCGAACGACATGGTTTCACCACGTAGACGCTCAGGAACCAAATCCATCCAGATTAAGCCATCTTCAAAGTTCCAACCGGTATTCTCAAAGAAGATCTCTAGGATCTCTTCGGTGTTGTAACCCAACGCGCGTAGTAGAATAGACGCAGGCAGTTTACGACGACGGTCGATACGAACAAACAGTGCATCTTTCGGGTCGAATTCGAAATCCAACCAAGATCCACGGTAAGGAATAATACGAGCAGAATAGAGTAATTTACCCGATGAATGGGTTTTACCCTTATCATGATCAAAGAATACACCTGGTGAACGGTGTAATTGCGACACGATAACACGCTCAGTACCATTGACTACAAAGGTACCGTTATCGGTCATCAGGGGCATTTCGCCCATGTAAACTTCCTGTTCCTTGATATCCTTAACCGCCTTCGTCGATGAATCACGGTCATAAATGACCAGACGCACTTTGACGCGCAAAGGAGCGGCATAGGTTATTCCACGCTGCATGCACTCTTTGACATCAAAAACGGGTTCACCGAGGCGGTAACCAACGTATTCCAGTGCCGCATTTCCGGAATAGGAAACAATTGGAAAAACAGAATTAAATGCCGCTTGGAGTCCGGTATCGTCGCGTGAAGCCGCGTCCGCTCCTTGCTGCAGAAACTTGCGGTAAGAATCAAGCTGCGTTGCTAACAGGAATGGAACATCCATCACCTGGTTCAGCTTGCTAAAATCCTTACGAATACGTTTCTTTTCAGTATATGAATAAGCCATCAGTGTTCCCCAGCATGTGCACCTAGTTGAGAAGCCAGTCCAGAAGGGGATCTTCCAGTCTGTAGATTCCGTTATCTGTTGCTGTCATTAATAACGGAAAAAGGCCGGTGGCTCACGGCCACCAGCCATACGCTTTCAAAGCAGTTTACGCTGCTCGCAGCGCATAGTCGCGATTACTTAAGCTCAACTTTAGCGCCGGCTTCTTCCAGTGCTTTCTTGAGTTCTTCAGCTTCTTCCTTAGATACGCCTTCCTTGATAGTAGCAGGAGCTCCATCAACCAGTTCTTTAGCTTCTTTCAAGCCAAGACCGGTAGCGCCACGTACAGCTTTGATCACGTTAACTTTCTTATCGCCAGCTTCAGCTAGGATAACGTTGAATTCAGTTTGCTCTTCAGCCGCTTCAGCAGCGCCTGCAGGGCCAGCAACAACAGCAGCAGCTGCAGTTACGCCGAACTTTTCTTCCATTGCTTCAATCAGAGCTACGACGTCTTTAACAGACATTTCTGCTACTGCATTGATGATATCTTCTTGAGTCAGAGACATTGTCTAAATTCCTGAATTTCTTTTGAGCTTGCGCCCATTAAACGATTAATCAGCCTGCTTACCAAAAAGGTAATTATGCAGCCTGCTCTTTCTGATCGCGAACTGCTGCCAGTGTACGTACCAGCTTGCCAGCTGAAGCTTCCTTGAGGACGCTCATCAACTTGGCTATTGCTTCGTCGTATGTAGGCAAGCTTGCCAGTAGGGAGATATCAACTTTCTCGCCTTCGAAGGCTGCAGCTTTCAGCTCAAACTTTTCGTTGCCTTTAGCAAACTCTTTCAGAATACGCGCACCAGCGCCTGGGTGTTCTGTAGAGAATGCAATGATTGAAGGACCTACGAAAGTGTCTTGTAGACACTCATAGCTTGTTCCTTCAACAGCACGACGCGCCAGAGTGTTACGAACAACACGCAACCAAACACCGTTTTCACGAGCTAGTTTACGTAACGCAGTCATATCTGTTACAGATACGCCACGAGAGTCGGCAACAACTGCTGACACAGCTGATTTAGCAGCTTCCTGGACTTCAGCGACGATCGCTTTTTTGTCTTCGAGTCCTAATGCCACGATTTACTCCTGGATTGAGTCTTTCGACCATTTACCAAACCAAACACCTGACTACTATAGTCAGGCGGTGAGTACGGTGGTTCTGTGATTCGTTTGAATCTCACCGTCTGCGCAGGCCGGAAAAACCATTAAGAGGATGTTTTAGCATCCTCACCTGCGGTCTTTGACGGTCTTCGTCTCTGTCTGACAGGTCACGAAGACCCTCAAAAACGTTATAGTTGAAATCAGCTTAAAGAAGACTGATCAACAACTACCCCTGGGCCCATAGTAGTGGACAGGGTAACTTTCTTAACGTAAACGCCTTTTGAGGAAGAAGGCTTAAGCTTCTTCAGATCTGCAACAAGCGCTGCGATATTCTCTTTGATTGCGTCTGCACTGAAACCGATTTTACCCACTGAACAATGGATGATACCGTTTTTATCAGTACGGAAACGAACCTGACCTGCTTTTGCGTTCTGAACTGCAGTCGCTACGTCAGGAGTAACAGTACCCACTTTAGGGTTAGGCATTAAACCACGTGGGCCTAACACTTGACCTAACTGACCAACAATACGCATTGCATCTGGAGTTGCAATAACGACGTCAAAATTCAGATTGCCGCCTTTGATTTGCTCAGCAAGATCTTCAAAACCAACAATGTCTGCACCAGCAGCTTTTGCTTTCTCAGCGTTATCGCCTTGAGCAAAAACAGCTACACGTACGTCTTTACCAGTGCCGTGTGGCAGTACAGTAGAACCACGAACAACCTGATCAGATTTACGTGGATCAACACCTAGGTTTACTGCAACGTCAAAAGACTCGGTAAACTTAACAGTGGATACGTCTGCTAATACTGATACAGCTTCTTGAACTGGGTACAATTTGCCAGCAACAACTTTTTCGTTGATTGCTTTTTGGCGCTTAGATAGCTTAGCCATTACTCTTCACCCTCTACAATGATACCCATTGAACGCGCACTACCTGAGATAGTACGAACAGCGGCATCCATATCTGCTGCTGTTAGATCTGGCATCTTAACAGTAGCGATCTCTTCTACTTGAGCACGAGTTACAGTTGCAACTTTCTCAGTATTAGGACGCGCAGAACCGCTCTTTAGGCCAGCTGCTTTTTTCAGCAGGATAGCCGCAGGAGGTGTCTTAGTGATGAAAGTAAAGCTACGATCACTGTAAACAGTGATAACAACTGGTGTCGGCAGACCTGGCTCCATACCCTGGGTCGCAGCGTTAAACGCTTTACAGAACTCCATGATATTGACGCCGTGCTGACCTAGTGCAGGACCCACTGGTGGACTTGGGTTAGCCTGACCGGCTTTTACCTGCAGCTTGATATAAGCATTAATTTTCTTAGCCATTTAAGCTACTCCTTTGGGTACAATCGCCTTTCGGCTCCCCGTCGTTACAAAAATAGCCCGAATAAACATTCGAGCTTCATTTAAAAAAAGATCAAGCCTTTTCGACTTGACGAAACTCTAGCTCTACTGGTGTTGAACGACCAAAAATAAGAACAGCTACCTGAAGACGGTTTTTCTCGTAATTCACTTCTTCAACGACACCGTTAAAGTCTGCAAACGGACCATCGGTAACACGAACCATTTCACCTGGCTCAAACACTGTCTTAGGACGGGGCTTATCAGCTCCACTTTCAACACGCTGCAAAATCTCATTAGCTTCACGCTCGGTGATAGGAGCAGGCTTATCTGCTGTACCACCAATAAAACCTAGCACCCGAGGTGTACTTTTCACCAAGTGCCAAGTTTCATCATTCATAACCATGTTAACTAACACGTAACCCGGGTAAAACTTACGCTCAGATTTACGCTTTTTACCATCACGAATCTCTACAACTTCTTCAGTAGGGACCAAAATGTCACCGAACAGATCTTGCACACCTTGAAGCTCTATGCGCTCTTTAAGACCTGACATGACTCGCTTTTCATAACCAGAGTAAGCATGTACGACATACCAGCGCTTTTTTTCTTCTGTACTCATGCTATACCCCTAACCTATCGCACTGGAAACTATCCAGCCGAAGAATGTATCCATACCCCAAAGCATTAATGCTACAACCAATACAGCAGCCAACACCATTAATGTTGTTTGCAGGGTTTCTTGACGCGTAGGCCATACAACACGACGCATCTCGCCTTTGGCATCTTTAAACAACTTAAACCAAGTGCGGCCTTTAGCCGTCTGCAGCGCGATATAACCAGCGACAGCAGCTAGCACTAACAGCGCTAACACTCTGTATAACAGCGACTCGCCAGAAAACAATGAGTTTCCAATAACACCTGTGGCGACAATCGCAACAACAGCAATCCATTTGATGCTGTCGTATTTAGACTCTTCAGCTTGTACTTTTGTGTTCACGCTAGAAGCCTCGGCTTAATTAGGTAAGCTTACGCTATGTGACGCCACCTTCGACTGAAAGTGGCAGGCCAGGAGGGAATCGAACCCCCAACCTGCGGTTTTGGAGACCGC
>REDB01000182.1 GCA_007693685.1 Oceanospirillales bacterium
AAATAGCAAGTAGCCCCCAGCGCTTTTGTTCTTTAGCGGTGAAGTCAGAAATTAATTCTTCGGCATAGCTAAGGTTTTCGCCAATGTAAACAATTAACGGCCAATCAGGTACTCGCTGGAAGGTGACTAATCGAGTTATCGAGTCAAAGGGGGAAACGACTCTATAACTATCATAATTTGGAATATTATCCCCGTACTTTTCTAGTGAAGCTAAGGGTTGATTGATGAAGTCGGGTACAAACGGAAGTCTAAAAATAATCTTAGATTCATCATTGACCAGAACATGAGTTAATCGACCATCAAAAAGTTGGTCGTCAAGGGTCGAAGAAAATTTGTAGATATCGACTGTAGCCACAATAACGCCTAAGAATTCTCCTTGATCGTTGGTGATTTTTCGACTCATTGCGAAGAAGCTAAATGGTTCTTCAACGCGAGCAACCTGAATGCTTGAGAGGAAAACGCTGTCCTCTTGTTGGTTAAGTTGCCACTGAAAGTAATCTCGATCTTTTACGTTAGGTGTGGGCTCTTGGCGGGTCCACGCGATAATCTTGCCATCTGAATTTAACAGTAAAAAGTCTGCGATTTCTTGGTTGTAACTTTTTTGTAACGACATTAACTCTTCGAGTTGGTCATGGTGAAACTGCTCATTTCTAACAGCATCTCGAAGTGTTAGTAAAACACGATCTAGCTCATACATCTTCGCACGCACGATCTCGCGCTGTTTGATTGCTAATGCATGAGATCGTTGACTGACTTGCTCATAAACTTTTTCTTCATAGCTGGAAATAGAGGAATGAAATTGGTAGTAAAAAATGCCAAGCGAAGAAAGGCTTACTAGAACTACTAGTAAGATCATGCGTGTAAGAGAGGTCGAAATGGAAATCATCTAATGAGTAGGTCAATACGGCTAAAATTTAAACAAGTTTATCATTTTACTCATGTTATTGCTTCGCTTATGCACCTTTTTTTAGATGCGGGTCAATAAAACAATATAGCCAAACTTAGTGGTTAAGAATTTTTTGATAAAGTACTAAATCAAGCCATCGTTCAAATTTAAAACCAACTTCAGGTAATCTACCTGTTTGTTCAAATCCTAGCTGTTGATGAAGCTTAATGCTATGTGTGTTGTCGGCATCAATAGCTCCAATCATGCAATGGTAATCTTGCTCTATAGCCCGCTCAATTAAACTAGTTAGCAGAAGTTTACCTATACCTAGCCCTCGAAAATCTTGATGTATGTAGATCGAGTGCTCAATAGTGGTATTGAATGCTGGGAAGGGACGAAAACGTCCGTAACTGGCGAAGCCCATCAAGCTGCCTGTTTCATTTATCGCTCCGATAACGGGGAAATTATTATCTGCTTTGTCGCTAAACCAACGTTCAATGGTGGCTTTGCTACGAGGTTCATATTCATACAAAGCAGTGGTGTTCAGAATAGCGTCATTAAAAATTTCAAACACAGTATCGCCGTGATCTTCATACCGACAGTTGATCAGTTGTATCTTGTTGTGTTGTGGCATGTTAATTGCTCCAAGCTCTGGTAGTTTTTCAGAGGATATGCCGATGACTGAATTTGTAACTCAACACCAATTTGACCTGATTTGGATCATCATTGCTTCTGCAATGGTCATGTTCATGCAGGCAGGCTTTACTGCATTAGAGTCAGGGCTGACGCAAGCGAAAAATACCATCAATGTGGCGATTAAGAATATTACTGACTTTATTGCTGCAATTTTAGTCTTTTGGTTATTGGGCTACACCTTTATGTTTGGTGATTCTATCTCCGGATGGATAGGAATACCTAAGATTCTGGATGATAGCGGTGATCCGAGTGTTTACACCTACTTTGTTTTCCAAGCTGTTTTTGCTGGAACGGCGGCAACCATTGTTTCTGGTGCCGTGGCAGAACGAATGCGCTTTATGTCCTATGTTTTAATTTCTGTCATGGTCGTTGCTTTTGTCTATCCTGTTTCAGGACATTGGATCTGGAACGATGAAGGCTGGTTAGCGCAAATGGGCTTTATGGATTTTGCGGGATCAACGGTTGTGCACTCTTTAGGTGCGTGGGTGGGTCTTGCTGGTGCGATAGTGGTCGGTCCGCGTTGGATGCGTTTTGGGAAAGATGGCAAAGTAAATGCCATTCCAGCTCATAATTTGGTTTTAGCCGTTATCGGTGTGTTGATTCTTTGGTTTGGTTGGTTCGGCTTCAATGGAGGCAGTACCTTTGCCGCTGATTCCACTGTACCTGGTATTGTTGCCAACACACTCTTAGCTGCCGCTGCTGGTGGAGCTGCCTGTTTCTTAGCTTCGATGATGTTTCATGATCAGCGTTTGGTAAGTGTCGAAAAACTGTTAAATGGTGTCGTTGGAGGTTTGGTTGCGATTACCGCTAGTGCAGATGTTGTTTCTACGCTAGGTGCTGTGATGATTGGTGCGCTTGCTGGCATTGTGGTGTATGTGGCTGAATACATTTTACTGTACAAATTTAAAGTTGATGACCCTGTAAATGTAATTTCTGCGCACGGTGTCGCTGGAGCTTTCGGTACTTTGGTTCTACCTTTTTTCGCTGTAGGTGAGTTGGCTGCGGGTGGTGTTCTTCAGCAATTTTGGGTGCAGTTGATCGGAGTCTTCAGCGTATTTGTTTGGGGTTTTGTAATGGGTTTAATCCTCTTTGGTGGATTGAAGTGGATAGATAAGTTACGTGTACCTTTAGAAGATGAAATTGCAGGTTTGAATGTGTCTGAGCATGGAGCGAGTTCTTCCGCTCAAGATATGCAACGTGTTATGCAGCAAATTATTCAAACTGGAAATTTAACCTTAAGAGCTCCTGTTGAAGTCGGTTCAGAGTTTGCTCCCTTGGCAGAAGCGTTTAATCAATTTATGACTGACTATGAAAAGGCGATAGGGCAGTTGCAAAATAACGCTCACTCCTTGAGTGATTTCTCAGATTTGATGGATCAATTGGGGCAGCGGCTGACGAATACCTCGTCTCAATATCGTGATCAAAACCATCATTTATCCAGCTCTATACATTCATTAGTGGATGCAGTTAAACAATTCAGTCAGCAGGTCAAAGATTCCGAGCAGTATGCACAAAGTGCCTCGAGTACGGCATCAGGTGCTTTGTCTTCGTCATCACGAACCAGCGATCAGATCAAACAGTTTGCTTCTTTGGTGAACGAGATGCGTGAAAAAATCGCCGACGTTGCAAGGGATACGCAAGATATCAATCGTATACTGCAAACTATTGAATCAGTCTCAGAGAAAACCAACCTGTTAGCCTTGAATGCGGCTATAGAGGCAGCAAGAGCTGGCGATGCAGGTCGAGGCTTTGCGGTTGTCGCAGATGAAGTGCGGAATTTGTCTGTGATTACTCAAAATGAAGCATCAAAGATTCATCAGAATATCGGTCAATTGCAGTCAAAAGTGGATAAAGCGACAGAAGTTGCTGACCAAAGCGCAGCGCTGGCAGATGAAAGTGTTAAAGTCGTTGATGACAGTCGTCGTGCATTTGAAGAGATTAATACGGCAGTGGATCAGATCTACCATTTAAGTCAAAACATGGCGAGTTTAGCAAACAGCCAATTTAATGTGGCGGAGCAAGTAGAGCAAGGGACGGATGCGATGGATCAGTTGGTAGCCGATAATCAAAATGATTTGAATGCGATTCATCAACTGAGTCAGCAGCTTAAAGCACTTTCTGGTCAATTAAATCAAGATGTTAATCGTTATCAGGTCAATGCAAGGCTGGCGACCTAAGCTTAGGGATTAGGTTTTCGCAGATGACAAGCTAACAGGCTTCGCGGATAATGTCGGCCCATGATAGACATGACCGCATTACTCCATTCTGCTCGCCAATCCCTAGCCGAAGTCTTTGGGTTTAGTCAGTTTAGACAGCCTCAAGAAGAGGTTGTTGGTACCTTGTTGTCTGGACAAGATGCCTTAGTGGTGATGCCGACAGGGGGTGGCAAGTCTTTATGCTATCAACTGCCATCCTTGGTGCGAAGCGGTACCGGTATTGTGGTATCGCCGTTGATTGCCTTGATGCAAGATCAGGTGAGTGCTCTTTCTCAGCTAGGTATTAATGCCGGTTGCCTTAATTCATCCATTCCGTTCGAGCAACTTCAGGAAACTGAACACCTGTTGCTGACCGGACAGTTGGATCTGCTTTACGTAGCTCCAGAGCGATTATTGCAACCTCGTACATTGAGTCTACTGCAACGAACAGAGATTGCTTTATTCGCCATTGATGAAGCTCACTGTGTTTCGCAGTGGGGGCATGACTTCCGTCCTGAATATATGCAGCTTGATCAATTAGCCAGTCTTTTTCCGGGTGTGCCTCGTGTTGCCTTAACAGCGACAGCGGATGCTCGCACGCGAGATGAAATTGTTCATCGTTTAGCACTGACGGACGCAAAGCGTTTTGTTCAGGGCTTTGATCGACCCAATATTCGTTATCGCATTGGGCAAAAAGAAAAAGCACGCGAACAGTTGTTGCGCTTTATTCGTACTGAGCATGAACAAGATGTTGGGGTTGTTTACTGTTTATCGCGAAAGCGTGTTGAAGAAACCGCTGCCTATCTCTGTGACAAAGGCTTTAATGCTCTGCCTTATCATGCAGGGCTTTCCGCCGAATTACGTCAGCATCATCAACATCGCTTTCTGACCGAAGAGCCGATCATTATGGTTGCAACCATCGCCTTCGGGATGGGTATTGATAAGCCTAATGTTCGTTTTGTCGCGCATTTAGATCTTCCTCGTTCTATTGAAGCCTACTACCAAGAAACGGGAAGAGCAGGGCGTGATGGTCTACCTGCTGATGCTTGGATGGTTTACGGTTTGCAAGATGTGTTGTTTTTACGCCAGATGCTAGAAAGTTCGCAGGCGGAAGATCGTTATAAACAGGTTGAGCGACAAAAGTTAGAAGCGATGCTGGGTCTATGTGAAATTACTAGCTGTCGACGCCAAGTGCTTCTTAGTTATTTTGGTGAACCTGAACACCCCCCTTGTGGTAATTGTGATACCTGTTTAGAGCCTGTGCCTGTATGGGATGGAACTGAAGCGGCGCGAAAAGCTTTATCAGCAGTTTATCGCAGTGGGCAACGCTTTGGGGTCAATCATGTGGTCGATATTTTGTTGGGGCAGCAAACCGAAAAGGTGTTGCAGAATCAACATCAAAAACTGAGTACTTTTGGTATTGGTAAAGAGTTGGATAAAAACCAATGGCGCTCGGTATTTCGTCAGTTAGTTGCGCGTGGTTATTTACGTGTCGATGCTGATGGTCATGGTGTGCTGTTATTGAATGACACTTGTCGAGGCTTGTTGCGTGGCGAAGAAACCATTCAATTACGTAAAGACCCTCGAGTGCCTTCTGGTAAGGGTAAAACTGATTTCCGATCTGCAGGACGTCGTGATCGAACCAATCCGGCGATGCGTCGTCTTGATCCAGCAGAAGAGCGTTTGTGGGAAGATCTTCGTGCCTTGCGCAAACGTTTAGCTCAAGAGCAAGATGTGCCTCCTTATATTATTTTCCATGATGCCACATTAATGGAGATGGTGATCTATCGCCCGCAAACAGAACAGCAAATGCGAAGTCTAAGTGGCGTAGGAGAACGTAAATTTGACCTCTATGGTGAGGCATTTTTGGATCTAATTGAAGAACATCGAACTGCACCGGGACATTGGGTGAGCCCTGTTTAATGGAAGCGATCTGTGGACGTTAGTCTAGTTGCACTTTTTGTCAGTGCCTTTATTTCTGCAACGCTGCTTCCAGGTGGCTCTGAAGCACTGTTAGCTTGGATGGTCCATCAAGGCGAATATTCGGTGATGTCACTGGTGTTGAGTGCAACAGCCGGTAATGTGTTAGGTAGTCTAGTTACCTTTGGTATGGGGTCACTGCTAAGACTCAAATTTCCCCTAAAAACCTTGGAAAAACCTCAGCATCAGCGCGCCCAGCGGATGATTGAGCGTTACGGCCCGTTGGCATTGATTATGGCGTGGTTACCCATCATTGGTGACCCTCTATGTTTTGTGGCCGGATGGTTAGGTGTTCGATTCAGTTTAAGCGTGATTACCATCGCCATTGGTAAGTTATTGCGTTATCTTGTTATTGCAGGTTTGTTTTTGTAATAGGGTCTTCCTAGTGAGGATATTCGGTGACACGACGAGAGATCTTCAGCCTTTTAAGAACATTGCTACTGACGTTAGTCGTGGTGATGCTGTTGCTGAATGTCTGGTTTTCGCAAACCCGAGAGGAAGATTGGCAAACACCTGTGACGGCATGGATGTATCCCATCAATGCCGATGGTGAGCAGACAACACAAGCTTGGATTGAGCAGCTTTCTGATGCGAACTTTGAGGATATGGAACGCTTTTTTGACCGAGAAGCGCAACGCTATCGCTTAGGACTCGAAAACCCCATTCAGATTCGCCTTGCGGCACAAATTGATGCAATCCCTCCTGATATTCCCCTTGAGCCTAGTATTGTCGATGCCGTTATTTGGGCGATAAAGATGCGCTACTGGGTATGGAAATATGATGACAACCCTCGTGAACCCAGAGCGATTCGTATCTTTATACGTTTTTATGCCCCTGATAATCCGGGACCAATGCAGCACTCCTTAGGGTTACAAAAAGGGCTGATAGGTTTAGTGAACGGCTATGCAGGAGAAGAACATGCAGGTCGTAACAATTTAGTTGCCGCACATGAACTACTGCATACCCTTGGCGCCACAGATAAGTATGATATGGACACTCTAGAGCCGATTTGGCCAGATGGTTATGCCGATCCCACTCAGTTTCCGCTGTATCCTCAAACCCGCGCTGAAATCATGAGCGGTCGCCTGCAAGTTTCCCCCGGTTGGTTAATGCTGCCACCCAGTTTAGATCATGCCGTGATAGGTCCTGCAACGGCGATAGAGATTAATTGGTTGTCCGGTAGTAATTGAGTTGATCTAGTTGCTGTGATCTGTTTTAGGGATCTGTATAATCTGCGACCAAGTTGAATTAAGATTTTTCGGAACACTCATGACCAGCAACACCGATACTGAAGCCGCACGTAAACTCAAACTACGCCAAAACAAACTGCAAAAGCGCCTTAGACGCGAGATGGGGCAGGCCATTGAAACCTTCAACATGATTGAAGAAGGTGACAAGGTGATGGTGTGTCTTTCAGGCGGTAAAGATTCGTTTGTGATGCTAGACATCCTCATGAATCTGCAGAAAAGCGCGCCCATTAATTTTGAGTTAGTGGCAGTGAATCTGGATCAGAAGCAACCTGGCTTTCCCGAACATGTGTTGCCTGCGTATTTAACAGAGTTAGGCGTTCCTTTTCATATAGTCGAGCGCGATACCTACTCAGTGGTAAAAGCGGTCGTTCCAGAAGGTAAAACAACCTGTGCACTTTGCTCCCGTTTGCGTCGTGGAACCTTATATGGCTTTGCTGAACAAATTGGTGCGAATAAAATTGCGTTAGGACACCATCGAGACGATATTCTAGAAACTTTCTTCTTGAACATGTTCTATGGCGGCAAGCTCAAATCGATGCCACCCAAGCTAGTCTCTGATGATGGCAAGAATATGGTGATTCGCCCA
>REDB01000231.1 GCA_007693685.1 Oceanospirillales bacterium
TTAAATCTGATCATTGTCTGGATAGTTCCTGATTATTCCATCTCTGAAGTAAGACATCATTCAGTATACGCTGGTTCCATTATATTTGGTTCTAATCATACAGGATATTCCAGTGTAGTCATCGGCTGGAGTAATGTAAAATATAGGAAAAGTTTACTTATTTTAGGAGCTGCTTGTGAGTAGCAAATTAAACAAACAAGTTTTTAATCAAGATCTATTATGTTTCTTAGATGCATCTCCAACTCCCTTTCATGCTGTTAAGAGTATGCGACGATTGTTAGACGATGCTGGTTTTACTTTTTTAGAAGAGTCATCAGATTGGAATCTTCAGTCTGGTAAGGGCTACTATTCAACTCGAAATGGCTCATCCATCATTGCTTGGCGCCAACCGGCTGATGCTAATGGGTTTGAGTCTGGAATTCGCTTTACAGGTGCTCATACAGATTCTCCATGCTTGAAAGTGAAACCTCAGCCTGAGTTACTTAAACAGGGTTATTTTCAACTCGGCGTTGAAGTTTATGGTGGTGTTCTGCTTAACCCTTGGTTTGATCGAGATCTCTCATTAGCAGGGCGTATTACGGTTAAACAAACCTCGGGTGAGATAAAAAGCCATTTGATCGACTTTAAAAAACCAATTGCCATTATACCTAGCTTAGCTATCCATCTTGATCGTGAAGCGAATGTAACACGAAGTATCAACGCGCAAACCTATTTGCCACCAATATTGGGTCAGGCAACGGATAGGCCAGACTTTCGTGAACTTTTGAAGCAGCAGCTTTTATCCAACACGGATACTTCAATTGAACAAGTGTTAGATTACGAGTTGGCATTTTATGACTGTCAAAAGGCGAGTTTAGTAGGGTTGGACGAGAACTTTATCGTTTCTGCGCGTTTGGATAACCTCTTAAGCTGTTTTATTGGATTGCAGGCACTTATGGTATCAGAGCCGAGCGTTGCTCAGGTGTTGATCTGTAATGATCATGAAGAGGTTGGTAGTGCAAGTGCCTGTGGTGCTCAAGGGCCTATGTTATCTCAGTGGTTGGATCGAGTACTACCTAAAGAGTCTAATCGTTACGCCATTTTAGCCAATTCATTATTTATTTCTGCGGATAATGCACACGGAATACATCCTAATTTTGCAGATCGTCATGATGAAAATCACGGTCCTCGATTAAATAGCGGACCTGTAATCAAAATCAACTCAAACCAACGCTATGCCACAAATAGTGAAACCAGCGCTCAATTCCGCAATTTAGCCAATAGGGCAGGCGTTAAGGTGCAAAGTTTTGTTGTGCGAAGTGATCAAGGGTGCGGCAGTACCATTGGGCCTATTGTAGCTACTGAAACAGGTATACCCACAGTTGACGTTGGCGTTCCTCAATTTGCTATGCATTCCATCAGAGAAACAGCAGGGGCTGAGGATGCGTTTGGGTTAGCGAAGGTGATAGAACAGCATTATCAGCCGTAATGCTGTTCTTAGTTAAAACTGTATATTAGTCTTTTTTGTCCTTAGAAGAGACTCTGATACGAGGTTTATAGTCGAGATTCTGACGGTAAACCTCCAGCTCTTCTTCTGTTTCCAATCCGCTCATTAATCGGTGAGAATCAGGATCATAACAGTTGATCAGCTCATCCTTCACTGTTTTACTCCATATAGGTACACCAACAAAGTAGCCTGCGCGTCCGATGGCATGAGCAGCGATAGGCGCAGTTATCAAGATGAAAATGATAACAGCCAAGCTTTTCGCCATCACAACTGAATCAAAAAAGTGAAAGCTAGCTGCAACCATCATCAAGGTAATCCCTAAAGCGCCTGCTTTGGTGCTAGCGTGCATGCGTGTAAGTAAGTCTGGCAGTCTAAGGATGCCTATCGCTGCAAGCAAAATAAAAATAGAGCTGCTTAGCATTAATAACATAATTATCCAATCAATCATCTCGAGGACCTCCGCGCTCAAGGAATCGAGCAAAGCCAATAGCAGCTAAAAATGCAGTTAGTGCTGCAACGATAGCTACATCTATGAAACTAGACGTATCGGTGTAAATTGCATAAGCACCAATCATAGCAACGATGACCGATGCCAAAAGCTCAAGGGCAACGACGCGATCAGGCAGGGTTGGACCTAGGATCAGACGAACAAAAATAATAACCATTGCTAAGCTCATAGTAGCAAAGCTGAAATAAATGACAAATTGCACAGTTCCTCCTGTTAAATCGGTTAGCGAAGGATTTCTAAAACCCGACGCTCCATCTCTTTGAGGTCATTTCGTACAGACTGCTCATCATCAAGGAACATCGCATGGATAAACAACACCCGTCTATCGTCTGAAACATCCAAACTTAGGGTTCCGGGTGTTAGCGAAATAATATTAGCAACCATGGTGATCTCCATCTCTGTGCGAGCCTCCAATGGAAAAGCGATCACACCAGGTTTCATATGCCAAACAGGAGTAATAATATCAAATGCAACACGCATGTTTGCCATGATTAACTCTGTAAAGAAAAAGAAGATAAAACGAATCAATCTCGGTAATCGACGTGTGTAACCTTTAAGCATTGGGATTTGGCGTTGCACTAATCCCAAAACCATATAGCCAACTATCATTCCAGCAAATAAATTTACCCCACTAAGATCACCAGTTAAAACAACCCAGATCAAAGCAAGCAATAGGTTCCACATAAACCCCATCATGGCTTAACTCCCAATACTGCTTCAATATAACCACTTGGATTTAACAATTGTTCAGCAGCAAACTCAGATATCATGTAGATGGGTTGTGCCATTAGTCCTATGAGAAGAGTTAAAACAGTTAAGATGATAACGGGCAGATACAATATTGCTAATGAGGGTGTCATTTGTTGATTAATTGCACTGCTATCAGTTTCATCTGGTAAGGATTTCCAAAAAACCTCAGACCAGATTTTGATCATAGAGTAAAGGGTCAACATACCAACAAATAGAGCTGCTCCAGTGGCTACCCAAGCCTCTGCTTCAATACCTGCTCTTATAAGGATAAATTTCGCAAAGAAGCCGGACAGAGGAGGTAGTCCAGCAAGAGATAATGCTGATACCAAGAATAAAATACTAAGGAAAGGGCGGCTCTTATAAATTCCACCTAGTTTTTTAAGCTCGTAAGTACCTAATAAACGATGTGTGATACCACTAATCAGGAATAAATTAGTTTTAACGATGATTATATGGATAATGAAGAACACCCCTCCAGCAAGTGCCAGAGGTGTAAATAAAGCTAATCCGAGCAATATGTATCCTATCTGACTAATAATATGAATCGATAGAATGCGACGGAATTCAAACTGAGCAGCTGCACCCAAAACACCAGTAACCATGGTAAAGACAGCAATCCAAATCAGCAATTGATGTGTGAATTCAATACTTTGGTTGAAAATAAGTGAAAAAACACGAAACAGTGCATATACGCCTACTTTGGTAAGTAAGCCAGCAAAGAGGGCGGATACCGCGACAGGGCCTGTATGATAAGACGCTGGAAGCCAAAAGAATAATGGGAAAGCAGCCGCTTTAATGCCAAACGCCACCATAAACATCACAGCAATAACATCAACTAAACCCGTATGCTCAGCTTCAGATAGTTTCACTGCAATGTCGGCCATGTTAAGTGTACCGACTAATCCGTAAAGCAAACCTATCGCACTGAGGAAAATAGCTGATGAAAGTAAATTCATCGTGACATATTTTACAGCGCCTTCCATCTGTGCTCGTTCACCACCTAATATTAGCAGGGCAAATGAAGCAATCAGCATGACTTCAAACCATACATATAGGTTAAAGATGTCGCCGGTTAAAAATGATCCAGCAACCCCTGCTAGCAATAAATGCATTAAAGGGTAATAACCAAATCTCTCATGACTAGCAGAGGCAGATGCCAAAGAGTAGACAGCAATAGCAACAGCGGTCATACCAGTAAGAAATACCATGATTGCACTTAACATGTCTGCAACAAGTGTAATGCCGTATGGGGCAACCCAGTTGCCCATATAAAGTACGACATGGCCTTGTTCTTTTACACTAGTTAATAGCCAAATGCTTGAGATTAACAAAGCGATACTACCAACAACAGACAGTATTTTTTGCAATATATTAGAACGCCATGCCAATAGCGTAAGCGTTCCTGTCATCAGAGGGATTATAATCGGCAGCGCAACTTCAGGACTCACGTATCGGTATCCTTCATCAGATCCAAGTTATCAGTATGCAAAATATTGTAAGCACGATGTATGAGTACTACTGCAAAAGCAAGTACACCGAATGCAATGACAATTGCGGTTAAAATTAATGCCTGTGGTAAGGGATCTGCAATAATGCCTTCTGGCTGCATTGCACCCAAAGGAATCAGCGGAGGGGCTCCGCGAGTCATGCCAGCAGATGTAAATATAAGTAAGTTTGCGGCATTTGAGAGGAGCATCAACCCGATTACAAGCTTAACAATGCTTCTCCTAAGCATCATATAAATTGCTGCTGCATACAAAAAACCGACTGTTACGGCCATTATGGGTTCCATACAGATCTCCTACACACGTTCTTCAGTTTCAGTCAATGTGACGAACATCATCATGACGGAACCAAAAACAGTTAAATAAACACCTATGTCGAAAAGCAGAGGTGTTGATAACTTTATTTCATTCCCTCCTGGTAGCATCACCGGCCACCATTGCGCTGTAAAGAAGGGCTCTCCTTGAATCCAGGCTGGAAAAATAGAGGCCATTGCCAAAAAAAGCCCTATACCTATGATATTACGTGGATCTATTCTCATCAAATCACGAGTCATGACTGCCCCAAATGTGAATAGGTAGAGTGCAAAAGCTCCCGATGCAACAAGTCCAGCAATAAAGCCTCCACCCGGTTCATTGTGTCCACGTAGAAGCAAAAATATAGAAAAAAGTAGCTGCAAGGGCACTAAAAACCTAGCCGCTACATGAAGAATCAAAGTACCTGGCTTCATGTTTTACTGAGCTCCCTTGTCTGATTCCTGATTATTTTTGATTTCTTTTATAGCTGAAGTACTAGTATTTGCGGCATTTGTTTTCGATCTATCACTATTAAATATGTGATCAGATGAGTTTTCTAAATCTTTGTCCACAGATTCAGATGATTTCTTTGTATGCTGTTCGGCTATTTTTTGCTGTTCCCTAAGCTGTTTGCGTTCTTCCAACGACAAGACTAAGTGTTTCTCCGGAACTTGCTTGGGTGGCAATATCAATGTGCCTGCATAATGGTTGGCACCAGGCTGAGTATCCGGACGGAATTTAATCATCGCATAGACACCCAATGCAGCAAGTGCTAATACGAAAAGCTCACCCAATGTATCCAGCGCGCGATAATCCACAAGGATAACGTTTACAATGTTTCTTCCGTATGCCAAAGGTTGGCTGTTTTCGATCATATAATCAGAAATTGAAGGGAATATTTGAACGTCGATAGTAACCATGATGAGCAGTGTCATTAAAGTACCCGTTAAGACAGCAACAAATGCATCCCTTCCTCGCTCAGATGGTGATGAGATATTTGAAAAGCCAGGCAGACGGAAAAGTACTAATACCAATAAAATGACTGTTAATGTCTCTACTAGAATTTGAGTAATAGCTAAGTCAGGTGCGCTGAATAGAACAAAAATAAGTGCAACTGAAAATCCTACAGCCCCCATAGTGGCAACAGCACCTAAGCGAGATCCCGTTATACTGACGGCTATTAATGATGCGACGAGTATCAATACCACAACAATTTCGTGAAGATAAACATTTATATCCCAATTCCAGTGAACTTGATAACGCCATAATAATGTGTAGCCGGTAATAGCAACGAAACTCAGTAAAATAGTTCGCAAGTAATTTCGCATGGATCCATTTTGTAGTACGCGTGTCTGCCACTCTGCAATTGAGACAATACCTTGCATAAAACGGAAATAACCAGCTTCCGGTCCACGCTGAATTATTGGATTTAAAATGCTTATGGTATCTCTAAACGTATCCCAATAACGATATAAGCCATAGCCCGCAGCAAGACTGACAATCGACATAAGTAGAGGTAAGTTAATGCCATGCCAAAGTGCCAAATATCCATCTATAGGTTGACCAGCCACAGCCATAGAAGCGGGAAGCGTAATAAATTGACCTGTCATAGCAGGGAATAAGCCCGCAAATAACGACAAGGTAGTTAGAACAACTGGTCCAGCTAGCATCAGTTTAGGTGCTTCATGAATTGTTCGGGCTTGAGGTACAAAGCGACCAAAGAAGGGTCTTAATGCTATTACGGCGGCAACAACAACGACAAATATTGCCGAAGTTAGAACCATTAAGACAACAAGTAAACCAACAGGTCCCGCTAATAGTGATTCTAAAAGCAATTCTTTGGCAACAAATCCAAACATCGGCGGTAGACCTGCTAATGAGAATGCAGCCACTAGGGTGCAGATTGCCGTGATTGGCATCAACCTGCGTAATCCGCCTAACTTCGTGACATCACGAGTTCCAGTTTCATGGTCAACAATTCCCGCGAGCATAAATAGCGCACCTTTGTAGAGTGAGTGTGCCAATAAATAAGCAGCAAAGGCCATCATCGCAAGTTCTGTACTTAGACCTAAGAGTAGCGTTAAAGTCCCTAATGCCATGACCGTTGAGTAAGCAAGTAGTTTTTTCAGATCGGTGCTGCGGACGGCCATAAAGGCTCCAGTCAGCATTGTTAAGGCACCGAAAGAGGTCAAGGTGTTAATCCAAAACTCTGTTCCCCCGAGTTCTGGGTAGAGGCGAGCCATCAAATAGATACCAGCTTTAACCATGGTTGCAGAATGAAGATAAGCACTGACAGGTGTTGGTGCTGCCATCGCATTGGGTAGCCAGAAGTGGAAGGGGAACTGGGCAGATTTAGTAAATGCACCTAAAAGGATGCAGATCATCATGCCAACGTAAAGAGGGTGATCTGTTAATACTTCCGAACTGTTAAAAATTTCTTGCAGTGAGTAACTGCCTCCAACACCAGCAAGGATGACTAGACCTGCCAGCAGTGCAAGTCCTCCACCGACAGTGACGATCAAGCCTTGCAAGGCTGCTTTACGAGCTTCAGCGCTTTCGTGTTTAAAACCGATCAATAAATAAGAGGTTATGCTGGTTAGTTCCCAGAATACGAATAGTGTGATGAGATTGTCGGAGAGGACTAATCCGAGCATGGATCCCATAAACGCTAGCAGTGTCACTAAAAATTTCGCTAAATCTTTATGTCCCTTAAGATAACTACCTGCATAAAGCAGAATAAAAGTACCAATGCCGCATATTAGTAGTGCAAACATTAGTGATAGGCCATCTAGTACCATGGTCAGTGAAATGTCTAGCCCTGGTATCCATACGTATTCATGAACAAGTATTCCGCCACTAGCAATTAACGGAATATTAGAGGCAAACCAAATGGTAAGAATCGCCGGAGCAATAGCCAAGATGTTAGCTGTTCGGGCCTGTTGTTTGCTGTACAGCCAGGGTGTCAGCGCGGCCAGAAGGTAAATAACCAA
>REDB01000184.1 GCA_007693685.1 Oceanospirillales bacterium
CTCGATCAGACTGGCTTCAACGCCCACTTTCTGAAGAACAAACCCTATATGCTGCGCTTGATGTTGCCTACCTGCCAGCCATAGCTAAGCAGTTAACCGATGAACTTAAGGCTTTGGGGCGATATGAATGGATGCTGGACGAATGCCAATCTCTGTGTAACTCGTCGAGAGATGAGGACCCTGAAGGTTTGGATTATTATTTGCGTTTTACGCAAATGAATATTCGCTCAGCCTCTACTTTAGCAGGTTTGCGAGATTTAACTGCTTGGCGTGAACAGGCCTGTCGTGAACGAAATCTTTGTCGACCTCATGTTTTAAGAAATGAAGCCATTGTCACCATCATAGACTCTTGGCCAACCAATCTTAAACAGCTAAGCGATCTTCGAGCTCTCAGGCCTCAGCATCTTAAAGATGATGGCAAAATCATTTTGAATATTCTAAAGCAGGCGCAAGAGTCAGCTGAGACAGATCCACCGAAACCTATCCAGCTACCATTACACGTTTATAACAGTGCAGCCTTGAAGAGATTAAAGTCAATTGGTAAAGAAATAGCCAAAAAGGAAAATCTACTGCCAGAGCTTTTAATTCGTCGCCGAGATATTGAAAAACTGATCAACTCGAAAGATGATCAAGGCTGTTACCATTTGCCTCTATCGTTGCAGGGGTGGAGGAAAGGGCTGTTAGCTGACCCGTTAATGAATGCATTGAAAGAAATAGATAACCAACCCGCTGAAACACAGGAAACCTGATGCTTATTTGTTCGATATATCGCAGTTCTCGAAAAGATGAAATGTATCTTTATGTAGATAAAAGTGATGGCTTAAAACAGGTGCCTGAAGCGCTAATGGATCGTTTTGGTAAAGCTTTGCACGTGATGGATATGCCTATTTTACCTGGTCGCAAACTGGCGCGTGTTGATGTTGAGAGTGTTGTTGCATCGATTCGTGAAAAAGGTTTTTTCCTGCAAATGCCACCTCCCAAGGAAGAGTATTTATTAGATCTCTTTAAAGATCGTCCAGAGTCAGGAGTTCGTTAATGACTGAGCAACTTCCATTCTGGCAGCGAAAAAAATTACATGAAATGAATCATGAAGAGTGGGAGTCACTCTGTGATGGTTGCGCTTTGTGCTGTTTGCATAAAATTGAAGATGAAGACACTGATGAGATTTTTTATACCTCGGTTGTTTGCCATCTCCTTGACGACGAAACCTGTCGATGCACACGTTATCAAGAGAGAACGGTCTTAGTCCCGTCATGTGTTCAACTAAGACCTCAAGATGTTTCAGAATTCCATTGGTTACCACCTAGTTGTGCCTATCGTTTAGTTCATGAAGGACAACCTTTACCAGATAGGCATCCGTTGGTCAGTGGTCGTAAAGACTCAATGATTGAGTCAGGCATGTCAGTACTGAACGTCTATGAGATCAAAGATGATGAAATAGAGTGTGATGATGATTTGGTCGACTTTGTAATGGAGGAGGGGATCATTTTTCGCGGCTAATTTAAACACCATGATCTTGCAAGCATGACAAGCCGTATTGTTCTATTATTGAGGTAAATAATACTAACTAAAGCGGGGTCGCGAGTGGTTTCATTTATACCTGGCAAGCAAAGAATGCGGCCCGCTTCCTTCAAGGTTCTTATTTATCTATTTGTTTTTCTAGTTGTTTCTTCTGAATTATCGCGCTTCTTTACCCTTCAAGACTATTCGCTTTCGGTTATATGGCCTCCTGCAGGTATTTTTTTAGCCGCTGTATTGGTTTTTGGTTCAAGAGTCTTACCTGTTTTAATCATCGCGATGATCTTCTGGAGTCAGGTGTTCCAAAGTTCTTCATGGTCATTAAGTTTACTCTTTTCATTTGGCTTAGCTTTGGGAAGTTGGCTGGGTGCTAAAGCAATGCAGTCTGCCTCATCAGATCTAACGCCCACTCAGCAACTAATTAGGCTTTACCTAGGCGGAGTTTTATTAGCATCTGGTATCAGTAGTTTATTAGGCACTGTGGGTATCATGCTGGAAAATCCATTAGATGGTTATGCTTTTCATGATATCTGGCTGGTTTATTGGGCTTTTGAAGCTTTCGGTGTAATGCTTTTTGCTCCGATCGCCGTTCTCGTTTTACTTGATAGAAAGGATCTCTTTGATCATTTAATAGATGATCTTTCCAGAAAAGAATTAAAAATATGGCTCTTTATTGGCCTCTTCATGGCATCTATGAGTGTATTACTGAGCGTGCAAGGACAGTCTCTTTATGCTACTGCAACAGCCTATACTTTTTTTCCATTACTCTGCTGGTTAGTTCTTACTGCTGCTCGAGCTACGCTATTTTCGTTATTACCTGTTTTCGCTATGGCGTTTGTCATTTTTGCCCTAAAAGGATGGGCAGATGTACAGTTGATAGTCGATATTGATGGATTGATTAAGGTTTTATTGCAGTTATCAAGTGTTCTGTTATTGGCACATTTGGTGGCAACTTTAAGTTTAGAACGAAATCTCTTATTGGAAGGTTTTAGGCGACAAGCTGTTCGTGATCACTTGACTGGGTTACAAAATGATCGTGGCTTGAACGCATTCTTAGACAGATGGCTTAGCAAAAATCACCAAGATCAATATCGGCTAGTTCAGTTAGAGATATTGGACTTTGACGATCTGCGCTTAATGATTGGCTTTGATGCTGCCTGTGAGATTGAGCGAGCTCTCAGTCAACAATTGAATTCACTTCAGTGTCGCCAGTTATCCCGTTTAAGTGCAGGCAGTTATGTTTGGTTAATGTCTGACGAAACAGAAATATCAGATGCTCAATTGAATCAGCTTTACGACACATTGAACCGTCCATTGACAGAGATAGAAAACAATAAACGTCCGATCCAAGTTGCAATCGCATCAATTCCTTTTGATACTAAGCTTGATTCCCCCGTTAAATGTCTAACCGCTCTTAGCCAAGCGGTTGATGTGGCTAGAAAAATGCCACGACGTATCTGGAAAGAATCGCAGGCTGTTACACTCATTGAGCAGCGTCAGGCGTTAATTGATCAATTCGATCTACTCAAAAAAGCCATTGATAACGACCAGTTGCGGCTATATGCACAAAGAATACAGCCTTTAACAACGGCAAAGGTTTCTGACGGTTTGATGTATGAAATTCTGATTCGTATTCAGAATGATCGAGGTGATGTCTTAGCACCAGCTCAGTTCTTAAATGTCGCTAAAGTGTTCGGTTACATGTCTATTGTGGATTATTGGGTAATTGAAGAAACATTTAAGTATTTATCTGAGCGAAAAGATAGGCTTGAAAATACTGCTCGTTGTTCAATTAACTTATCCGGACAAACACTGATTTCCACCGGACTTATTGAGCATATTCAAAGCTGCTTTGAAAAGTATGGTGTTGAAAGACATAAGATCTGTTTTGAAATCACAGAAACAGAAGTTATTGAGGATGAGAGTATAGCGTCTAAAGTGATCAATGCTCTACGGGCTATGGGCTGCAAAGTGGCGTTAGATGATTTCGGAACCGGTTTTGCTTCTTATGAATATTTGTATCGGTATCAGTTTGATTATTTGAAGATAGATGGTCGTTTTGTTCGCAATATGCTGACCCATCCGGTTGATCAAGTCACTGTAAAGTCTATTGCTCAGGTAGCACAAGCGATGGGATTGGAAACAGTAGCTGAATTTGTCGAGTCCGAAGATATGCTTGAGATGCTTTCAAATTTTGGTGTGACCTATGCGCAGGGATATGGCATTGCTCATCCTCAGCCGCTAAATATATTGATACCTTAAAATTAATAATTTCAGAAATAAAAAAGGCACCCGAAGGTGCCTTTTTTCACAAAACACTAATGCTTAGTTGTTTTGGTTAGCCATCTGTTGCTTGATCAGATCACCGATAGTGGTAGGACCTGCCACTTCGACTTCTTGATTGCGAACAGCGCTGATAGCTGCTTTCTCTTCAGCTTGATCTTTAGCCTTGATCGACAAGTTGATAACGCGGTTGCGACGGTCAACATTGATGATCTTAGCTTCTACAGCATCGCCTTCTTTCAGGATGCTGGTAGCATCTTCAACGCGATCAGCAGATAGTTCAGATACTTTCAGTTGAGCTTCTACGCCTTCAGCCAGTTCAATCACTGCACCTTTAGCATCAACGCTCTTCACGGTACCGTTAACGATAGTACCTTTGTCGTTGCTTGCTGCGAACTCAGCAAATGGATCACTTTCCAATTGCTTGATGCCCAAAGAGATACGCTCTTTTTCAGCATCGATCGACAGGATAACTGCTTCAACTTCGTCACCTTTCTTGTACTGGCGAAGTGCTGTTTCAGCATCCGCTTCCCAAGAAATATCAGACATGTGAACCAGACCATCAAGATCGTTATCAAGACCAACGAAGATACCGAAGTCAGTGATAGTTTTGATAGTACCGGTGACTTTATCGTTAGCTGCAAACTTCTCAGAGAAAGCGATCCATGGGTTAACAGTGCACTGTTTGATACCCAAAGAGATACGACGACGCTCTTCATCAACGTCAAGGATCATCACTTCTACTTCATCACCGATCTGAACGATCTTAGATGGGTGGATGTTCTTGTTAGTCCAAGACATTTCAGAAACGTGTACCAGACCTTCAACGCCGTCTTCGATAGAAGCAAAGCAGCCGTAATCAGTTAGGTTGGTAACGCGAGCGGCAACTTTAGAACCTGCTGGGTAACGGTTTTTGATCGCTTCCCAAGGATCTTCAGACAGTTGCTTCAGGCCAAGAGAGATACGGCCAGAGTCTTTGTCGAACTTGATGATGCGAACAGAGATTTCATCACCTGGGTTCAACATTTCGCTTGGGTGAGAGATACGCTTCCACGCCATATCAGTGATATGTAGTAGACCGTCAACGCCACCTAGATCGATGAACGCACCGTAGTTAGTTAAGTTCTTAACGAAACCTTTAACCACTTGGCCTTCATCTAGAGCAGCTAGAAGCTCATCACGCTGAGCGCTGTTAGCTTCTTGCATAACCGCACGGCGAGAAACAACGATGTTGTTACGCTTAGGATCTAGCTTGATCAGCTTGAACTCTAATTCCTTGCCTTCAAGGTGGTCAACGTCACGAACTGGACGCACGTCAACCAATGAACCTGGCAAGAAACCTTGAATATTGTTAATGCTGACAGTAAAACCGCCTTTGACTTTACCAGAGATGTAACCTTTAACGGTTTCTTCTGCGTCAAATTTGCTTTGAAGAACTTCCCAAGCCTCTGAACGCTTAGCTTTTTCGCGTGATAGACGAGTTTCACCGAAACCATCTTCAACAGCTTCTAGTGCAACTTTAACAAAGTCACCTAGTTTGATTTCTAGCTCGTTATTGTCGTTTAAAAACTGTGAGCGAGGAATAACCGCTTCAGATTTTAAACCGGCATTGACGGTTACCCAGTCGCTATCGATATCGACGACTTCACCAGTAACCAGTGTGCCTGGAGTCATATCCAGAGATAGTAAAGATTCTTCAAAAAGATCAGCAAAGCTTTCGCTCATGAAATTGTCCTATAGTTCGCTGCAGTTGCAGCTTCCAGCCTGTATCGCCAGTTATACAGGGTCGGTTAGCATTAATCGTTTAGCTGATACGCTACTGGCGAAGTATCAGTTCCACGAAAAAAGAGGTCAAATTATACAGGTCTTGTAAATAAGTTGATACCTTTTGCATAAAAAATGCTCAGTTTTCACGGATAGATAGAAGGGGTTAAAGGTTGTACAGGACAAAATTTGTGAGTATGTAGTTTAAACTACGGAAGAAGGTGTGCCATGTGTTGCTGCAAACCTGTTCTTAGTTCTCTTTGGCAAGGAGGAAGAACTATATCAAGGTCTTCCTGTAAGATAGGTGGTAAACGATGGTTGTCAGGACTACCAAAAAAGTCACGTATCTCACGCTCTTCACTAAAATTGTTAGCGGCTAAGTCCACTGCATCACCGACACAAAACATAAATGCCGGTAGGAAGTCGACAACGATTTCAGTTCTTTGCACAGCATCTAGCATAAGCGCATTAGTGAAAACGAAACGTTCATACTCCATACGACCCGCGGCTGCCATAATTTCAAGACGGAAGTTGCTAAAGCGCTGAGCATCTGCAGATTGACGTAAATATGTCAGCAGCATTCGTTCAACACGTTGTAATTCTTGATTGAAGTTTTCCGGCATAAAATGCTCAGCGATACGACGATCTTCTTCAAAACTTTTTAATTGTATTTCTAATGCTTCTACTTGCTGCCTGAGTGTTCTGTTTTCGATGATGAGATTTTCTCTATCACGAACAAGACTATGAACTACGCGTTCAGCCGGCGTTAGGTTTTCAGTGCCAAAAGTAGGAGGGAGTTGAGTTTGGCCTAGTACGCCTTCAGAGGTTTCAAATTGTGAAGTTCCACGAAGATCAAAACCAAATTTCTCAAGGTTAACTTGGTTTGCAGCAGTTTGTTGCTGAAGTGCACCATAACCAAAGAAACCAGCTATTCCGATGAGGATAATGACTATAGGTGCAGCAATGATTTTTACTAGATTTTTGTTACCTTTCTTGGGTTGCTCAGCCCCTTCATCTGAAGAGGCTGGCTTTTTATCATTGTTATCAGTTGCCATTCACAACTCTATTTGATGTTTGAGCGGTGTTTGACAGGTGAAGATCAATAAAGTCGACCATGATTTCGGCTGTTTCAAATAAAATTGATTCAGCTTCTGGGTTTATAGATCGACCTTGGCTGTCTTTGGGAAGCAAATCATCTAGATCGCTCAATTTAGCAATAGGTGGTTCGCCTTTAGCCATGCGACGCTCATTTTCAGTATTTATCTGCCAGCGTTCAACTTCGTCACGTTGATTACGGACTTCTGAAATGTTTAAAGGCACTTCAGTCAACTGACGCTGTTCTCTGCTGCGTTCAACCTGCTGCTGCATAAAAACAAAGTCTGGGTTGTCAGCAACACGATTTTCGTGACGATGGATTAAATCGTCTAACACTGGAGTTAAGCTTGGGAAGCGACCATGACGCACTGGATGAACCGTATCCCAGGGAAGTGCACCTTCTAATGCACTTTCACCAACAACTTTCTCGTCAAACAAGGTTGGAAAAATAATATGTGGTTCTACACCTTTATTTTGCGTGCTTTCACCAGAAATTCGGTAAAACTTAGCGTGTGTTAGCTTCATCTGACCATGCTCAAGGGGTAGTAACGTTTGCACAGTTCCTTTACCAAATGTACGGCTACCAACCACTAAACCACGATTATAATCCTGTATAGCGCCTGCAAAAATCTCTGAAGCTGATGCACTGAGGCGGTTAACAATCACTGCCATAGGGCCACTCCAAGCTACTTTAGGATCAAAGTCACCAAGGATATCAACACGACCAGTTGCATCACGAATCTGAACGGTTGGACCACGGCTAATAAACAAGCCGGTTAGTTCATTAGCTTCACGCAGTGAACCGCCACCGTTATTACGAAGATCAACAACAAGTGCATCTATATTTTTAGTTTTTAGCTCTTCAATTAAGC
>REDB01000220.1 GCA_007693685.1 Oceanospirillales bacterium
CCAATTCGTCTTGGCGATAGATTCTGACTCGGTTGGAAAAACGACCTGAATTAAGAGTTTCATTGATGACTGAAATGACCTCTTGAACAGGAAGAAGAATGCGTCGTCTGACCAATATTAATAGTAAGGCGACAACTCCACTGACTATGATGAGTGTCGCTGCGATTAGTTGGTAGGTAGCGGATTGAATGCTTTCTAATCTTGATAAGATGGCGTCCTGTTTTCCGACCAATAAACTTCTGCCTATATAGTTGCCAGAACGATCAAAAATAGGAAAGTCATAAATCACTTGGTTGTTATGGTAAATAACAGTAGGTTCATCGAACTTTTTGGTCGGTAGATCAGGCACTAAAGCTTGTGCTAGTGGTAGATTAAACCACTCTTCGTGAGCCAAAAAGTAGTCATCACTTAACGAAGGTAACGCTTCAAGTGTAGGAGGGTAACGACCAGAAAAACGCTCTAGAATAGCCTGTTTACTGAGTAATAAAACCCATTCCAGTTGATCCTCTTGCATGGATCTGACCACTGAGCCAACACCTTGAGTAACGGAGATAACACCTTTTAACTCTTGCCCATGAATTATTGGTGCAAATCCTATGATTCCTATTCCAGCATTGCCTAAGCTGAAGGAGGCGGACGCTTGTTTCTCACGCATGGTGACTGGCACCATAGGGTGAGGTGCAGGTTCACCAAAAAAATCTAAGTCCCAAGATCTTGCGAAAATGATTCCCTGACTATCGATTACCTGTGCTCGGATCATTCGATAGTCGGTTATGGCGGCAAAGTCTTCGGTGAGATTGCTAAGGCTTGATACAGCGAGCTCTCGATTGTTTTCTGTCAAAGCTTGTTTGATTTGGTTGTCTCGTGCCAGTGAAGCGGCAATGGATAGCACAGAATCCTCTTTAGATCGTAAGTGTAGATCTAGTTTCTGACGAACATTATCCAGTGCTTCAGATTTGGCTAGTTTCTCCATCGGCGTCATGGTGCCGAAATAGAGTATCGAAGCGAGTATGGCTAAAAAAACCAGTGTTGATAGACTTGCAGTAATAATGAGTGAGCGGAAAATAGAGGTTTTATTCATATTTCAGCCCTAGCTGTATTTGTCTCAACGAGCAAAATAAATATTAGGATCCGATGACCAGCTTATTTGATTCTTCCCTGCTGTCTTGGCTTGATACATAGCATGATCTGCCGCTGTAATAAGCTGGTCTAACGTTAGACCATCATTTGGAAAGCAGGCAACACCAATGCTCATGCCAAGTGTAAATTCGAGCGAATTGATTTCGATAGGTTGGCTTACCGATTTAAGAAGCTTGTCACTAATGGTAAGAACGGAATCTACATTGTGAACATTTTCCAAAAGTACGATAAATTCATCACCACCCATTCGAACAACGCTATCACTACCGCGAATGGTGTTGCGGAAACGTTTAGCTATTTCTGCTAGTGCTAGGTCACCAATTTGATGGCCATGATCATCGTTAATCCGTTTAAAGCCATCTAGGTCCATATAGAGTAACACTAGGTTTTCACGATTTCGTTCGGCCCTTGCAACAGCCTGCTCAAAACGATCACTTAAAAGAATGCGATTGGGCAAACCGGTCAAACTATCATGCTGTGCAAGTTGCCGATATTGTAGCTGTGAGGAATGAAGGCGCTCATTCATTCTCAATATCTGCCAAATCATAAAGGTGGTCAGTAATGCAAAAATTCCACCGATCAGTTTTACTGAAAGAATAAGTCTTTGGCCTACTAATGGAAGATCCTCATCTGCGATAGCAGCAATTTCCCATCTACCATTCAATACATTGATGTATGTGTGTAAGGCATTAGGATGATTGAAAACTGCTTCTTCACCCCAAAAAATAACACCGTCAGCACCGGTTCCCTCGAGACTTCGCAAGGCAATTGTTAAATCTAGCTTAGGATCATTGATACCGGATAAATCTAACAGAGCAGTAAAATCGATAGGGGTGCTCATTAATCCCCAATATTGAGTACCGAAATCTGCGTTTAAGAAAATAGGTACTCGGTGAATAACACCAACGCCACCTTGTACTAAGTTATATGGACCCGCAAGTACTGGAGAGCCAGAATCGATCATGACTTTGGTTGCTTCGCCTTGGGTCGGATGGTTAAGAAGATCTAAGCCTAGTGCGGCTTCATTACCCGCCAGTGGATAAACATAGCGAATAACATTATCCGGAGCTAAGGTGATATTTCTGATCAGCTGGTTTTGCTCAATAAGCGACTGGCTGAGTTGATCAAAGAATTCTTGGCTAATTTCGCCTGTTGAACTGACAAAGGCGACCAAGCCTGCAGTCAAATTTGTTGCACCGTTAAATGCGCCTTCAATATTCGCACGAATTTCAGCAACACGTTCAATTTGAACTGCTCGTTGTTGTTCCTCAAAGGTTTGTTTGTATAGAGAAGCCATCATAAAAAAAATCACTGCCACCACTAAACCTAAGGAGGGCGCAAGGATTTTGCGAAGCAAAGGTGTTGAGGATTGTGATTTCATTTGAAAATGATAAGCCACGTGCTAGGTTAGTTCATTTTAAACAACTGCGTAAATTCATCATATCAAGAAGCGATTTCTCATGATATAAAATCTAAACAAAAAACCCCTGAGCTTTCGCAACAGGGGCTTTATTTAAGTCATTTTCGTTACAAATGCTAAGACTTGAACGAATCAGCTAAGTCTCAGATCAACCTGGACGCTTAACCCAAGATTGACACCAGCCTTTAGCTTCTACAGAGAAACCTTGGAATAAGGTACAACCATTAGTATCTGGCTGCCAGAACATGCAGTTATCGCAGTAAGCATCTTCTTTGAAAGCTGGATGATCAGCTGCATCAGCGGCTACTTTAACGTAGTTAAGTGCTTTAGCATTAGGAGCATCTTCACTTAATGGTGGCAAGGTAGCTGCAAAAGCTTTAGAGGTCATTACACCCATGCCTAGTGGCAGAGCTGCGAGACCGAACATACCTTTTTTCAAAAAACTGCGACGGCTAGGATTTGCCATAGTGTTTACCCTTTCATTGACGGTTGAACCCGTGCTAATTCTGACGATCGGCTATCGGGCTTTAGGTTTGTATCTATATTAGAACTTTCTTTATTGATAAGTGCAATGACATATATCAACATTCGATTGTTCGACTACCAAATGATGTCTGGGTTCCTTGACCTGGACATCTAAGCAGAAACTTATCTTCAGATGTTACGTAATTCAGTGTTAACAGGATCTGAACGAATTCATATTAGTGACAACTTATTAAGTTATTTTTGAGTCTGGCTCAGTAGTTGTTGTAGAGATCCCACAGCACCTAGAACACTCGATGATTCAAAAGGAAGAAAGACCCTATCACCTTCTTTTGCAATATTGGGAAGGGTGTTTAAGTACTCAAGCCCCATCAAATATCCAATTACCAATTCCGGATCGATACGACCTTCTGCGGCAGCCATAATTTGATCGATGGCTTCGCGTTCACCTTCAGCTCTCAGGATCGATGCAGTTTTGTCACCTTCGGCAACTAACACCGCAGATTCTTTTTCACCTTGAGCCCGAGCAATGGCAGCTTCACGCTCACCGCTGGCTTGAAGAACTAATGCGCGTCTTTCTCGCTCGGCAGTCATCTGCTTACGCATCGCATCTTCAACATCTTTAGGAATGTCGATATCTTGAATTTCAACACGGGTGACCTTCACACCCCATTTGTTACCTGCTTCATCCATGACAATTTGAAGTTTGTCATTGATCTCTTGTCGTGATTCGAAGAGCTTATCCAACTCCATTTTGCCTACTTCTGAACGAAGTGATGTTTTAGCAAGAATTTCAATTGCTTGTACAAGGTTCTCAGCTTGGTAAACGGCACGTTCTGGATCAATGACTTGGAAGTAAAGGGCACCATTGATAGTGATACTGACGTTGTCGCCTGTAATGACCGATTGGCTGGGAAAGTCTAGAACCGTTTCACGGCGATCGATGCGTGTTTCTTCAACCACCATCGGAACCTGTTCATTCTTGATCACTTGATAACGACGCATTTTGATTGAGCGCGGTAGATCGACGAAGGGGATAATCCAGTTAATGCCTGGAGCGAGCGTCTTATGATAGGAGCCTAAACGCTCAATAACGACGGCCTCAGATTGCTGAACAATCATCAATCCTTTTATTACAAAAATAATCACCATGACGGTGATGGCGAGTGCGATAAGTAAAATTGCATCCATTATGTTGTTTCCTAAAAGTTATAAAATTAATCGACCAGTGCCGTAATGCCATCGAAATCGACAACAGTCACACGTGTTCCGGGGGTTAAGTTGCGATCACTTAATGAACGAACAAAGTATGTGTCACTTTCAACTTTCACCTTCAATTGACCGTTGTTATCCAGTAGTAGTAAGCCTTCCATTGCGCGTTTTTCACCAGCCAAGCCACTGCGTCGTCTTGAGGGAGCCCAGTTGTGAAACTTTTTGCGTAACCAAGGCGCTAATACGGCTGCCGCTATGGCAAAGCTGATCCATTGAGCAGCAGCAGGCAGATGAAGAAGAGCAGCAATCATTCCAGCAAGCGCGGCTAATCCCAAGGCAAAGGCAACAAAACCAGTACCCAATAGCTCTAGTATCATTAAAAAAAGACCGGCTAGCAGCCAAAGATGCCACGCTTCCATTATTCATCCCTTTTGTGATCGCTTAAAAAGCGTTATTAACTATCAATAGTCTAGTCTGTTTTTAAGTAGAGTGTTTGTCTGTGGTGCAGTAACTTTCTTAACACAACCCCACAGATCACCGCGAGTGTCATGGTAATCATTAAAAACAGTGGCGATCCATCTCCAAAAATACCGATGATGGCTCCCGAAATACCTCCTAAGGCAAAACCTGTTGCTCCCACCAGCGCTGTAGCGGTGGCTGCGCTGTGAGGAAAAAACTCAAGAGTGCTGGCTGTACCATTGGAAACAATGAATCCCTGCAATCCGATGAAAAGCATAATGCCAACCACCATTTGCCAAAGTTCTAAACCAGTCATGGTAATCAATGATATCAAGCTTAAACCGACAAAAATTTGAATGTATTGAGCAACCGCAAGCAAACGTTTTGGGGTGAAGCGATGCACGATTCGGGCGTTAATTTTATTAAAGATCAACAACATTACCACATTAGCACCAAACAATACGGGAAACAGAGCTGTGCTGGCACCAAAGTAGCCCATATAGACACTGGATGATCCTGTGATGAATGCAAACATGGCTCCATAACCCATCGCAACAGCAAGTATGTAACCCAAGGCTCGACGATGAGTTATCACCTGTTGATAACGCTTAAATGGAGATAAGCGAGGTTGACCATTCGACTGACGCGTCTCAGGAAGATGTTTTTTTAAAGTGAACAGCAAGGTAATCGCGTAAAGAACTAAAACGATAAAAATAATTCGCCAGCTACCCACTTGTAAAATAGCGCTCCCCAAAAAAGGAGCCATCATCGGAGCTACCATCATGATCGCAGAAATGCGTGACATGGCTCTGGCGCTATCAGCACCTTTATAAATATCACGCACAATAGCTGAAGAGTTGACGATACTGATTCCGCCACCCAGCGCTTGCAGGAATCGTGATCCCCACAAGGTTTCGATGCTTTGTCCAAATACTATGCCTAGTGTCCCTAGTAAAAATAACGACAATCCAGTGAAAATAGCGGTACGACGACCAAAATGGTCTGAAAAAGGCCCACCCGTTAACTGCCCTAAGGCAAAGCCGATGAGAAAGACACTCAGTGTCAGCTCTATTTGTTGTACAGCAACATCAAAATCCTGTGCCATGGTTGGAAACGCAGGTAAATAAGCATCGACTGCCAAGGGTGCTAAAGCAGTCAGTGCCGCAAGCATCCAAATCAGTCCTGGAATAGGTTTAGCTGGAAGGTTCATAAGATGAATAACTAGGCTTAAAAAAGATTGAACCGATTGGTTTAAAAATAAGATCCTACTGTAACAGATCATCACTCTTTGAGCAGTTAAAAAACCAGCTTATGTTAATATTGCTCGAACATTTTGATTGGATATCAGGTTTATGCGAATTTTACACACCTCTGATTGGCATCTAGGACAGCATTTTTTTGGTCAAACACGCCAAGCAGAGCATCAAGCTTTTGTTAACTGGCTTTTGTCGGTGGTAGTCGAGAAAGAGGTGGATGTTGTCTTAGTTGCTGGTGATGTTTTTGATACAGGAACACCGCCCAGCTATGCGCGAGAACTCTATCATTACTGTCTTGCTGAACTCAGTAAACTTAATATCCAATGCGTCGTTTTAGGAGGCAATCATGACTCTGTGGCGATGCTGAATGAATCGAGTGGGATATTGGCACGTTTAAACATTACCGTTGTGCCCGGGCTGATGACAGACCCAATGGAGCATGTTATCCCGCTTCACAATCGACAGGGCGAGCAGCAAGCATGGTTATGTGCACTTCCGTACCTTCGCCCCAGAGATCTAGTGGTCAGTCAAGCTGGACAGACTCAGCAGCAGAAGCAGGCTCAATTATTAGATGCTATCCAACAGCATTACCATTCCATCAAACTGTTGGCGGATCAACAAGCTAAGAGTTTTCCGATCATCGGTACCGGGCATTTAACCACCTTAGGTGCTAGTGTCAGTGAATCGGTTCGCGATCTTTATATTGGTCTACTCGATGCCTTTCCAGCGGATGCCTTCCCCGATTTTGATTATCTAGCACTGGGTCATATTCACCGTGCTCAACGTGTCGCAGGAAGTGAGGTGATGCGTTATTGCGGATCACCCATTCCACTAAGTTTTGATGAAGCACAGCAGCAGAAAAAAGTGCTATTAGTGGATATAGAGATGGATCTTGAGGGAGTGAAATCTGTAGCGGTGATAGAACAAGATGTGCCTGAATTTAGGCATTTAATCTCACTAAAAACGTCTTTAGCGGAGTTACCCAAGCAGCTTGAAGCCATTGCTAAAAAAGCAACGGAACAATGGCCAGCTTGGCTAGAAATACGGGTGGATAGTGATGCTTATCTAACGGATCTTCAGCCACGAATTGAAGCCTTAACTGCAGATTTGCCTATCGAAGTGTTGCGAATTCGTCGGGAGCATCAGGCTAGTCAGCAGGGTTTAGTGCAGGTTGAAGAGCAACAGCTGCAAGAATTATCAGTAGAAGAGGTTTTCAGTCGCCGTTTGCAGTTAGAGGAGTTGGAGGATTCTCAGCGAGAAGCCTTGATCCTACTTCATAAACAGCTGTTGGAGAGCTTGGTTGTGGAGTCTGATGAGCTATGAAAATACTCAGTTTGCGCCTAAAAAACCTTAACTCCTTGAAGGGTGAGTTCAAAGTAGACTTTCGCCAGTCGCCTTTTTGTGATACCAGTTTATTTGCGATCACCGGTGCCACAGGGGCGGGTAAAACAACACTCT
>REDB01000110.1 GCA_007693685.1 Oceanospirillales bacterium
AGTTGTTCATGGACCATCGTGTGATTACTGATGGTATTTACGAACGTTTTCTTTTGTTCGGCGTCAGGAAGCTCGCCGTTTAGCAGCAAATAACAGACTTCGAGGTAATCCGATTTCTCAGCAAGCTGGTCAATCGGGTATCCACGGTGTAATAGAATTCCTTGATCACCATCAATGTAAGTGATTTGTGATTCACATGCCGCCGTAGAAACGAAGCCTGGATCATAGGTGAAAAGACCTTTTCCAGTCAGCGGACGGACATCAATAACATCTGGACCTTCTGTGCCGGAGTAAACGGGCAGTTCAATAACTTCGTCCAGGCCGTCGACCGTCAAACGTGCTTTCTTGTCAGCCATAGGTGGCTCCTATCATTCGGTTATAATTACAATGACTTATCGCTGGTCATTTGATTACATTGTCAGGTACTACCTGAATGAGAACTCGACAACTATAGAGGTTGACGATGGTTTGTCAATTCAACCTAAAGATGAATACCGCAATGCAACATGTCGACAATTAAGATAACAGAGTGATCTAAAATAGCCTAGTCAACTTATCAGGTAATGCTGAAATATTTCTCAGTATTTAGGCGTGTTAGACCATTGTTGTACAGGCGTCAAGTCGCGTTGTATTCAATGTCGTAACTGACTATACTTCGAGCCCTGAGTTGACATTGTACAGTTGTGCAATGACACAAATGTGCAATGCCGGTTCGGCAAATCGAACTACTGCTTCTAAGCACTTCCAGCAACCCGTCCTGCAAAGGGACTACAAAAGTGTGAACTAGAGCCGTGAACAAAAAACGACCTGTAAACCTAGATATACAAACCATTAAACTGCCACTTCCGGCGGTCACCTCAATACTGCATCGTGTAACGGGTGTAGCACTGTTCTTTGGTGCCATCTTCGCAATGTACTTATTGGGATTGTCACTGGAATCTCAGTCAGGCTTTAATGCCGCGGCTGATCTTCTCCGGGATAGCTTCCTGGCTAAACTCATCGCATGGGGATTTGTATCAGCACTGCTGTATCACCTAGTTGCGGGTGTCAAACATCTGATTATGGACTTCGGCTACTGTGAAGAACTTGAATCAGGTACGTTGGCTGCCAAAGTAACTTTGGTTGCGGGTGGTGTTCTTGTCCTTCTGGCAGGAGTATGGATATGGTAACAAGTATTACGAGTTTTGGCCGCAGTGGTCTTTACGACTGGATGATGCAGCGGGTAACTGCTGCTGTACTGATGGCTTACACAATTTTCATGATCGGCTATTTGCTGTTCAGTTCTGATCTGAGCTATGCCTCTTGGTCTTCTCTGTTTCAGAACACAGCGATGCGCATCTTCACCCTGTTGGCAATTTTGTCAATGGTAGCTCATGCGTGGATTGGTCTTTGGTCGGTATCAACTGACTATATCAAAAAGACTAGCATCCGTTTCGCAGTTCAATCCGTATGTGGTCTACTGGCGTTTATTTACGTCGTGTGGGGCATTCAGATTCTATGGGGTGTATAAAAGATGACAAAGCTGCGTACATTAACCTTTGATGCCATCGTTGTCGGTGGTGGTGGTGCAGGCATGCGTGCCTCGCTGCAGTTGGCACAGTCTGGCTTAAATACTGCCTGTGTCACCAAGGTGTTTCCAACTCGTTCACATACGGTTTCTGCGCAAGGTGGTATCACCTGTGCTATAGCAAGTGCAGATCCGAATGATGATTGGCGTTGGCACATGTACGATACCGTTAAGGGCTCCGACTATATTGGTGACCAAGACGCTATCGAATATATGTGTTCAGTAGGTCCTCAAGCTGTTTTTGAGCTTGATCACATGGGTCTACCTTTCTCTCGTACCGAAATTGGTCGTATTTATCAGCGTCCTTTCGGTGGTCAGTCTAAAGGTCCAGATAACCCAACTCAGGCAGCTCGTACTTGTGCTGCAGCTGACCGTACGGGTCATGCTTTATTGCACACTCTGTATCAAGCTAACATGAAAGCGGGTACAACCTTTCTTAACGAATGGTATGCCGTAGATCTTGTTAAGAATGCTGACAATGCTGTTGTCGGTTGTATCGCAATCTGTATTGAGACAGGCGAAACTGTCTATATCAAAGCGAAAGCAACTGTCCTAGCTACCGGTGGTGCAGGTCGTATTTATGCTTCTACGACTAACGCTCTAATCAATACTGGTGACGGTATGGGCATGGCGTTGCGTGCTGGTTTTGCAGCTCAAGATATGGAAATGTGGCAGTTCCACCCAACCGGTATCGCTGGTGCGGGTACATTGGTAACTGAAGGCTGCCGTGGTGAAGGTGGCTATCTGATCAACAAAGACGGTGAGCGCTTCATGGAGCGTTACGCACCTAATGCTAAAGACTTAGCAGGTCGTGACGTGGTAGCCCGTTCTATGATCCTTGAGATTCTAGAAGGTCGTGGCTGTGGTCCTGATGGCGATCACGTATTGCTAAAACTTGATCACCTAGGTGAAGAAGTTCTGCACTCGCGTCTGCCTGGTATCTGTGAACTGTCAAAAACTTTCGCAGCTGTTGACCCTGTTAAAGAGCCAATCCCTGTTGTTCCAACTTGTCACTACATGATGGGTGGTTTGCCAACCAATATCGGTGGCCAAGTGATCAATCCAGATGCAGATGGCAAAGACCATATTGTGAACGGTTTGTTTGCATGCGGTGAAGTGGCATGCGTATCTGTTCACGGTGCAAACCGTTTGGGTGGTAACTCCTTGCTTGACTTGGTTGTATTTGGTCGCGCTGCAGGTATGCAGATCGAAGAGCAAATGCGTGAAGGCTATGAAGTTAGAGACGCAACTGAAGCTGATATTCAAGCAGCAATGGTGCGCTTAAACCGTCTGAATAACTCCACTGGTGGTGAAAAAATCGCTGATGTTCGTAAAGAACTGCAAAGCACTATGCAGCTTTACTTCGGTGTATTCCGTGACGGTGCCGCAATGGACAAAGGGTTGCAGTTACTCGGAGAAATCCGTAAGAAAGTTGAAAATCTGCATCTTGAAGATAAGAGCCAGTCTTTCAATACTTCACGTATTGAGGCTCTGGAACTTGAAAACTTGTTAGAAGTTGCTGAAGCGACTGCAGTTGCTGCTGTAGAGCGTAAAGAGTCTCGCGGAGCGCATGCGCGTAACGACTTCACTGAGCGTGATGATGAAAATTGGCTATGCCATTCGATCTATTACCCAGACAACAAGCGTATAGGAAAGCGTGCGGTGAATTTTGCGCCCAAGACGATGGACGCTTTCCCGCCCAAGATCAGAACTTACTAAGAGGCTGATGATATGCTGGTAAGTGTATACAGATACAACCCTGAAACTGATGATGCTCCTTACATGCAGGATATCCATATTGAGATACCTGGTGGTAAAGACATCATGGTGCTGGACTTGCTCCAGTTACTGAAAGAAAAAGATCCTTCGATGACATTCCGTCGTTCATGCCGTGAAGGTGTGTGTGGTTCTGACGGTATGAACATGAATGGTAAAAACGGCCTAGCCTGTATTACTGCGCTTTCTCAAGTAGTGGAAAAGGACAAACTTGTTCTGCGTCCACTGCCAGGTCTGCCTGTGATTCGCGATTTGGTCGTTGATATGACTCAATTCTACAGACAGTATGAGAAGGTTAAGCCTTTCTTGATTAACGATACGCCTGCGCCTGCTATTGAGCGTCTTCAGACTCCTGAAGATCGTGCAGAGCTGGATGGACTCTATGAGTGTATCCTGTGTGCATGTTGTTCAACTGCGTGTCCATCTTTCTGGTGGAACCCAGACAAGTTTATCGGTCCATCTGGTTTGTTACAGGCGTACCGTTTCTTGGCTGATACGCGTGATACTGCTCGTGATCAGCGTTTGTCAGAATTGGATGACCCGTTCAGTGTGTTCCGTTGCCACGGCATCATGAACTGTGTGAACGTTTGTCCTAAGGGTCTAAACCCAACTAAAGCAATTGGTAAAATTCGTAACATGCTTTTGCAGCGTGCTACCTAATCTCTTTTGCTTACCAGAAAAGGCGCCAGATCGGCGCCTTTTTTGTTTCTGTTATATCCTTATTCGATAATGTTACTTAAAACATGTAAATGTTCGCATAAGGTCTATGTTACCCAGCGCAACTATTTTCTGTAGAATTCAATTCAGATGAACGGTGTTAAGCAGTCGAGAAAAGTCGTAAAATAATACGAATGCCTTCAGCTTAATGACTGGGCATCAAAAAACGGTAATCAGCTAAGAGGAAGCCGCCATGTGTGGCGAGGAGTGGTGCAGCCTTGCCGGACAGCTTACCTCAGACTCAGGGTGAAATAATAATGCAAGACAGCATGATGGAGCTGATGTGGAAGAACGCTCACCTATACGGTGGTAATCTTTCATATGTAGAACAACTATACGAAGCCTACCTCTTTGACCCCAATGCCGTTCCTCAGGAGTGGCGTGAAGAATTTGATCGTCTGCCAAAGACAGGTGATAACCTCACTCAAGATATACCGCATACCCCTATTCGTGATCATTTCCAGTTGTTGGCTAAATCCCAACGCAAAGCAGGAAATGGCGCTGTAGCGAGCGTTAGCTCTGAGCATGAGAAGAAACAAGTTCGCGTATTGCGTATGATCAACGCTTTCCGCGTACGTGGACATCAGGTAGCTAAAATTGATCCGCTGAATTTATTGCAGCGTCCACCTGTTCCCGATCTTGACTTACGCTTCCATGAGCTTTCTGAAGCTGATTACGATACTACTTTCCAGCTCGGCTCATTGTTCTTCGGGACAGAAGAAGCGCCGCTGAAATCCATCGTTGAAGATTTGAAGAAGACCTACTGTTCATCAGTGGGTGCTGAGTATATGCATATTGTGGATACTCAAGAAAAACGCTGGATTCAATCACGCATGGAACCTGTGCGTTGTGATCCTGTTCTGGATGCAGATACCCGTATTCATATCCTTGAGCGTTTAACTGCTGCAGAAGGCTTAGAGAAATATCTTGGTTCTCGTTATGCCGGCGCAAAACGTTTTGGTGTTGAAGGCGGTGAGTCTTTGATTCCTTGTTTGGATGAATTGATTCAACGTGCTGGTATAGATGGTGCCAATGAAATTGTTATTGGTATGGCACACCGTGGTCGTTTGAATGTCCTGGTTAACATCTTTGGTAAAAACCCATCCGACCTATTTGGTGAGTTTGAAGGTAAGAAGACGCTAGAAACTTCAGGTGACGTTAAATATCACCAAGGTTTCTCTTCAAATATCATGACTCCTGGTGGCGAAGTTCACTTGGCGATGGCGTTCAACCCGTCTCACTTAGAGATTGTTTCTCCAGTGGTTGAAGGGTCCGTTCGTGCCCGTCAAGATCGTCGTGACGACGCTGTTGGTAATACTGTTATTCCTGTTTCTATCCACGGTGACGCTGCGTTTGCAGGTCAGGGCGTTGTGATGGAAACTTTTCAAATGTCACAGACACGCGCTTACAAGACCGGTGGTACGATTCATATCGTTATCAATAACCAAGTTGGTTTCACCACTTCCAAGAAAGAAGACGCGCGCTCATCTGAGTACTGTACTGATGTTGCTAAAATGGTTCAGGCACCTATCTTCCATGTTAATGGTGATGATCCTGAAGCAGTGCGTTTCGTGACTCAATTGGCATTAGATTACCGCAACGAATTCAACAAAGATGTGGTCATCGATTTAGTTTGCTATCGTCGCCGTGGACACAACGAAGCTGATGAGCCGTCAGGTACTCAGCCGCTGATGTATAGCCAAATTAAGGTTCAGAAAACAACTCGCGAACTTTACTCTCAGCGCTTAGTAGACGAGGCAGTAATCACTGCTGAACAAAGCAAAGAGATGGAAGCCGAGTATCGCAAAGCATTAGAGAATGGTGAGCATGTTGCCAAATCTTTGGTGATGCAGCCCAACTCAGAAATGTTCGTTGACTGGAGACCTTACCTAGGCCACCAGTGGAGCTTTGATGCGGATACACGTGTTGATATCAAGTTACTCCAAGACTTGGGTCAAAAAATGTGTCGCTTCCCTGAAGGCTTCCCAATCCAGCGCCAGGTGCAAAAGATCTATGATGATCGTGTACGCATGGCAGCCGGAGCTATGGAAATTAACTGGGGCTTTGCTGAAACTCTGGCTTATGCAACTTTGTTGGCTGAAGGTCATCAAGTTCGCCTAACAGGTCAGGACGTAGGTCGTGGTACTTTCTCTCACCGTCATGCAGTTGTGCACAATCAGAAAGATGCGAGCACCTACGTACCCCTGCAAAACCTAGATGAAAATCAACCTAATTTTGATATTTTCGATTCCTACCTATCAGAAGAAGCGGTATTAGCTTTCGAATATGGCTATGCGACAACCATGCCTAACAGTATGGTCATCTGGGAAGCTCAGTTTGGTGATTTTGCTAACGGTGCTCAAGTGGTTATCGATCAGTTCATCACCAGCGGCGAGCATAAGTGGGGTCGTCTATGCGGCTTAACGATGTTGCTACCGCATGGCTTTGAAGGGCAAGGTCCAGAGCACTCATCAGCTCGTTTAGAGCGCTTCTTGCAGTTATGTGCAGAGCACAATATACAAGTTGCTGTGCCTACTACGCCATCACAGATTTTCCATCTGTTGCGTCGTCAGGTAACTCGTCCACTGCGCAAGCCTTTAATCGTCATGACACCTAAGTCTCTGCTGCGTCATAAGCAAGCAGTGTGTTCGCTGGAAGATTTGGCGGATGGAACTTTCCAGCCAGTCATTCCAGAGGTGGATAAGCTAGATCCTAAGAAAGTGAAGCGTGTGGTCATGTGTAGCGGTAAGGTTTACTACGACCTCTACAATCGTCGCGCTGAGCTTGAAAAAGATGATGTTGCGATTGTTCGTATAGAACAATTGTATCCCTTCCCAGAAGCGATCCTTGGTGAAGTGATTGCGGACTACACTAATCTTGAATCCGTAGTGTGGTGTCAGGAAGAGCCAATGAATCAAGGCGCTTGGTATTGCAGCCAGCATCACATGCGCCATGTGTTACAGAAACACAATCCGAAACTTTCCCTCGAAGGTGTCGGACGCCCTCATGCAGCAGCGCCTGCAGTAGGTTACATTTCTGTACACGTTGAGCAGCAAGAAAAGCTGGTTAATGAAGCGATAAACGGTTAATAACGCGTTCGAATGAACCACAGAGCAGCATACATAAAGGAAAGAACATGAGTATCGAAATTAAAGCACCTACGTTCCCTGAATCGGTCGCCGATGGTACGGTCGCAACTTGGCACAAAAAGCCTGGTGAAGCCTGTGCAACCGACGAGCTGATTGTAGATATCGAAACAGATAAAGTTGTTCTTGAAGTCGTCGCTCCTGCTGATGGCGTGATTAAAGA
>REDB01000235.1 GCA_007693685.1 Oceanospirillales bacterium
GTTGCAGGGTTTTGAGCACTTTTTATTGAGTCTGAATTCACGGATTCAGGTTTTAGTAAGTCATTTACACTTAAAATTCGTCCGTTAGAGTCAGTTTCTAACAAGACTAATGCGCCACCAATCGCGTTTAACTTCCGAGTGAAATCCAAAGCCATCTGCTTTACAGCAGTAATATTTGCCTGAATTGAAATGAAGTTTTTAACATGGCCTCTTTCATCAAACACAGGATTAATCGACAAGGAAATCCAGTAGGGATCGCCACTTTTAGAGTAGTTTAAGATCTCATCGTAGAAAGGTTTTTTTTCTCTGATACGCTGTCGAATTCGTTCAACTGTATTTGGATCTGTCTCTTTGCCCTGCAATAAAGAGCCCGGCTTTTTCCCTCGAATCTCTTCAAAACTGTAACCCGTAATCCTTTCAAAGCCGTTATTTACATACTCAACTAAGCCTTGAGGATCAGTAATAATAACTGAATTATCTGTTTCATTGGCTACTAACGAAAGCATTTCTCGCTCACGTCTGCGAGCCACCTCTTCCGTTACATCTTTTACAAAGGCAGTGTAGAGAGTTTTATCTTTTAGCTTCACCTTAGATAAAGACAACTGCCCCCAAAGTAACTTTCCATCTTTTCGCTCGATCTTTACCTCTCGACTGGTACCAACAATCTTATCTTTTCCAGTTGTTCGATTGGCATTAACGTAATCATCGTGTTGAGGCTGTATCTCTTTGGGCACCAACATTTTTACATTTTGACCCATCACTTCATCACGGGTGTAGCCCCATAGTTTTTCTGCGGCTGCATTGAACAAAGTGATTGTATTGTTCTGATCAATACAGACCACGGCATCTAGAGCTTGCTCTAGTGTTTGACTGATAAGTTCTCGAGCCTCGCGTTCTGCTGAGACATCTCTGACAAAGGCGGTGTAATGCTTTCTGCCTTTAACTTTCACCTGAGATAGTGATAATTGAACCCATATCAAACTACCGTCTTTATGACGAAGCTGAACCTCTCTAGAGCTACCAACTATTTTGTCTATATTGGTTTGACGATGCCTATCGACATAACCATCATGATGTTGCTGTATTTCTGATGGCAGAAGCATAGCAACATTCTTACCTAACACTTCAGCTTGTTGATATCCCCACAACTCTTCAGCAGCAGCATTGAAGAAGGTCACCAAGTTTTGTTGATTGATTGTCACAACCGCAATAATGCTTTGATTTAACGCCTGCTTAGACTCAGACGAAAAAAAATTATCCAACATGATGCCTCCTAACTGCTTTACTAAACACTTTTACTCCATTATCGGGTGTCTACTATAGCTCCTGTAAACTACAGATAACGCAAAGGAACTGCTGTTGTATCGACCACTTTCCGCATAATAAAAGATGACTTAACACCACTCACACCAATAATACGGGTGATTTTCCCTAATAAAATATCGTGATAACTATCCATATCCGCGACAGCGACTTTAAGCTGATAGTCAGCATCATGACCGGTAATCAGATAACACTCCATCACTTCTGGAATCTCCGCTATCGCAGCTTCAAACGCTTCAAACCGCTCAGGAATATGCTTATCCATAATAATATGTAGCATAGCAATTAAGTTTAAGCCTACTTTTCGCTCATTTACTCGCACCACCTGACGCTCAATAACTCCTGTATCTATTAAATGCTTTACCCGTCGTGAGCAAGGAGCAGCGGTTAACCCAATACGATCAGCAAGCTCTTGATTAGAGATTGAAGCATCTTGCTGAAGGATCTGTAATATCTTCACATCATAACGATCTAATTCCACACGCATCTTTCAACCACCTAAACTATTGCACAATTTTAAATAACTATAACTACTTTTAACTTTTATTTCATTGCGCAAAAAATCTTTTTTAGACACATTTAGCAAAGCTATTGCGCAACAATGAGCGTAAACTATGTTCCATATACTACCGCTTTGAAATAAAGGATTTCATTATGTTTGACCATCGTAAATATCGTCCCTTTACCCCAGTGCGCTTGACCGATCGTACTTGGCCGGACAAGCAGATCACGCAAGCACCACTATGGTGTAGCGTTGACCTTCGCGATGGCAATCAAGCGCTGATCAATCCGATGAACATTGAACAAAAAACACGCATGTTCAAGTTATTGGTTAAACTCGGCTTTAAAGAGATTGAAGTGGGTTTTCCCTCTGCTTCTCAGCCTGACTTTGATTTTGTGCGCAAATTAATTGAAGAAGACCTAATCCCTGAAGATGTCACTATTCAGGTATTGACTCAGGCACGTGAAGATCTGATTGCACGCTCATACGAATCTCTTGAAAACGCCAAGCGCGCTATTGTGCACGTTTACAACTCCACCTCCACGGTACAGCGTGAACAGGTGTTTGGCTTAGACCGCGATGGTATTAAGCAGATTGCTGTTCAGGGTGCTCGCTGGGTCAAAGAATATTCAGAGCGCTACCCACAAACAGAATGGCAGTTTCAATACTCACCTGAGAGCTTTACAGGTACAGAGTTAGACTATGCCGTTGAAGTCTGTGATGCGGTGATTGCAGAGTGGCAGCCTGAAACAGGTCGTCGTGTCATCATTAATTTGCCAGCAACCGTTGAGATGTCGACGCCGAATGTGTTTGCTGATCAGATTGAGTACTTCTGTCGTCATTTGGCGCAACGCGATCAAGTTGTTATCTGCTTGCATACTCATAATGATCGTGGCTGTGGTGTTGCAGCGGCAGAATTGGGTGTCATGGCAGGTGCTGATCGCATTGAAGGCACGCTGTTAGGTAACGGTGAACGTACCGGTAATATGGATATCGTTACCATGGGCATGAACCTGTATTCTCAAGGCATCGATCCTGAACTGGATTTCTCTAATATCAAAGAGATTATCCAAGTGGTCGAATACTGCACCGAGCTGCCGGTTGCCGCACGTCATCCTTGGGCTGGCGAATTAGTCTATACGGCTTTTTCAGGTAGCCATCAGGACGCCATTCGCAAATCGATTAACTACCATGAAAAACATCAACTCTCCCATTGGGAAGTGGCATATTTGCCGATTGATCCGCGTGACATTGGACGTGAATACGAAGCGGTGGTTCGCATCAACAGTCAAAGTGGTAAAGGTGGAGTGGCGTTGATTTTAGAGCGTGATTATGGGGTCGAATTGCCAAAATGGATGCACAGCCAGATCAGTCGCGTAGTACAAAACGCATCTGAGAAAACCGGTAAAGAGATCACTTCATTACAGATCAAGGCACTGTTTGATGAACATTTCCATGACTCAGTTGCAGGGTGGACGCTGAAAGGATATGACATCCATACCACCGAAGGTGTCGTCAAAGGTCATTTTAATGTCGATGGTCAACAACCACCTTTTGAAGGACAAGGGAGTGGCGCAGTTGAAGCCTTAGTCCATGCGTTAGAAAAACGTTTCGGCGTTCAAATCGAGGTCACTCAGTTTGATGAACGAGCCTTGACTCAAGGGACTCATGCCTTAGCTCAAGCCTGTGTTGCGTTAAGTGTTGCAGGCGTTACTTACTCGGCAGTCACGGTTGCGGAAGACACCTCAGCAGCAACCTTGCAGGCAGTCCTAAATGCATTTGCTCGTAGCCCTGAAGCAAGCTCAACTGGATTCAAGCAGGCGTCGGGTATATAAAATATGTTCCGTCGCTTCTAAGCGCGCTTGTTCCGCATTGCGCGCTTGGATGGCTTTATGAATCTTCTCGTGCTGCCTCCCTATGCCATCCGGATAGCGACCATAACGCTTGAGGGTCGTCGATAACACTCCATGAATAGCATTAAAGTAGCGCGCATAAAATAACTGGCTAAAGCTAATCAATAATAGATGATGACTCGATTCGGCAATCATCATATGAAAAGTTAGATCCGCTTTCGCTTTATGCAAGGTTGACTGCCCTCTTCTGCGCTGCTGCATCGCTTGGTATTCATTATCTAAGAGTTTTAACTGCTCATCAGTGGCACGTAATGCACAATAGTAGGCTGCTTCACCCTCTAAAAAAGCACGCATCTCCATCACGTCTAATTGCAATGCAAGGCTCATCTCAACCGATTTAGGCATCTCCAAATGCGGCTGAAGTAAATTTCGACATCGACTTCTACCACCTTGAGTCGTTTCAACGAGACTATCTTCTTGTAAACATTGCATCACCTCTCGAACAGAGTTTCGCGATAGCTGAAAATCAGATGCTAAGCTGCGCTCAGAAGGTACTGAATCGCCCGGTATCAATTCTCCAGAGGCTATCTGTCTCAGCAGAAACTGTTGCAGACTCTCTTTAGTAGATATTCGAGTTGTGTTCGTCATTGGTAAGACCAGTTAAAGGCTTTGCATTTATTTTAGATCATTTATCACCTATCGTGTATGGATGTGTGACCCTTTGAGGATTGAGCGTGAATACAAATAAGAATCAACCTGTCGTGGGCTTGTTCATCACTTGCCTTGCTGATCTATACCGTCCAGAAGTAGGCTTCGCCACCGTCAAACTGCTAGAGCAGTCTGGCTGTCGAGTCGATGTGCCGACACAACAAACCTGTTGCGGCCAACCCGCTTTTAATACCGGTGACTATAGCACCACTGCCGATATTGCCCGTCAAACTATCGCCGCCTTTGATGGCTTTGAATATGTCGTTGCCCCATCTGGTTCCTGCATTGGTATGCTGCATCATTATCCTGAATTGTTTGAAGACAATGACCCGTGGAAAGCTCGCGCTGAAGATTTAAAAAAGCGTGCTTTCGAGATTACTAGCTTTCTGGTCGATGTTCTCAAGATTGATGATTTCAAGGTTGATTCAAACGCGCCCGCTTTTAATGGCAGTGTCACCTATCACGACTCCTGCTCTGGACTACGCGAACTGGGTATCAAAGCGCAACCGCGCCAGTTGTTAGCCAAGGTTGACGGTGTCGAATTAAAAGAGATGGAAGAAAGTGAAACCTGTTGCGGGTTTGGCGGTACTTTTTGTGTGAAATATCCAGACATCTCTAACCGAATGGTTGGAAATAAAACCCAAAATATTGTCGATGCCGGTGCTAAAACCCTATTAGGTGGCGATCTCGGTTGTTTATTGAATATGGCAGGTAAACTTCAACGTGAAGGTCATGCCGTTGAAGTACGTCACGTAGTCGAGATCTTAGCAGGCATGACTGATCAGCCTGCACTCGGCGAAGCTCAATCATCGGTTAAAGCCGGATAACTGGAGAAAACCATGCAAATTACCAGCCCCGACTTTAAGCAAAACGCTCGTATTGCCCTGCAGGATGTCGGCCTGCAAAAAGCACTCGGTAACGTTAAAACTGGCTTTCCACACAAACGTGCCACAGCCATGGCACGCTTGCCCGAATTTGATCAACTGCGTGATGAAGCACGTGATTTGAAAAATCACATCATCGAAAACCTCGATCTCTATCTTGAAGCTTTTGAATCCAAGGTATTAGAGAACGGTGGCCATGTGCATTGGTGTCGCACCTCGGAAGATGCACGTAAAACGATTTTAAAAATCTGCCAAGAGAAAAATGCGAAAACCGTGACCAAAGGTAAATCGATGGTCACTGAAGAGATTAATCTCAACGAATATTTAGAAGCGAATGGTGTTACCCCAGTCGAAACCGATTTAGGAGAGTACATTCTGCAACTGCGTGGTGAGCATCCTAGCCATATTATTGCCCCCGCGATTCACTTAAATTTGGAAGATGTCTCTGAAACCTTCCATGCCAATCACCATAAGCCCAAGTCTATGGACCCTGCAGTGTTGATGCAGGAAGCGCGTGAAGAATTACGTAATAAATTCGTAGCGGCGGACGTCGGTATTACCGGAGCCAACTTTTTAGTTGCCGAAACAGGCTCTAGCATTATCGTTACCAATGAAGGTAATGGCGATCTGACACAGATACTGCCCAAAACCCATATTGTGGTGACCTCGATTGAAAAAGTCGTTCCCACTCTGGAAGATATGACGTTGTTTTTACGCCTGTTAGCACGTTCTGCTACTGGTCAAGAATTTACCGTCTACAACACACTATCTACTGGACCTCGACGCGAAGGCGACCAAGATGGCCCGGAGGACTACCATGTAGTTCTAGTGGATAACGGTCGAAGTGAGATGATTGCATCAGAACTTAGAGAGATGCTGCGTTGCATCCGCTGTGCTGCCTGTATGAATCACTGCCCTGTTTACGGTGCTGTCGGTGGACATAGTTATGGCTGGGTTTATCCGGGTCCTATGGGTTCTGTATTGACACCACAAATGATTGGCATCGAAAAAGGCGCATTACTTCCGAATGCTTCTACCTTCTGTGGTAAGTGTGAATCCGTCTGCCCTGTGCGAATCCCACTGCCTAAGCTGATGCGCTATTGGCGACGCAACGAATTTGAAAAACATCTAACACCCAAAGCGGCTCGCTGGGGTATTGGAGTATGGGGGTTCTTTGCCAAGCGCCCTGCTTTGTATCGACAATTGAGTAGCTTCAGTAATCTTGCACTTAGAACTCTAGGTGGAAAAAAAGCTCGCATAAACAAACTGCCGCTCGCCAGTGGCTGGACGGATGGACGCGATATGCCTGCTCCCAGTGGCAAAACCTTTATGCAGCTTTGGTCTGAAAAGCAAAAGAATGGAGCCTCATCATGAGTAAAGCTGAAATTTTAGGTCAAATCAGACGTGGATTAGGTCGAACTGAGCCAAGCGCTGCTGATCGTGATGCTGTTGCATCCAGAATGGCGGCACACAAAGCAAATTTAATACCTGCACGTGCTCAATTACCGGAAAAAGAGTGCCAACAACTATTCATCGATATGGCACGTGAAGCCGCTGCCGATGTGATCGAATTGGACAGTTTGAAAGCACTTCCGACAGCAATCTCAGAATGGCTGGATCAATACTCCATTACAGAACTGGTTGCAGCCGTTGATAAGCCACTACCTGATACTTGTAAAAAACTGCCTGAAACTATTCATATCCGGACTGGGGTTGCTCAAGCAGGTGATCTTGCCAGTTTAACCACAGCTTTTTTAGGTATAGCGGAAACAGGCACCCTGATGCTCTATTCACGCCCAGACAGTCCTACCACGTTGAACTTTCTACCTGATAACCATCTAGTCGTTTTGAAGCGCAGCGATATTGTCGGCGTCTATGAAGATGCTTGGTCACGTATTCGTGCATTGCAACCGGGCAAACTTCCTAGAACTGTAAATATGATCACGGGTCCATCGCGTAGTGCTGATATAGAGCAAAAGCTACAGATGGG
>REDB01000196.1 GCA_007693685.1 Oceanospirillales bacterium
CACATAGAAGCTTTAACGACTCAAGGATCTGTTTTTCACTAGTAATATCAAGGCTCGCAGTCGGTTCATCTAACAACAGCACTGGAGCATCTTTCAGAAAAGCTCTTGCCAAGGCTAGACGTTGAATTTGACCTCCGGAGAAGTTGCCGCCCGCCTCACCCACTTCTGTGTCTAAACCTTTATCAAGACGCTGAATAAATTCTGTAGCAGCCGCAAGGTCACAGGCTTGTTGTAACTCTTGATCTGTTGCCTGTGGTTTAGCCATCAACAGATTATCGCGAATCGTCCCTGGAAATAACGTGGTATGTTGGCTAACGAAGGCAACATGATCCATCCAATCGGAACGAGAGACTTTTTCTAAAGACAAGCCTGAAATAGATACCTGACCGGATGAAGGTTTCTCGAAACCTGCTAACAGGTTAAGTAAGGTTGATTTTCCAGCACCACTGGGCCCGACTAGCGCCACACATTCCCCTGCTGCAACCTTTAAAGAAACATCGTTAAGCACGTTAGACTGTTGTCCCGTGTAGGAAAAACTAACCGCATCAAAAGATAAATCGGGAAGCGATTTCGGCAAGGTTAGATCTCCACCTTGCTGTAATCTTTCTGCTTCATCAAGCAGATCAATAATACGTTCTGCCGCCGCTGTGGCTTCTTGTTTTGCATGATAATGTGTGCCTAACTCTCTGAGTGGTAAATAAAACTCAGGTGCAAGAATTAACAAGAACAGCGCATGATACAGAGTGATTTGCTCACCCCAACTGCCGAAATTAAGCAGACCTAAAAAGCTAAATCCTAAATATACAGCTAAGACGGCAATTGAAACCGAAGCAAAAAACTCCAGTACAGCAGACGATAAAAAAGCTAAACGCAAAACCTGCATGGTGCGTAAGCGAAACTCTTCAGCGTTGCGAGCAATGATCTTTTTCTGGGCTTTACTTTGGGAGAAGAGTTTCAGCGTAGCTAGGCCTTGAACCACATCTAAAAAATAGGCACTCAGTTGTGCTAAGGCTTTAAAGTTGCGGCGATTGGCTTCTGCAGCTCGACCACCTACCAATGCCATAAAGATGGGAATCAGCGGCGCGGTTACCAAAAATATCAAGGTTGCCGCCCAGTTAACGGGTAACACAAAGGCTAAGATTACCAGAGGCAGCATGACAGCAAGAGCCATTTGTGGCAGATAGCGTGCGATAAAACCATCTAAGGCTTCAACTTGCTCCATCAACAAGCTACTGAGTTCACCACTGCGTTGTTGCCGGGTATAAGCTGGACCTAATGCAGCAAGGCGTTGAACCAGTTCAGCTCGCAATCTGGATCGAACACCCACTGAAGCTCGCTGACCTGACCATTCACGCACAACGCCAGAAGCAGCACGCAATACTAGCGCGAACAAAATAACAGCAAGCCATCCCCACATATCGTTAAGCTGAGCATTATGGAACAGCGTTGCATCGACCGCTTTAGCAAGCAGATAGGCCTGCAGTATTAACATTAAGCCAGCAAATAAACCGGCAGCAATACTTAAGCGGATCCAACGCTTTTCATCCCCAATTAGCCCTTTTAACCAACGGGATTTTTCACGGCTGGACTCACGTGTGGTTGCTTGCATGAAATCTCTTAGAAATAGCTAGATGAAAAATTTAAGAACAACATTATAAAGCCATTACAATGACAATGACTTAACAATAATTTGCTGAAATTTGGCGAGCCTTTTCTAAACGTTCTTGGAACTCATTTAACGCTAATGGCTTGCCCCGCATTGATGAAATTCTCGAGTTTTCGCATGACGGTTGTTGTTTTAAGTAATTTAGCACTTCTTTGGCTGCGTCTGGCTGATTACAAACTAACACCATATCACAACCAGCATCTAAGGCACGGCTACAACGATCAGGATAGCTACCTGCTATACTGGCGCCTTCCATGGTTAAGTCATCACTAAAGATAACACCGTTAAAACCCAGTTGACGCCGGAGCTTTTCCTGTAACCAGAACTTTGAGAAACCAGCGGGTTGAGAGTCAATTTGGCTGTAAACCACATGCGCTGGCATGATGGCATCTAAGCCACTGCTAACCAGTGCTTTGAAGGGTTTCAAATCCGCAGCTTCAAGATCAGCCTCGGAACGTTCATCGATAGGAAGCTCTAAATGGGAGTCAGCACCCACCCATCCGTGTCCAGGAAAGTGCTTACCTGTGGCCGCCATTCCTGCTTCATGCATACCTTGCATAAACGCAGTTGAAAGTTCGATCAGCGCAGATGGTTCAGAAGCAAAGGCACGATCACCAATCACAGAGCACTGCTGCCAATCGATATCAAGTACTGGAGCAAAACTAATATCAACATCATAAGCACGCAACTCTGCGGCCATTAACCAGCCGAGTTCTTTGGCAGCATAACAAGCTGCTTCTGGATCTTGTTGATAATGTTTTCCAAGGCTTGCCATTGGAGGAAGTGTTGTAAAACCTTTACGAAAGCGCTGAACCCGCCCCCCTTCTTGATCAACAGCAACTATCAAGTCAGGTCGAATTTCACGAATTGAAGTCATCAAAGATTGAAGTTGATCAGGGTCTGAATAATTACGACTGAATAGAATAAGACCGCCGACTTCGGGTTGTTGCAGGGTATTTACTTCATCATCTGTCAGCTGAGTCCCGACAAGATCCAGCATCAAGGCGCCAATTGTCATGTTTTATCTCTTTAAGCTGTTATCAGGACACCGCAACCAATCGGAACCTGTTGAAAAAGATCAATAATATCGTGATTTCTCATGCGAATACAGCCATGTGAACGAGGTACACCCATAGGTTCTGTGTCAGGTGTGCCATGTATGTAGATATAGCGCCGCATGGAATCAACATTACCTAGACGATTGTAACCCACTTGCTCACCACACAACCACAAAATGCGCGTTAAGATCCAATCTCTATTAGGAAATTGTGCTGCCAGCTCTGCAGAATAGATTTCACCCGTGAAACGTCTACCGACAAATACGGAATTAATAGGAAGATTTGCACCAATTTTGGCACGAATACGATGTTGTCCGAGGGGTGTGCAACCAGAACCTTCTTGATTACCGACACCATTGCTTGCAGTTGAAACAGGATAGCTGCACAACAAACCTTCAGAGTTATGTAACTCCAAGGTTTGCCGTGCAATGGAAACCTTGATATGACTAGCCATTAGATACGGCTAAAGTAGGTTTTCTCACCACGTGCTTGGAGACCCGCCGCTAGAACAGGAATCATTCGGTGCAAAATATTTTCTATTTCGGCACTATCTTTAAAGCTTTTCTTTTCTAAAGAAAGCAACATGTGGTAATTGGATAAAGTAAAAACGATAGAACCTAACATAAAGTGCAAGCGCCAGAAAAATTCGTTATCTTCCATAGGCGAAGAATCTTTACGCAGACAATCTAAGAAGGCTTCGAGTCTATGCCAATATTCAAGCATAAAGAACTCACGGAGCTCTTCTTGGTTTTTCATATAAGCTAACTCAAGCAACCTCATGAAAACCGACAACGAATGCGTGTTAATCTGGCTAACATTCAATAATGCGCGCATCAGAATTTCTAGCAGCTCATCTACGCTAACTGGCGAAGAGTCTAGCATTCGGTCGGCTAGGGCTGTTTCAATTTCAGTACACAAAGGTTCCATTAATCTTTCACATACCGCATTTACCAAACCTTGTTTGGAACGGAAGTGATAATTTACCGCTGCCAAGTTAACGTCAGCGGCTGTAGTGATCTGACGCATAGTAGTTTCAGTAAAGCCTTGTTCAGCAAACAAAGCCTCGGCAGCTAGGATAATCCTTGTAGCAGTCTTTAGGCGCCGCTTCATTATTTCCTCCATGCCTAGTCCTTCAATTTTTGACATTGCGTTTCAAACAATCTCGGTTTATAGATTTAATACTAGCACAAAAAACTGCACTGTATACTCCGTTACATAAACGGGCGCTGTCCCAAACGCTGCCACCAACGTAACAACAATTTGTCAGATGAATCAGCTGCCAGTTCACCCAGACGGTCTTGGAGGCCTTTTTTATACTGATAAGAAACTTTGAACAGATCTGCATCATTTGCAGCTTCTGTTAAATATTCATCGCTGGTCATAATAGAATCAACCAAGCCCTGCTTAAGCGCTTGGCGTCCATACCAGATTTCTCCGGTTGCCACTTTGGATATATCAAGTGACGGACGGTATTCTTGTACGAAGTCTTTAAAGAGTTGGTGAGTCTCCTCTAACTCTTCTACAAACTTCTCACGACCCTTATCAGTATTTTGTCCAAACACCGTGAGTGTACGTTTATACTCGCCAGCCGTAAGCACTTCGTAATCAATCTCATGTTTTTTCAATAAACGATGAAAATTTGGTAACTGAGCAACTACTCCAATCGATCCAATCACAGCAAAAGGCGCAGCAATTATATGGTTACCAATACACGCCATCATATAGCCACCACTGGCTGCAACCTTGTCTACACAAATAGTCAATTGAATCTCTTTACGTCTTAAACGTTCCAATTGAGATGCAGCAAATCCATAAGCATGAACCATTCCACCAGGGCTTTCTAAGTTAATTACTACTTCATCTTTATCCGCTCGTGCAATAGACAAGATCGCAGTAATTTCCTCTCGCAATTGATCTGAGGCAGATGCACTCATATCACCATCAAAATCGATGACATAAATGCGTTTTTTATCCTCTTCCTCTAGCTCACCCTTTTTAGCAGCTTTCCGACGAGCTTTAGCCTCGGCTTTTTCCTGCTTACGCTCATCCTTAATACGCTGACGAAGCAATTCTTCGTCTATAACGTTCTCTTCCAGCGCCTCGTAGAGATCTTTGTATTTATCATTTAAACACTTAACTTCAATATGACCTTCTGTTTGATGCTGTCGGCGACGGCTTGCCAGACTAAAAATAAGCACCACTACTAACAATATAGCAACGACCAGCGTGGCGGTTTTCGCTAAGAACAATCCATACTGGGTTAAAAATTCAATCACATGTTTCTCCATCAATCTGGGATCTAATTGGTTCGCTTTCGCGTTGCGCTAATGTACCATAGCTATTGAAAAATAGCCTTCCAAAACAAGCTCGGATGATCCTGCATGACGGAACAATTAACCATTGAAAAAATCGTACAAAAACTGCCAGCAAAATTTAATCCTGAACAAGCAGGCGGTTTGAATGTGGTTTATCAATTCAGTATTCATGATGCTGATGATTTTTATCTGTCTATTTCTGAAACAGCCTGCACTTCTACCTATGGCAATCATAAAGATCCAGACATCACCTTGATCATGGATGAAACGACGCTGATAAGAGTGATCAGCGGTGAACAAGACGGTATGAGTGCTTTCATGAAAGGTCAGCTAAGAGCCGAAGGTAATGTCATGCTTGCGACCCGATTAGGAAAGCTATTCAAACGTTAAAAACAAATACGCAAGAAATTAACGCGCAGTTTTTTGCTGCACAAATGCTTCGATTAACTGCCTGGAAATAGAAAACTCTGGAGGAAGATCGGGTAAGTCATTAGGATCAAACCATCGGGCTTCAAGTATCTCTTCACCATCAGGAATAATCTCTCCTGATAGATAATCAGCAAAGTAGCCCAACATCAATGAATGAGGAAATGGCCACGACTGGCTTTTCACATAGCGGATATTACAGATATCAATTCCAACCTCTTCTTTTACTTCCCTAGCTACCGCTTGTTCAGCACTCTCACCTGGCTCTATAAAACCGGCCAAAGTACTGTAACGTCCAGCAGGATATTTAGAGGCATGAGCTAATAGACATAGATCCCCATGAGTCACCAAAACAATAATACAGGGCGAAATAGGAGGATAATGAATATGCCCACAAGCACTGCACTGTCTGGCAATTATTTCTATCGGGTGAGGTTCTAAATCACCAGAGCAAATGCAACAATACTTTGCATGCTGTTCCCATCGATTTAGCTGAGCCTTTCTGGAAAGCTCTGCATATTCCACTTCATTTTTTGCCTGCGATAAAGACTCACGAAGAGGGTCCATTTCTCACCTTATTATTGATTATCCAGTTGCTTCCAAAGACACTGACCACCTGATTTCTTATCCAGCATTTCAATAAAAGCTGCATGAGCATTTAATTCATCATCATTGGCAGGTATCACTTTTAAATCCAATGCTGATGTATCTACTGGTCTTGGATGACTGACGCCATCTTCATCCATACCGTCGCCTTCACTTCCCAACGCCAAAGCGGTTTGACCACCAGTCAAAAGCAAATAAACTTCGGCTAGAATTTTTGAGTCTAGTAAGGCGCCATGTAGTTCACGATCAAAATGTTCAATACCAAAGCGACGACATAAGGCATCAAGGTTATTTTTCTGACCCGGAAACTTCTTGCGAGCAAGTAATAAGGTGTCCGTTATCTTCGGACAGATATCCTCCATCTGCTCCTTGTATCCATTTCGCTGTAGCTCTGTATTAAGGAAGCCAATATCAAAAGCTGCGTTGTGAATGATTAACTCAGCGCCACGAACAAACTCAATGAATTCATCACCGATTACTGCAAACTTGGGTTTGTCAGCTAAATATTCATTGGTAATACCATGCACTTCAATTGCTTCAGCCTCAACATCACGATCTGGCTTAATGTATTGATGATAGTGATTACCAGTTAAACGCCTAAGCTGCATTTCAATACAGCCTATCTCAATAATGTTGTGGCCTTCGGCGGGATCAATACCAGTTGTTTCGGTATCTAATACAATTTGTCTCATTAGGCTTTTTGTCCCATTAGGCTTTCCGTTTACCAAACTCTTCTACACCACGATTAGCTAAGCTATCCGCAATCTCATTTTCAGTGTGACCACTATGACCTTTAACCCAGCACCATTCAATTGTATGCCGACTCACTTCACTGTCTAACGCTTGCCACAAATCTGCATTTTTAACGGGTTGCTTAGCAGCTGTTTTCCAACCATTTCGCTTCCAGCCTGAAAGCCATTCTGTGATCCCTTTACGAAGGTACTGCGAATCTGTCGTCAAACGAACTTGGCAAGGTCTTTTAAGGCATTTCAAAGCTTCTATAGCAGCCAACATTTCCATTCGATTGTTTGTCGTATCAGGCTCACCACCATAAAGCTCTTTTTGCTTCTCTCCATATCTTAACAATGCACCCCAACCACCAGGCCCCGGATTTCCTTTACACGCACCATCGGTGAATATTTCCACTAAACTCAAATCGACTTACCCCG
>REDB01000237.1 GCA_007693685.1 Oceanospirillales bacterium
TCATGGCGAATAGCAGCCAGATGGAAAGGATCAATCGTTAGCCCAAAAAGCTTTTCACGATGCTGCATCAAAATATCAGGTAATCCCTGTGCTTCTAAATCGTCGATAGTGATTGGATAGTTCGCTGCGCGTATACCAAACTGCAACGCCATATATAGACAGGTTGGTGTTTTACCGCAGCGTGAAACACCTACAAGAATAAGATCAGCCTTATGGTATTGCTGGACACGACCACCATCATCATTATCTAAAGCGAAGTTAACAGAAGCGATACGTTCTTTGTAACGACTGGCTTCGTTGATGGAATGAGACTTTCCGACAGTATAGGAAGAGTGAGCATCTAACTCTTTTTCTAGTGGTTTTAGGAAGGTTTCAAAGACATCGATCTTAAATCCATTTGATCCGGCAATCATTTCACGAATTTCTGGATTGACGATGGTATCGAAAACAATGGCTGCTTTTTGATCTTTCTCACAAGCCTCATTAATCTTAGCGACCACTCGTTCTGCTTTTTCAAGAGTATCGATATAGGGAAGGGTGATCATGTCAAAATGTATCCCTTCAAATTGAGTCAACAGACTGTTTCCCAGTGTTTCAGCCGTGATACCTGTACCGTCTGAAATAAAAAATGCTGTTCTGCTATTGGTCGAACTTTCCACTGATCTTTCCTTACGTATGAGTCTTTTATGTAATTTCTTTACATGTCAAACAAGGCTGGGATTTTTTAGTTTAACTGAAGTATCATCCTAGTTTTAGTGCCGAAGTGAAAAGATTCACGGCTAATAAGCAATTAGACAACAGGAGAGTATACCTTGCAGGATTATGTCATACGTCTTGATCAGGCAGGCATGGGCGATGTTGATAAAGTTGGTGGTAAAAACGCATCGCTAGGCGAAATGATCCATCAACTGAAAGATGCAGGTGTCAAAGTCCCTGGCGGTTTTGCAACCACTGCACAAGCCTATAGAGATTTCCTCCAACACAATGGCTTAGTCGATAAAATCAACGAACTTTTAGAATCCTTAGACTGCAATGATACTCGAGCACTCGCCGAAACGGGTCGTACACTGCGTGAATGGATTATGGAAGGTGAGTTTCAACCAGACCTAGAAGCTGCTATTGATCAAGCTTATCAAGAGATGTCTGAAGGTAAAGATATCGCTGTAGCCGTTAGATCATCAGCCACCGCAGAAGACCTTCCAGATGCTTCTTTTGCTGGACAGCAAGAAACCTACCTGAATATTCGTGGACTAGATAATATCAAAGAAGCGATCAAATCGGTGTTTGCCTCTTTATATAACGATCGTGCCATCTCCTACCGTGTTCACCGTGGCTTTATTCATAGTGAAGTGGCTTTATCGGCAGGTATTCAGCGCATGGTCAGAAGTGAAACTGGCGCGTCGGGTGTTATGTTCACGTTGGATACTGAATCTGGCTTCAAGCAGGTTGTCTTTATTACAGCAGCTTATGGTTTAGGTGAGACGGTTGTTCAAGGCGCAGTTAACCCTGATGAATTTTATGTCTACAAGCCAACGTTGAACTTAGGTGCTCCTGCTATTTTGCGCCGAAGCTTAGGATCGAAAGCGATTAAAATGGTTTACGGCGGCGAAGGTAACACCGCAAATGCTGTGCAAACCGTGGACGTTCCTCGCGAAGATCGAGATCGCTTCTGTATTAATGATGCCGATGTTGAATCCCTTGCTCGCATCGCTGTCATTATCGAAAAGCACTATGGTCGCCCGATGGATATCGAATGGGCGAAAGATGGCGATGATGGCGAACTCTATATCGTTCAGGCGCGTCCAGAGACAGTTAGAAGTCAAAGTTCTTCTGCAGTAATGGAGCGTTACCTTTTGAAAGAGAAGGGTAAAGTGCTTGTTGAAGGGCGCTCAATTGGCCATCGTATCGGTTCAGGTCCAGTGCGTGTCGTGGATTCCATTGATCAGATGCACGACGTACAGCCGGGTGATGTTTTAGTCACTGATATGACCGATCCTGATTGGGAGCCGGTGATGAAACGAGCGGCAGCGATCGTTACTAATCGCGGTGGCAGAACCTGCCATGCTGCCATTATTGCGCGTGAGCTGGGTATTCCAGCGATTGTCGGATGTGGTGACGCGACTGACCGTTTGAACAATAATCAGTTAGTGACCGTTTCCTGTGCTGAAGGTGATACAGGACGTGCTTATGAAGGTAAGCTAGCGTTTGAGCACCAAACTAGTAGCGTGGAATCCATGCCGGTTCTTCCTTTCGAAATCATGATGAACGTGGGTAACCCCGATCGTGCTTTCGACTTCCAGTCACTGCCTAATGCCGGTGTTGGCTTGGCTAGATTGGAGTTCATCATCAATCGAATGATCGGTGTACATCCTAAAGCGCTGTTGAACTTTGATCAGCAACCACGTGATATTAAACAAATTATTAATCGTCGCATTGCGGGCTATGCTTCACCCGTTGATTTCTATGTAGACAAGCTGGTTGAAGGGATTTCAACCTTAGCCGCTGCTTTTTACCCACGTAAAGTGATCGTACGTATGTCTGACTTTAAGTCGAATGAGTATGGTCATTTAATCGGTGGTGATCGTTACGAGCCTGCTGAAGAAAATCCGATGTTGGGGTTCCGTGGTGCCGCACGTTATATCTCTGAAACTTTCCAAGATTGCTTCGAGTTAGAGTGTCGTGCGCTGAAGCGTGTTCGTGATGAGATGAAACTCACTAACGTTGAGATCATGGTGCCTTTCGTACGTACCGTAGGTGAGGCGAGACAGGTCGTTGAGTTATTGGCTCATAACGGTCTTAAGCGTGGCGAAAACGGCTTACGTTTAATTATGATGTGTGAAATTCCATCCAATGCGCTGTTGGCAGATGAGTTTCTAGAATATTTTGATGGCTTCTCCATCGGATCTAACGACTTAACTCAGCTCACACTGGGTTTAGATCGTGACTCAGGTATCATCGCTCATCTCTTTGATGAACGTAATGATGCCGTGAAAAAACTCTTAGCGATGGCGATTAAAGCGTGTAAGGATGCTGACAAATACATCGGTATTTGTGGTCAAGGTCCATCGGATCATCCTGATTTTGCAAGATGGTTAATGGATCAAGGAATTACCAGTGTGTCGTTAAATCCTGACTCAGTGATGGATACTTGGTTCTTCCTTGCCAATGACAAGGATCAGCCATAAACGTGGGCAACTTGAGCTTCATTACTCGCCTACAGTTATGGTTTGAGCCTTATCGTGATCGGCGGATGCTGACGTTGCTGGCTTTAGGCTTTTCCAGTGGCTTGCCAGCACCGCTGGTCTTCTCAAACTTATCGATATGGTTGCGTGATGAAGGGGTCAGTCGAACAGACATAGGTTTGTTCGCACTGGCTGCAACTCCCTATGCGATTAATTTCTTGTGGGCACCCTTAATAGATCGTTTGAGATTACCTTGGCTTACGGCGCGATTTGGTCGTCGTCGTGGCTGGGCGCTAATGACACAAACGTTATTAATGGTGGCTATTGTTCTGCTGTCACTTACAAGTCCTAGCGATGGGCTTTGGTTGATGGCTGCTGCTGTTTTATTTGTGACCTTTATCTCAGCAACACAAGATATCGTCATAGATGCCTATCGAATAGAGATATTGGATCTTAACCAATATGGCAGCGGTTCTGCTGCTGGTATTTGGGGTTGGCATTTAGGTGGTACTCTAATTGGCGGTGCAGGTGGATTATATTTAGCAGAAGCTTTTGGCTGGAATGCTGCATATCTGCTGTTATCCGTAGGTGTGTTGATCGGTATGTTTGCTGTACTGATGAGCCCTGAGCCTAAAGTTGCTCCACCGGAAGAAACCCTTGCCGAAGAAGAGCGTGCCATTGCATTGCTAGAGCGCTGGACCTTCCTTCCTGAAGTACCGCGTCGCATTATGGGTTGGATCTACCTGACCATTTTGGCTCCTTTGTTTGAGTTTACTCGTCGTAATGGCTGGTTACTCATTCTTGTATTTATCTTTGTCTTTAAGCTTGGTGATGCATTACTTGGGCGTATGTCTGGGGTGTTCTATCGAGAATTGGGTTTTTCCTTATCAGAGATAGCGGAAGTCGCCAAAGTCTATGGATTAACCGCTAACTTAATCGGTATCGTCATAGGAGGCATTTTAGTCGCCAAAATTGGTATTCTGAAAGCCTTGTTTATTTCTGGGTTTGCTACTGCAGCCACTAACCTAACCTATTCATGGTTAGCGGTTTCTGGTCAGTCGACAGAGGTGTTCATCTTTGCGGTGGCATCTGACAACTTCACGACCGGATTAGTTACCGTTGCTTTAGTTGCTTATCTGTCTTCCTTGTGTAATAGCGCTTATACCGCAACACAGTATGCCTTGTTGGCTTCATTGGCTAATCTTGCCAGAATCTGGTTCTCTGCAACCAGTGGCATGATGGTGGACTCATTGGATGGCGACTGGGCTTTATTCTTCCTACTTTGTGCAGGAATCGCCTTAATAGGCTTGCCATTGTTGATGGTGATAATGCGCAAATATCCTATTGAAAAGCTAGCGTCGGAAAAACAATCCTGATTATCTAAAGCACTGCTATACTTGCCTGTACTTGCAATAGTTCAATAATACTAACAAGTTCGTCGCGGGAAGCAGTGCCCATGCTCAAAAAAATATCCTTGCCATTGGTGTTAGCGTTTTTAGCCTATGCATTTTGGGTGAGTTCAGATTTTACTGAAATTGCAGCAGGTATTGCATTATTTATGTTCGGTATGCTGTGCTTAGAGGATGGCTTCAAAGCCTTTACCGGCGGCACACTGGAAACTATTCTACGTAAATCCACTGACAAACTTTGGAAAAGTTTGGTCTTCGGCATGACTAGTACCACGCTCATGCAGTCGAGTTCGCTAGTCTCATTAATAACCGTCTCTTTCGTTAGTTCTGAAATGATCACCTTAGCTGCAGGTATTGGCATCATCATGGGTGCAAATATCGGAACAACAACGGGCGCTTGGCTGATTGCTGGTTTGGGTTTGAAGGTCGATATTGCAGCTTATGCCATGCCGGTATTGGTATTTGGCATGGTGTTTATGATGCAAAAAAGCAAAACCCATAAAGGTATCGGATATCTGATGTTGGGTTTTGCTTTCCTATTCCTAGGTATCCATTTTATGAAAGAGGGCTTTGAGTCCTTCCAGCAAAGCTTCGACCTGTCAGAATATGGTATGACAGGGTTTGCTGGTTTGATGGTCTTTACCTTAATAGGTATGGCGATTACTGTCATTATGCAGTCCAGTCATGCCACCTTACTGATTATCATTACAGCACTTTCTGCTGGCCAAGTGAGTTATGAGAACGCGCTAGCCTTAGCGATTGGTGCCAATTTGGGTAGTACCATCACCATTATTTTAGGCAGTATTGCGGCTAATTTAGGTGGAAAACGTTTGGCCGCCTCTCATGTTTTATTTAATGTCATCACCGCCGCCGTCGCAATCACCTTTATCGGGCAAATTGCATGGACGGTAGATCAGTTAGCGACCTTTATGGGTATTCGTGATGATGACTTCCTTCTGAAATTAGCCTTATTTCATACCCTGTTTAATGTGTTGGGTGTGTTGCTGCTAATGCCCTGGGTGCCCAAGATAGAGTCCTTATTGTTACGCTATATCCAATTCAAACCCAAAGGGATCGAGCAACCTCTCTACCTTGTTCCTCAGGCTTTAGAAACTCCTGCCACAGTAGTCAGTGCGGTAAAACAGGAAGTAAAACACCTTTTCGAAAACGCCTATGGTTTACTTGCGCATGGTTTAAGCTTGAAGCGCAGTACCATTGATTCTTCTGAGTCATTATCTGAAGCTGTTAAATACACCCGACGTATTTTCCCAATCGATGTGGAAGATCTATACGAAGAAAAAATTAAAAGCCTGCATAATGAAATTGTAACATTTATAGCGGATGCTCAACTGCGTGAATCGACTCAGGCAGCGACTGAAGAGTTGTATGCTCTCAGACAAGCCAGTCGAGATATCGTCGAAGCGGTTAAAGGGATGAAGCATCTTCATACCAATTTATCCCAACATGGTTTATCAACAAACTTAGCTGTACGCGAGCGTTATGATCAAATTAGGACACACTTAGCCGAAGTATTACGAGAGTTACGTCAGTTAATGGCAACGGATGATGATCTAACGCATTTATCCCTTGATGCACTGCGTGTAGAGTCTCAGAAAGCAAGGCGTAAATTGATTGACGAACTGGATGAGATGATTCGTCATCGCCGTATTGCAGCATCGATTGCCACATCCATTATGAATGACGAAGCTTATGTAACCGATATCGTTAATAATTTACTCGACTCAGTGTCTATACTGCTGAAAAAGCCACAAGAGAAAGTAGAGGACTCGCTCCATCTTGATGAAAAAGAACTGACTGAGTTGGCTGAAAAGAATTGAAAACTTATTTACATCTATAGTGATTGATTGAATGATCAATCAGGAGTGACCATGAAAGCGAATAAACTACTTGAGCGTGTTAAGCAGTTTTTGGATGCGGATAGAAACACTCAACTTGATAAAATTCGATCTATTCGAAAGGTGTTAAAAGAGCTAAAAGAGAAAGAGCGTAACCTCAGAGATAAGCTTGAAGATGAGAAAGATAGCGAGGCAAGAGAATCACTTCAGTTACGCCTAGATGTGATTTACGCCCAACGTAAGAAGGGCGTAGATCGAGTTCAGGAGTTAAAAGAAGCGTTAAAGGAAGAGGCTAAGCCCAAGGACTAGCGCACATTATCGTCCAAGTGCTTGTCTCGCAGCTGTGGGTCAACCTTATCCAACGACATATTTAACGCATGTTGATGAGCGTTGTACCAGTTTTCCAGTAGCCTAAAGAATCCGATCAGTACCGCTGTCAGTAACAAGTAGAGTAAACCTGCCAACAAGAAGAACTCTAAACTCATATAGGTTCGTGCGATAGCGCCTCTTGTTGCACCCATCAAATCAAGTAGCGTGATCGTTGAAGCTAATGCACTTCCTTTTAGCATCAAAATCACTTCATTTCCGTAGGCGGGTAAGATAATGCCAAAGGCACGTGGCAGGATGATATGTTGATACTGTTTACGACGACTGATTCCAAGGGATTGAGCAGC
>REDB01000118.1 GCA_007693685.1 Oceanospirillales bacterium
GTGACAATCTCTTCGATAGTTTTGCCAGTTTCTGTAACCAGATCACTACCTTCATGCACAATTTCAACCGAGTTATTAATTAACTCTTTAATCTCTTTCGCTGCAGCTGCAGAGCGCTGCGCCAGTGAACGTACTTCACCTGCAACTACCGCAAAACCACGTCCTTGCTCACCTGCTCGTGCAGCCTCTACCGCCGCGTTGAGCGCAAGAATATTGGTTTGGAAGGCAATTCCATCAATTAACGTAATGATATCTGCTATTTTCCGTGAACTTTCACTGATCGCATCCATCGTTTTTACTACGCGACGTGCTTTTTCACCGCCAGATTCCGCGACTTGAGCAGCGCTTTGAACCAATTGGTTGGCTTGCTTAGCATTATCAGCATTTTGACGTACAGTTGAGGTTAGCTCTTCAAGACTAGAGGCAGTTTCCTCAAGGCTAGATGCCTGCTCTTCGGTACGCTGTGACAAGTCCGTATTACCCGCCGCAATTTCCTGGGCGGCTGTATTGATGGCTTCTACAGAGGTTTGAATTTCGCCAACTAACGATTTCAATTGATCAACAGTTGCATTGGTACTCGACTGCAAGGCACCAAATGCACCGTTATAGTTACCGGTTACTTGTTCAGTCAACTCGCCACGTGACAGATGATTCATAACTCGAATCACTTCTTTCAAACCAGTATCCGTAACCGACATCAGCTGGTTAACACCTTCACCAAGACGCTTAAAGAAACCTTGCAAACCTTGAGTCTCTATTCGCGCAGTGAAATCACCTTGCACTGCTTTTTCAACCAACTCTGTTACATTAAATTCTACAGCAACCTCTTGGGTACGATCTTTCCACTCAACAACAGAACCTAAGCGTTCATTCTGATCATTAACAATTGGATTAGCCACCAGATCGAAAATACGTCCACCGACCTTAACTGTTGCTTCATGCTTTCCTTGCAGCGCTGTTAAAACCTGACGCTGGTGCGCTGGGTTTTTATGGAATAGATCTATGCTGTTTCCAAGTAAGTTATCTGGATCAAAGCGTGGCAAATCTTTACGTATGTCGTTGGCTGCACTTCGGAACATTTCAATAACTGAAGGATTCAGATAAATAATGTCAAAGTTTGCATCGGCCACCATAACATTCGCTGAAACACTATCTAGAGCATTCTTAATGCGTAGGTTAATATTTGCCACTCGACGCGTTTCAGTAATATCAGTTTTGAGTTTACGTTGGGTATCAGCCAACGACTTCAATGCAATACCGACTTCATCTTTACGATTTTCTTGAATATCTTGATCGAGATTTCCTCCACCAAGCGCTGTAAAGTGCTGAACCAGCGCACGCAATGGGTAAACCATGCTGATAAATAACATTAAAGCTATGGCAAGAACGACAAGTATTGAGATAGCAACTAAAACATAGGTACGCTTCAACTCAACTGCCGCAGTCTCTACAGCGTCATTAGCATCAGCAGCAGCACGCGTTGTATTTTGGGTTACTAGAGCATCAAAAGCTGCTCCCATGGAATTTGATATCGGAACCATTCGATTAACAGTGCGCTGATACTCTGCCATCAAACGCTCATACTGGAAGGAATCATTAGTCTGCACAAGTCTCGCAATTAAAGCATCAAGCTCCACATACACTTCTCTCCAAGCATTGTATTCTTTTGCCAGATCATTATAGATTTCTTGACCACGCTGCGTTACTCGTGGAATGCCAGCCAGTATTTCCCAGTTGGTATCAATAACATTCCAAGAAGCTTGACGTTCTGTTGCAATGCGTTGCAAACCCTCCTTTCGAGCAGCATCAGTTTGCAGCATCACTTCAAGCGTTTGTGCTCTGATAACCATACGCTCAGTATTTAGCGACGTAATCGATACAAGTGAAGGTACTCGATTATCACGCATTAACTTAGCGTAATCCGACCAACCCGTAAAACCTTGATGCGCTTCATAGCTGGCAAAAATTAAAGCAGCCAACATCACGACTGTCATGATGCCAATTTTGAGGCTGGTTGTTATGTTGTTGAACCATTTCATAATGTCACTCCACCTAACTTCAAAGGGCTGTGTCACTTAATTTATCAATAAGACCCATTTCTTGACTGGTCATCAACTTTTCAATATCCACGACAATTGCCATGCGCTCTGCGACATTCGCTAGACCGATTAAATATTGGGTATCAAAGGTTGAACCAAAATCAGGAGCGGGTCGGATCTCTTCTGGATTCAGTGCGATCACATCCGAGACTGAATCTACGACCATGCCTACAATGCGCTGCCCTAAATTCAAAATAATCATCACCGTGAACTGATCGTAGGTTGCGTTTCCTAAGTGAAATTTAAGCCGCATATCAACCACAGGAACGATGACACCTCGCATATTAATAACACCCTTAATGTAATCAGGTGTGTTGGCTATGCGTGTGACAGCATCATAACCACGTATTTCTTGAACCTTTAAAATATCGATCGCATACTCTTCTTCACCTAGGGTAAAGGTGAGGTACTCTTGCATCGCATTTTGATTTGTTTGATCTTCCGTCGCATCGATCATTTCGCTACCTCAATCAATTCTTTATGCTGGTACATGTGAACTACTCATACGTGCCAGTTTGTCTATATCCAGTATCAACGCCACACGACCATCACCCATAATTGTAGCGCCAGAAATACCTTCGACTTTACGGTAGTGGGTTTCTAAACTTTTTATAACAACTTGTTGTTGTGCAATTAACTCATCCACAAATAGCGCAACTTTCCCGCTGTTTGATTCAACAACCACTAAAATACCCTTTTCCGGATCTGTCACTTCAGGCTCTAAATTAAGGACCTGATACAAAGCAATTAACGGTAGGTATTCACCACGTATCTGAACCACTCGACCTTTACCAGAAACTGTTTTTAATTGGTCGTGCACAGGTTGAAGCGATTCCAAAATTCGAGTCAGAGGCATAATAAAGATTTCATTGCCTACTCTAAGAGTCATACCATCAAGGATTGCCAGTGTTAATGGCAGCCTCAGACCGATCGTCGTGCCTTGTCCGGGAACGGATTCAATCTCTACTTGCCCTTTCATTTCAGCAATATTTCGCTGAACGACATCCATTCCAACACCACGACCAGAAACATCGGTGACTTGTTTAGCAGTAGAGAAGCCTGGCGCAAAAATCAACTGCCAAACTTCCTTGTCAGTTGGGTTATCTGATAAGGGGATATTTTTTTCACGTGCTTTTTCTAACAGCTTTTCTCTGTTTAGACCTGCACCATCATCCGTAATCTGCACCAAAATACTGCCACCTTGATGACTGGCGCTGAGGGTAATCGTACCTTCTTCAGTTTTTCCAGCGGCAGTTCTGACATCTGGCGTTTCAATACCATGATCGATACTGTTCCGTAATAGATGAGTTAGCGGATCTGCTAATTTTTCAATTAAACCTTTATCGAGTTCTGTTTCTTCACCGACTAACTTAAGGCGAACTTTTTTGTTCATTTTTTGCGTGAGATCCCTTACCACGCGTGGAAAACGCCCAAAGACAAAGTTGATCGGCAACATGCGTATCGACATGACCGCTTCTTGAAGATCTCTGGAATTACGCTCCAGGTTGACTAAGCCTTCGTGAATCGCTTCAAACTCGACTGGATCAAGCTGTGATGCTGATTGAGCAAGCATAGATCTGGTAATAACCAGCTCACCCACTAAGTTAATCAGTTGATCAACTTTTTCTACGCCGACACGAATTGAGTTTTCAGCCGGTGCTTTTGCATTGTCTTGTTTATTGGTAGTTTTAGCTGATTTAATAGGCTTCTGGTTTGAGGATTTCGTTTGAATAGCTGCGGTTTGTGCTGCTGGCAAATCTTGTTCATCAACAAAGAAACCAAACCCTTGCTGTTCTTCACGCTCTGCTTGCTGCTGGGCAGGAAGTTCAGATTCATCGATGAAAAAGCCAAAACCATTATCTTCATCAGCTTGAGCTTTTTCCTGTGCGGCTGGCAAAGTTGATTCATCAACGAAAAAGCCAAAACCATCATCTTGTTCAGCAGCATCAATAGTGTTTTCTTTTTTTTCTAGGTTTATCGTCAACTCACTGTCACTGCAGATATACTCAAAAATATCTCGGATAGGGGCATCAGTATCTGGTCCCTTCAACTGCCAAGTCATACGACTTCCTGGCTGTTGACTCAGCAATGTAAGCTGCCCTAATGCAGACAAGTCGGCCGTTACCGCTTCAAGAGAAGCACTACCTGCAAAAAGATCAGTTAGAGGATTAAGCTCGATGAGCCAAGCAGAAGCATCATCATGAATAAGTGATGATTCATTTTCAGCATTAACTATCGCTTCAGAAGGCAAGTCAGGATCGGCCAACCTTAATAAGCGTGAACGCATTGTGTCTGTAGTAGCATCGTCAACACTGGCACCACCTTGGTGAGCCTCAAGCATTGCATTTAGCAGATCACAGCACTCCAAAAATGCTGAGATCATCTCGTCAGTAGGATCTAATATTTGCTTGCGTAACTTATCAAGCAAAGTTTCCAAAGCATGGGTTAACTCAGCAATATCACTAAAGCCAAAGGTTCCACTACCACCCTTGATCGAGTGTGCCGCTCTAAAAATGGCGTTTAAGTCTTCAAGGCTTGCGTCTTCAACATCAAGAGCTAAGAGTAACTGCTCCATATTCCCAAGATGTTCATGGGCTTCATCAATAAATACTTGATGGAACTGGCTCAGATCTATGCTCATGTCAACATTTCCTGTGACTTAATCAACCAATAACTTTACGAACGACCTCGATCAATTTTTGTGGATCAAAGGGTTTAACCAACCATCCAGTAGCACCAGCAGCTTTGCCTTGTGCTTTCATACTGTCACCGGCTTCTGTTGTTAATACCAGTATAGGTACAGATCGGTATGCTGGCAGTGCGCGAAGACTTTTTATTAGCGTTAAGCCATCCATGTTAGGCATATTCTGGTCTGTTAAAATCAAATCAAACCGCCCAGCCTGAGCTTTGTCTAAACCCTGCTTGCCATCGACCGCCTCGGTGATATCGTAACCCGCACCTTTGAGAGTAAAACTCACCATCTGCCGAATAGAAGCTGAATCATCAACTGTTAGTATAGACTTTCCCATGAAACGCTCCTGCGCCTTACAAGTTAAACTTACTATAAACTATAAATCACTATAAATTAAAGCTAATTTATAGTGATTTAATACTAGTTAAGGATAATACCTAGAGTATTAGGTATCAATGATGATGACCACCAGGGCCATGTGCGTGGCCATGAGCTATCTCTTCAGCTTCTGCTGCACGTATATCTGAAACCATTACATCATAGGTCAGAGTCTGCCCAGCCAACGGGTGGTTCATATCCACCTGAACCATAAAGCGACCTGGTTTAACGACCGTCACATGACGCGCACCTTGATCCGTTTCGACCAACGCAATCATTCCCGCTTTCCATTCACGAACACCTTTCGGCAAACCTTGCAAATGTTTGACAGGAACTTTCATCTGCATCGACTCTTGACGCTCGCCATAAGCATCTTTAGGCGCCAAAGTCACTTCAAATTGATTGCCCGACTCTTTTCCAGACATAGCTTCTTCTAAGCCAGGTATCATATTGCCATGCCCGTGAAGATAGACTACTGGATCAGCTCCCATATTGGTCTCTAACACTTCACCCTGATCATTCTTAAGTGTGTAAAAAAAGCTCACAACACAATCATCTTGTACCTGACTCATCAAAAAACGCCCCTTAATTAAACTTCAAAAAAGCTCAATATCTTGATTTAACGTAAATTGAGTAGACTCTATTAAACCCTGATTAACCAGCTCATCATAAAAACACACTATATTTTTACCATTCTGCTTAGCATAATAAAGAGCCTTATCAGCCTTATCTAAAACAGCATGCACAACATCTGCACTCGTAACTTTTACTGCGCCAAGACTAATCGTTACCTGACCCACCTGAGGAAAATCAAACTGATCAACCTTGAGTCGAAAACGTTCGAACGCTGTTTTGGCACCTTCAATATCTAAATTTTCAGTAACAACTACAAATTCCTCGCCACCGAAACGAAATAGTAAATCACTCTCACGGAAGGAATCACGCATGACTTGAGACATCAGCAACAAAACCTCATCACCGTAGATATGTCCTAGCGTATCGTTAATTCTTTTAAAATTATCTATGTCAATCAATCCCAACCAATAACATGAGCCTGCCTCTTCATGAGTTCGCCTATCATCTTGCTGAATCTGAAAAGTGGTATTTAAAGATGAAGACATACCAATAACTCGCTGTATGCTTTCATCAAAAGTTTTGCGGTTTAGCAATCCGGTTAACTGATCACGCTGAGCATCCTCAATGAGATGACAAAAGTTCCGGTAAATCTGTAACAACCCTTGAATAAGCTTGATGTCATTACTTGCCCCTGGACGCCTCGACTCTAAAATTAAACATACACTCAAGGATTGAAAATCAAGTATGGGAAAAGCCGACAGATTGTTTCCATTTGCTAATCGAGAATGATAAGGAGCGTTTATTCTTCGCATCATTCTGATAGCACTGAGCAATTCAGGCTGTTCCTTTTTGGTTTTTAAGCTTTCATGACAGCCATCATGACCATAGCGCATGGTAAACTTTACCTCGCCGCTGCCATCATATTTAATCATGGTAGCTTGCTCAGGTCGGAAAAGTTCATGTACTGTTTTTAACAAACTGAACTCTAATAACTCAAGATCACGAATTGAGGTTAAGGTAGCTAGGCGATCAAGTAGATGCGGTGTTGAAGACAAAGAGAACTTCCTATGGATAAAGTCATTTAACAGTAATCATGTTATAGTTTCATTCTATCTTTAGGCTATGATTCATACAAATTAAAACGTAGTTACAGGTTCAAATATCTGCATGCTCATTATTGATATCGAAGCTTCCGGCTTAGATCCGGATCACTCTTACCCAATTGAAA
>REDB01000239.1 GCA_007693685.1 Oceanospirillales bacterium
AAGGCTTTTCATGATACAAACTGTAGGGAAAAGCTATCGATAGCCTTTTCTAGCCTTATAGTCTTTACTATTTTCATTCTGATGCCATTTTGACATGGCATACCTTTGATTCAGCTTACGTTATAATTCTCTTTTTTATCAAGAATGGAAAAACCATGCGACTGGACAAATACCTTGCACAAACAACCGGCCTTTCACGCAAAGATGTTAAAAAACGTTTGCACGCTGGATTGGTTAAGGTGAATGACCAAGAAGAAAAAGACAGTGGGCGACATGTGAATAGCGAGGATGTCATCACACTGGATGGTGAACTGCTTTCAGAACCTCGTCCTCGTTATCTGATGCTGCACAAACCTGATGGCTATGTATGCTCAAATGATGATCCTACGCATGTGACTGCCTTGACTCTTATTGAGCTTCCTGCCGCTGAAAAATTGATTATCGCAGGACGGTTAGATTTAGATACCACAGGGTTGCTGTTATTAACCGACGATGGTCAGTGGTCTCACCGTATTACATCGCCGCGCCACAAACTTCCTAAGCGCTATCGTGTGTTTTTAGATGAACCTCTTCGTCCAGACGCAGAGACGCTGCTAGAGCAAGGGATTATTTTGCGTAGTGAAGCAAAGCGCACGAAACCGTCTAAACTGCAGCGCATTACCGATACCGAAGTACTGCTAACCTTGACAGAAGGTCGCTATCATCAAGTAAAGCGCATGTTTGCTGCTCTTGATAACCGAGTGGTAGCGTTGCATCGTGAGCAGATCGGAGAAATTGTTTTAGACCCTGAACTAGCAGCCGGTGAATACCGCGACTTGACGGAAGAAGAGATCGCATCAGTGTTTAAAGAGAAAGATGACGCATGAGCGCAGTTGATCCAGCCAACCAGTTTTTGCTGCAACTGATACGCGAAGCACCTAACGAAACCTTGTGGTGGGTTGATGAAAATATCCTGACGTTACCTAGCGCCATCAAGGGTATTAGCGCAATCACTAATCGCTACGACCTATATCAGCAACTTAAGCAACAGCATTGGCCAGCAAGCTTTAGTGACTTTGACGCCAGCCATATTCAAGAATCAAGCCTCTCCTGCGTATTACTTCGGCTACCCAAAGAAAAACCCTTAGTACACTTTTTGATTAACCAAACAGCAAAATTGTTACAACCAGGCGGAAAGCTCTACCTCATTGGCGATAAAAGTGAAGGTATACGAGGCTTTAACAAGCGTGCAGCCACTCGTCTTGGTGGTAGTTTAGAAGAGAAAAAAATCAGTGGAGGCTTGTGGTTTGGTAAAATAACATCCAACCCTGCTAAAGCAGGTGAACCCTTGGATGATCAAAACTATACCCAACTACGAGAAGTGCTGGATTCCATCGACACAGATGACACAGCTTTTCAGTTTATTAGTAAACCCGGTATCTACGGTTGGCAAAAGATAGATCCGGGTAGCCATTTTCTGATAGAGAACCTAAGTGAGATGTTAGATCAACCTCTTCCCTTGAGCGGCAAAGTGTTAGATCTAGGCTGTGGCTACGGCTATCTTAGCCTTAAAACTGCTGGAGCTGAAACAGAACTGACTTGCACCGATAATAATGCAGCAGCACTGCTTTGTTGTGAGGAAAACTTATCAGCAAATCAACTATCAGGAAAAGTAATCGCGTCCAATGCTGGCGACATGATTACAGAAAAGTTCGATACTATTCTTTGTAACCCTCCCTTTCACAGTGGATTTGCAACCAATAGTGAACTTACCGAACGCTTTGTTTCTGCCGCAGCACGCTGCTTGAAAACGAACGGACAGGCTTGTTTTGTGGTCAATAAACATATTGCTATAGAACAGAAGGCAGGTCGATACTTTGCTAAAATACGCGTGCATTCAGAGAACAAGCATTTTAAGCTGATACATCTAAGCCAGCCTAAAGCTATTTAAACTAGATATTTGCAAACTAACGATTAACAGGAAGCCCAATGACATTCGAATATCTGCGACAGTCTTTATTCTTTTTTCGGCAGCATTTTGTCACCTTAGCCGCCATACAACTACCCTTCCTAGCACTGATTGGTGTGTTGGGCTTTATCATGCAAGGGAATATGGCTGAGGGTGAAGTTGAAGGTGCTGGCGGCTTTCTTCTACTTGGCTTGCTCCAGCTAGGTTTATTACCACTCTACTGGGGTGCAACCATTTTCTATATGCAATCGGTACTAGATGGTAAACCCTTGTCACCCATGAATGCGATCAGCTTAGGCTTAACTAGCTGGGGACGCTTATTAGTGACCTACATTTTGAACGGATTAGCGGTGATGCTGGGCTTAATAGCGTTGATTGTCCCTGGTATTGTTGTCGGTGTTCGCCTAGCCTTTGCTGATTACATCTGTGTACTAGAAAACAAATCTGCAACAGAGTCGATAAAGCAAAGCTGGTCTCAAACACAGCCCTATTTTTGGATGATGCTACAGGGCTTTATCCTTATATTCTTATCCCTATTTCTTTTAGAGATGTTGATTCAACAGATTATAGGGTCGAATGTGGTTGGTATGCTGCTTTCTTTAGTTGTCGACTTTTGCGGTGTTATGCTGACCGTATTCGGTTTTCGCGTATTTAGTGCGATGAGAGATGCCCAGTAACAGAAGCAAACTAGTAAGAGAAGGTAATAAAATAAAGGAAGCCAATAGGGGCTGTTAAGAATTTAAGTGCCCAGAAAAAAGCCCATTAAAGTAAAAAAGCGCCAAGAAGTTAACCTCTTGGCGCTTTTTTTAGTTCTATTAGTAGCCTAAATCTTAGTTACTAACAGACTCGTCTTCTTCTAGGTCTTTCATGGACAGCTTGATACGCCCACGAACATCGACATCCAAAACTTTAACCTTAACAACATCATCCATCTTGATGTAATCAGTAACCGCTTTTACACGCTCGTTAGCGATTTGAGAGATGTGAACTAAACCATCTTTACCAGGCAGAATATTCACAAACGCACCAAACTCTTCTAGACGAACGACTTTACCTTCGTAGATTTTACCTACTTCAGCTTCAGCGGTAATGGCTAGAATACGATCAACAGCTTTTTTCGCATTCTCTTTGTTATCAGCATAGACACGAACAGTACCGTCATCTTCGATATCAATCGCAGCACCGGTTTCTTCAGTTAGTGCACGGATAGTCGCACCACCTTTACCGATAACATCACGAATCTTCTCAGGATTAACTTTCAACTGAGTCATCGCTGGTGCATTATCTGGCAACTCAGGACGGCTGTAGCCAATCACTTTCGCCATTTCACGAAGAATGTGCTTACGCGCATGCATCGCTTGATCGAGTGCGATCTCCATGATCTCTTCAGTGATACCGGTAATTTTGATATCCATCTGCAGTGCAGTAATACCAGCCTCAGTACCCGCTACTTTAAAGTCCATATCACCTAAGTGATCTTCGTCACCTAAGATATCGGTCAGAACAGCAAAACGATCGCCTTCTTTAACCAGACCCATCGCGATACCAGCAACAGGTGCTTTTAAAGGTACACCGGCATCCATTAGTGCAAGCGATGCACCACATACCGATGCCATCGAACTTGAACCATTAGATTCAGTAATCTCTGAAACCACACGGATAGTGTAAGGGAACTCATCTAATGAAGGCAGCATCGCTTGAACGCCGCGACGCGCCAAACGTCCATGACCAATTTCACGACGACCTGGACCCGCCATACGACCCGCTTCACCAACCGAGTAAGATGGGAAGTTATACTGCAGCATAAAGTTATCTTTACGCTCACCTTCAATCGCATCAATGATTTGCATATCGCGTGCAGTACCTAGGGTACAGGTGACGATCGCTTGAGTTTCACCACGAGTAAATAGTGAAGAACCATGCACACTGTGCAGTGTATTGATTTCAACATTGATCGGACGGACGGTTTTCGTGTCACGACCATCAATACGTGGAAGACCATCAACGATACGTCCACGAACGGTATCTTTTTCGATACTACCAAATACTTTTTTCACTGCTTCAGATGAAGGTGCATTTTCTTCACCCGTAGCCAAAGCTGTGACCACTTCGTCACGTAAAGCACGAACGCTATCTTGGCGTTGAACCTTGTCAGCAACCTGATAAGCATCACTTAGGCGGTTACCTAACAGGCTTTGTACTTGAGCCGTTAAGTTTTCATCTTTCGCTGCAGGCGTCCAATCCCATGTTGGCTTAGCTGCTTCTGCTGCAAATTCATTAATCGCAGCAATGACCACTTGCATCTCTTGGTGAGCATACAAAACAGCACCCAGCATTTCGTCTTCAGTTAATTCTTTCGCTTCAGACTCAACCATCAGAACTGCATCAGAAGTTCCTGCAACCACCATGTCTAGCTCAGAAACCGCTAATTTGGCAAAGCTGGGGTTAAGGATATAACCTTCTTCTTCAGTAAAACCAACGCGAGCCGCACCGATAGGTCCTTGGAAAGGAATACCCGAGATAGCCAAGGCTGCAGAGGTACCGATCATTGCGGCCATATCTGGATCTGTCGCTTTATCAGAAGACATCACCTGACACACGACCTGAACTTCATTCATAAACCCTTTCGGGAAAAGTGGACGAATAGGACGATCAATCAGACGCGAAGTCAGTGTCTCTTTCTCAGTAGGACGAGCTTCACGCTTGAAGAATCCACCTGGAATACGACCGACTGCATAGTATTTTTCTTGATAGTGAACCGAAAGAGGGAAGAAATCCTGACCTTCTTTCGCTTCTTTAACGCCAACGACTGTACAGAGTACTTGTGTTTTCTCATTAACAGTCACCATCACGGCACCTGTCGCTTGACGCGCAATTTTACCTGTTTCTAAGGTAACGGTTTGCTCACCGTATTGGAAAGTTTTGGTAATCGCTTGCACGATAAACTCCTTGTTTCAATTAGAGTATCAGCAACCAAAACCAATCATGCTATTCTTTGAGCCAGTACTCAGCTATAGGCTGTGTTCAACCTACACCTGAGTACAGGCCAGATGATTGTCAGTGTTTTAGTGCTGAAAAAAACAGGGCCATACGAATATGGCCCTGGGTATTACAAAAGCTTAGCGGCGCAGACCTAAACGAGCGATCAATTCTAGGTAACGGTCAGCATCTTTACGCTTCAAGTAATCTAGAAGCTTACGACGCTGGTTAACCATACGAATCAAACCACGACGTGAATGGTGGTCTTGCTTGTTAGCTTTGAAGTGATCTTGTAAACCGACAATGTTTGCAGTTAATAGTGCAACTTGTACTTCTGGTGAACCAGTATCGCCAGGACCACGACCAAATTCAGCAACGATTTCGGCCTTCTTCTCAGTAGCTAATGCCATTTCTTTCTCCTTTAACAATATGCTCACAACCCTAAGGTTGCTGGTTAGTAGACGCGCAGAGCCGGGCATATTTCCAGTACTGCGTCAGCAAACTCAGATCTTATGACCTAAGTTTGATTTAAAAATTCATTCTAGAGTATCGGTACGAATCAGACGTTTGCCTTTAAGGCATCCGTTATCATCTGTTTCTGCCAGTCCAAGAAATTGTCCATTTGGCTCTGCAAATACTTGCCAAACAGCATTGATTGTCAGACCTAAATTAGACAGCCTTTTACCTTGACGTAAAGCAGTCGCTTGCTCTTCTGTCAGCTTACATAAGGGCAAACTTTCTATCGCACTCCAAGGGGGTAATAATAACCCATCTAGATAGTTTTGTATGTACTCACTAGTGCTTTCTGGTAGTGCCTGAATGTTGGCATTTAACTGATCAAAGTCTAGCATCTGCGCTGCATTATAGCCGCCGACGTGGGTTCGTCTTAAACGACTGACATGTGCCCCGCAGCCTAATAACTCACCTAAATCCTGCACAATACTGCGTATATAAGTGCCTTTAGAACAATAGACTTCAAGATCTATCTCTTGCTCTCTTATCGCCAATAAACGTATTGAGTGGATGGTCACCTGTCGAGACTTAACCTCAACCTCTATCCCTTTGCGTGCCAACTTATAAAGTGGCTGACCTTGAACCTTAAGTGCAGAATAAATAGGTGGGACTTGTTCAATTTGACCTGAAAAGTGCGTTATTAGCAGCGCTTCAATCTGATCTTTATGCAGCGCTGGTATCGGACGGGTTTCTATCACTTCTCCATCTGCATCGGCTGTATCTGTTTTTTCGCCCAGTCGAGCGGTAGTCAGATAGGCTTTATCAGAATCAAGGAGATACTGTGAAAACTTAGTAGCTTCACCCAGACAGATAGGTAGCAAACCGGTAGCTAGAGGGTCCAGCGCACCGGTATGTCCTGCTTTAGCAGCTCCGTAAAGATGCTTAATCTGCTGAAGCGCCTTGTTGGAACTCATTCCAGCGGGTTTATCGAGCAAAAAAATGCCATCGATGGCACGGCCCTTAGGTTTACGTGCCAAAGATTACTCCTCAGAATCGGAGCGTTTCTGCTCCTGCTGGTAAGCTTGCTCAATCAAACTATGAAGACGTCTGCCACGATCAACGCTTTCATCATAATGAAAGCGTAGTTGTGGCATCACCCGTAACTTAATTCCTCGTGCTAACTCCTTACGCAAGAAGCCAGCGGCATTATTAAGCACAGCCAAAGATTCAGGTGTCACTGTTGCTTCATCCTGATTCCCTAAAGGCATCACAGTGACATAGGTGTCAGCATAGCCAAGGTCTTTACTGACCTTAACGTAGCTGACTGTCACCATACCCAAGCGAGGATCTTTGATTTCGCGCTGGATCAGCATGGCCAGATCCCGTTGGATCTGGTCTGCTACCCGGTCTGTACGTTTAAACTCGCGAGCCATAGTTCTCCGTTACAGCGTGCGCTGTACTTCAATGGTGTCAAAGACTTCGATCTGATCGCCGACTTTAACATCGTTATAGTTTTTCACCCCGATACCACACTCCATGCCGTTTCT
>REDB01000240.1 GCA_007693685.1 Oceanospirillales bacterium
TGATTACACAATTTTCTTCCGAGAACTTTCTAATCTACCCGATAATGTTGAAGCAATTAAAAGAAGCTTCTATTTGGAGTTAAATCCTAAGGCTGCAACGGCTGAACTGGAAGCTCGTTGGTCGCATTGGTTCAACCACTGGCAAACACTCATTGAAAATAGATGCACCTCACTATCAAAAAAAGAGCTATCAAGTCAAATGAAGCGCATAAATCCAAAATACACCTTGCGCGAATGGCAGGTTGCGCCTGCTTACCAGAAGGCCAGCGAAGGTAATTATGACCTGCTTCGAGAGGTTCAACAGATAATGACAGCTCCTTATGAAGAGCAATCTAAAGAGATAGAAGATAAATATTACAAACTCCAACCTACTGCACTATTTGAGGTCGGAGGTCTGTCTCATTACAGTTGCTCATCTTGAGCGATATGCTAGTCTCTCAAAGCTAATTTAAGTAACTTACTACTTATCTTATAGGCTTTAGGATTAACGAGCCTTTCCACTTTTAATGACTCAATGTTGGGTAAGAAAATATCACGAGGTGGCACTAAACTATCAAAGTTTAAGTCGTAAACGACACGTAAATAGCTAGGCTCACCTTGTTCATCATGTCGCATCACCAATGCTAACGTCTGATCACTCAATCTCACACTTGCACCTAAAGGATATTTACCATATTGCTTCAACAGTACACGAACACTGGGGTTGTGATACTTCTCTGGCATATCGATTAACTGTTTGAAGGCTTTTAAGGGATGAAAATACCAATCTTCTTGGTACCATTGATGACTAAGTCGTTCATGAGCATAAATTGCTGAAGCTAATCTGCTAACTCTGTTAAGCTGACTGTCTGTTTTACTATTAGGAATTCCACTGCCATCTAAACACTCTTGAAAATCACGAACAATACTAAGTGTTTCTGAAGGGATATTGGGTATTTTCTCGAGTTGATTGACCAGCCTGTTTAACTCTGCAACATGAAGTGCTCGTTCATTGTCAGTGACCAATAACTCATAATGCTGCAAACCTTCAGGTAGTGAGGCTTGGGCAACATTATGACACAAGCCGCCCAGTAACACTCTTTCTAGCAAAGCATCACTGGACTGCTCTGGAAACTGGTTAGCAATGACATCAGCAAAGGTTACCGCATAGCTAATAGAATGCTGTAATAGATAGGTTTCAAGATTGCGTTGACGCGAAAATATAATTAAACCCTGTCTATCTTGCTTCAAAGCTGTAAGCAAATGAAAGCAAGCTTCCCTGACCTGCTCTATGGGTAAATTTTTATCTGCACGAAAATGGTTTATTAAACTTTTAACCGCACTCAGAGCCGACAGGTAGGCTTTCTTAATATCGACGGGAGCATGCTCCGCTACAACAAATTTTTGTGACGCTTGGTTTATATTGGTTTTTTCAACATGAACAACAGGCTCAACTTCGATCTGGTTTACACTGTGCTTCTCTTCAATAACAGTCTTAGGTTTGGGAACAAACAGGGCAGGTACTTCAGAAAAAACTCCACGGTTATGGCTAATAAAATCGCGCTGTAAATCACCGACCACTTTGTTGAAATATTGTTCTTGAGCAACAGTTAATTCAACAAAGCAACAGCCAATTACTGTGTTATCCAATCCCTCGTTAAACACTGCTCTAAGCACTTTGACATTAACTGAAATTTCAGTGCCATTAGGAAAGCTGATGACTAAAACATGTACTTCCTCTGGGTTTTGAAAATAAGCAGTCATATCACCAGTAAAAACAATACAACACCCTCCTACTGACAGATCTTTCAAACGACCAGAAAGTCTCTTTTCATCTGATGAAGATAAGTCCGTGCGTATCAGTAATAAAGGCCTTACCGGAGCACGATAAGACTCTCTTCTTTGTAGAAGATAAACTTGCTTTGGTATAGGCGCCAGAAAACGACTATCTTCATCACCCATTATGGGAGACATAATCATGTCTGGTAGTGTTAATAAACAACCGTTATAGCGAGTTGTAAAACTAAGCAGGCGCTTGGACAGTAGAGAGTGACGAAAGGCAGGTAAGGGTGAATCGAGTAGAATTGTGTGATTATCATCGTCAAACGATTCAATATATGTTGTTAGTAGAGACGAGGACTCATCCGGATGGATTGTGATCGGCGTGGCACGCTCAATCAATCGATGCAATATGCTATGGATCTCTTTCGAGGATTTGATCAACTGACCTTGAGGCTCAGGTATATCCAAAATTTACTCACTATACAAACAGTTGGCTTTCTTATTTAAACACATTCCAAAGATAAAGATCCATTGCGTTTCAATTGACATGTAATTAGCACTTGGAATCTTATACAAATATCATTAAGCTAAAAAAATCAAGTAGTATCTGATGATCATATTACCCAAATGTGCAACGGACGCGTATGGCTGAAATTACTACTGACCCTAAAAAGCCCCACCCTCTAAAGCTTTTTATTTTACCTCTGTTATTGTTACTAATCAGCTCTCTTAATGCATCTGAGCTTAATGAAAGCTCCTTCTTATCTTCACCAGAATTTCAAAAAGAAAATTTATCAGTCACCATAGGTGTCATCACTGAAAACGAACCCTACTCATGGATTGAAAATGGGCAGATGATGGGATTTTCGATTGACGTTCTTGAAGAGGTTTCAAGCCATACAGGTCTAAGATTTGAGTATCGTCCCGGAAACTGGTCTGAAATATTCCCTGCGTTTCTTCGTGGAGAAATAGATGCTATTGATGAGATCTCATTTAATCCTGATAGAGCCGAACTGATCCTATTCACGGAACCCTATCACTTTCGCAAGCAAGTGATTATGCACAATATTGCTCGCCCCTTACCCCCTACTGATGCACTTAAAGACCTTAAGCCTTTCAGAATTGGTATAGTGCGAGACATTTACACAGTCAGTACATTAAAAGAAAAAGGTTTAGAAATCATAGAGTATGACGCCACTCCTAACTTGATTAGAGCTCTTGCTTTTGGCTGGGTTGATGCAATTATCGGCCCCGAATTGACTTTACAGTTTCTTGCTGAAAAAGCTGGATTTGGTCATCTAGAAGCTATAAATGTTGCCCCTTTGAATGGCATGGAGGATGAAGATTTTAGGATTGGGGTATTAAAAGGAAATGAAGAACTGCACCGAATTCTTTCTGCTGGCTTAAACGCAATTCCTTCCGAAAGATTTGCTCAGATTGAAGAGGTGTGGAAAGAGTATGGCGGTCAAACTTTCATTCAATCCAATGGCTTTCGTTTAACCGAGCAGCAATCTGCTTATGTTCGAAGACTAGGTGCGTTGCGAGTTGGATTTATGCGAGAGTACGCTCCTTTTAGCTTTGAAGATAATGGTGCATTACAAGGTTTAACTGTAGACAAACTTTCCCGAATACAAGATATGACAGGACTTCAAATCATACCTGTCACCGACCGCTGGTCCGTTCTCTTTGACCTGTTTCAACGAGGTGAAATAGACATTATTACTAACATTTCTGATAAACCATCAAGACATGAATTTACCCGATTTACATCCCCTTACTTTATCATTCCCAACGTAGTGTTTACTCGTGACAACGCATTTCAACTTGATAGTCTAGATGACTTGAACGATAAGCGTATCGCAATAGGTTCCGGTATTTTTTATGAAGATCTGATGCGTGAACGCTTTGGAGATAATGTAATTGGTTTTGCTTCTTTAGACTCTATGTTCAAAGCGCTTTCTGAGGGCTCTATTGACGCTATCGTTACCGCATTACCTAATGGTAACCACTGGGTACGTGAGCTTGGACTAACAGATATTCGTATTGCGGGTGAGTTTATCCTTGATAATCTGAAAGGTGAAGATCTACGTTTTGGCATCCGACCTGAATTAGAACCTCTGGTCGACATTATTGATCAAGCGCTTCAAGCAATTTCGCCTACAGAAAAAAGAATTATTGAAAATCGCTGGCTGGGAGCAAACTTTAGGTCTTACCAAAGCAATCAAATTAGACCAGTCCCTTTCAGTGAAAGCGAACTAGCTTTCCTTACAGAAAGAGACAATAGACTTAGAGTTTGCGTCCATCCTTCTTGGATGCCGATAGAAGGAATCGATCAACAAAATCACCATACTGGAATGTCTTCAGATTTTTTAAGTCTCTTTGCTGATCGCTTCGATATCTCCTTTAGCCTTTACAGAACACGCTCTTGGAATCAATCACTAGAGGCAATTAAAGCAGGAGATTGTGATTTACTACCTGCAACTGTACAAACCACTGAAAGACTCACCTATCTCGACTTTACAACCCCTTATTTATCCATTCCTAACATCATACTAGGACGTGTGGAAGCACCTTTTATTGATAGCCCACTCCAACTAGGCAATGTTAGTGTGGGAATTGTCGAAGATTATGCTTATACCGAACTATTAAAAATCAGATATCCAAATTTACAATTTGTCATTGTTAACAATGAAGTTGATGGACTTAGACGCTTGCAACGAGGCGAAATTGAAACCTATATCAGCACCTTAACGACAGCAAGCTACCACCTTCAAGAGTTGGGACTTGCAGATATTAAAGTCATTGGGCGTGTTCATGTCGATCGCCCTTTATCTATGGCTACACGTAACGACCACCCTGAACTTAGAAGCATCGCACAAAAAATGGTCGATAGCATTACAGACCAAGACCATCACGATATTGAAAGAAAGTGGCGTACCGTACATTTACAAGAACGTATAGATTATTCCCTGATTTGGAAATTAGCCCTTAGCGGCTTATTCATTATGCTCATGCTATTTCTATGGAATCGCAAGTTAAAAGCATTAAACCAAAAACTCTCAGAGGCTAATCAAAAGCTTGCGGAGCTAAGCATACTTGATGACTTAACCGGTGTTGGTAACCGTAAACATTTCGACCAAACCTATGAGCAAAGCTTCCGTTGGTGCCAACGCCACCAAGTGGGTTTTGCCGTAGCCATGATAGATATAGATCACTTCAAAGTGGTTAACGATACATGGGGCCACAAGATCGGTGACGATTGCTTAGTTGCGCTTGGTGAGTGCTTGAAAGCTCACGCTCGTCGTGAAACTGACCATATTGCTAGAATAGGCGGTGAAGAGTTCGTTGTTTATGAAACCTATGAAAGTGAAAAAGACACAGTTGCTCGATTTGAAAAACTGCGAACTGAAGTCGAAAAAATAAAGATCAATACTGACAACGAAGTTATTTCTTTTACATTAAGCATAGGACTAGCGACGGGTATACCCAATCAAGTCGATAGTCCTGAGGACTTTATGAAATGCGCGGATAGAGCACTATATGAAGGTAAGCGCAGGGTCGTAACCGAGTTGTGCACGATCCAATTATCCACGCATAAAGTGCTTACATCTCGCTTTCGACATACAAGGGTAAGTCTACCGTATCAGGGACTTTGGTAGGCTTACCTTGATCATCCAGCGCAACAAATTTGAATACCGCTTCGGTTACCTTTTCTCGCTTACCTATGCGCCCTCTTCTTACCCAACTTTCCACATGAATATCCAAAGAACTTCGACCGACACGAACGACTTCTGTATAAACCCCCAGTATATCTCCCACTTTTACAGGCTGTATAAAGCTCATACCATCTAGCGCAACGGTAACCACGCGGCATTGCGCTCGCTGACCAGCACAAATACCTGCCGCCAAATCCATCTGTGAAAGTACCCAGCCACCAAAAATATCACCTGATGGGTTGGTATCCGAAGGCATGGCTAAAGTTCGAATGGTTAGTCGACCTCTGGCGGGTGAACCATCAACATGTTCAATACTCAAAATAAACTCCTATATTTAGTGTCCAAGAAATTGTTAAACGTTCTTTTCATAGATTACAAAACGCTTGGTTGTCGTCTCTATCACTTCCCAGGTCCCGATAAATCCTTTAGGGATAATAAATTCATCGCCAGATTTTAACCTTATGCTTTTACCAGACTCATCCGTCACCACACTTACACCACCAGAAATAAGGCAATACTCTTCTTCAGTATAATGAATGCGCCATTTACCTGGCTCACTTCGCCAGACACCAGAAAAAAACTGTTCTGATTCATCAGTGTAATGCATCCAAAGGGATTGTAACGGATTACCACTGATCAGTTTTTCTTGATCAAGGTAATACTCTTCAGGCTTAACATCTAAAGGATTCAACAACAATAGCGTCTTAGCTGGATTAGTCATTATATTTACTCTTGGTCTTATAGCTTAAATCGTAACGTTAATTTATTAAGCAGATCCGCTTCAATTTTCAGTTTCTCACTATTATCAATACTCTGATCCATTTCAAAGCTGACCTGTGCGCTTAACCCATTCACACTGCCAATGTTATTGTTGACCTCTTCCGCCACAGCAAACTGCTGATCAGTAGATCGTGCAATTTGTTGGTTTAACGATTTAATTTTTGAAATCTGCTGAATAATATTTTTGAAGGTGGTCTGGGCTTCAAATACTTGGTCAACCGTTAACTGCGTTTTTTCAAGACTGACATTCATGGACTGCATGGCTTGATAGCTGACGCTTTGTAAACTTTCGATGATCTTATGAATCTGTTCAGTCGACTCTTGGGTACTACTGGCAAGATGTCTGACCTCATCTGCGACGACCGCAAAGCCTCTTCCAGAATCGCCTGCTCTTGCAGCTTCTATGGCTGCATTTAACGCTAGTAAATTAGTTTGTTCTGCTATCGACCGTATCACATTCACCACAGAACCTATGGCTTCACATTCAACTTGAAGACGTGAAATCAGTGTATGCGAATTCTGCATCGTATCAGATAGATGAGCCATATTTTCATGCGCTGCTTGTATTTTCTGTTGCGCATCCGAAGCTTGTGCATCAGCAGACTCAACTGACTCAGCCGCCGCTTGAGCATTCATTG
>REDB01000104.1 GCA_007693685.1 Oceanospirillales bacterium
ATACTAACCGTTAAGGGAATCCTTTTATCATTGAAACTAAATACAGCCTCTCTGACCTGCTTAGTTAAACGATTAGCAAAACTCAACGCATGATTCAGCGAAGTATCCGGCAAGAGTAAAGCAAACTCCTCACCACCGACACGGGCACAGAAATCACTGTTGCGTTGTGCACTGAGTAACAGTTCAGCAAAATCCTTCAGCACTTTGTCACCCGCAGCATGCCCATAGGTATCATTAATCTGCTTAAAGAAATCTAGATCAAGCATCAATACTGCCGTTTCAGCAAAGGAGCGCTGAAAGCGAGCAAACTCTTTACTCAACTGTTTTTGGAAGTAACGTCGATTGTACAAACCTGTTAAGTCATCCGTTGTCGTTAAGGTGATCAATCGAGCCTGCAAAGCTTTTTGTTCTGTAATATCCTGAAACACTACCACGACACCTACTTGTGTCTGATCCTCAATAATTGGGCTGACTTTTAGATGTACAGGTAAAGTCTCACCTTCACGATTGATAAAGTGATCTTCACACTCGGTTTCAACACCTTTCATCTTGGTAATGTGGACTGGACACTTATGCGATGGATAGTCGCTTCCATCAGGATAACGATAGTGGAAAATCTTGTGCGGATCTCGGCCCAAAACTTCTTCCGCGCTAAAACCTAACATTTTCAGCGCAGCAGGATTAATAAAGGTACATTTACCCATCATATCTATACCATAGATACCATCGCCGGCTGACTCCAGTAACATTCTGTTGTACTGAGTTAGGCGCTTATTTTCCTGCTCCACTTTAACTCGATGGGTAATATCAGAAAAAGCAACAACGGCACCCTCAATCGAATCTTTATTGAACAGAGGGGTAACGGTAAGATCCACGGGAAAGTGGTGTCCATCATCCTGACGAATAAACCATTCTCTTAATTCACGCTTACGGCCATCATTGAGCGTTTTTGTGATAGGGCATTCTGAATAAGGATAGAAACGACCATCTTGGTAATGGTGATGAAAAAGACTGTGTTGATCCTTACCTAATACTGCTTTTGAAGAAGTCTGAAGCATCTGTGTCGCAGCTTCATTGATAAAAGTACATCGCCCCTCTTTATCAGTGCCATAAACACCTTCACCTAGCCCCTGAAGCAATGTACCAAATCGATCACGATCTACATGCGCTTTTCGCCATAACCACACTACCACTAGGGTAAGAAGAAAGATAATACTGACAGAAACAGCTGCAAAAATAATAAAAACCTGCCAACGCTGCCACGCATCTTCCCATGTAAAATCGGGAAGTTGATCATAGGGTGGTAATCGAAGGGTACGCGACAGAGTTTCAACTGATTGATAATCAGCAGGCACTGTAAATCCGTAGATGCCTGCTTGTTCAGCTAAAGGGTTATCAGAATCTAAAGAAAATAGTGCTGCTGCAATATGCCGAACCGCTCTCTCATCGACATGAGGCAAGGCAAATACCGGCCATTCAGGGTAAAGCCGAGTTGAGAGTTTATGAATAAAGTCAGAATTAATTTGTGCATTCAATAGCTTAATAGCTCGTTCTGGTAAAAAACCTTCCCGAAGTAACTGTTCCATAATACCATCACGAACAAACGCTACATCTGCTCGACCGTCCAGTAATGCCTTGACTGCCTCACGATGAGTACCCACTTCAATCAAGGCAGATAACTCATCAGGCACTCTGACACCTGCTCGATGTAATTCGTAGACCTGCGCACGATAGCCTCCAAGATTATCCCTGCTTGGAGTGGCAACGACTTTGCCTTTTATATCACGTAACGAACCAATATCGTCACGATGCGCCAGCGTTAAAATGACACCACCAAGGAAATGTGATGGCACGCCATCATAAGATTGAACCAGTGTTGCAATAACACCCGTCAACGGGAATTGACTTCGAGCGACTAAGAAATGAGTTGGATTGGTCGTAACGATATCAATGCTTCCTTCACTGATACGTTGATTCAACATTTCTTGAGACAGAACATGTAATTCAATCCATTCATCTTCAAGAACGTTATTTAAATATTCTACAAGCGGCGCAAATTTTTGATAGGTTTGTTCATCACCTAGGTAGGAAAAAACACCAAAGTGAAGGGTATTAGAGCGATCATGAGGAACTGAAGCAAATAGTAAAGAGGAGGTAAACACACACAAACACAGGCACAGCATCACCGCAGATAACTTGACTGCTCGCCATCTTAACTGCGGCGCAAATGTGTCCATGGGTTCTTAATCCTAAGAGCAGATCATTCTGAGCGAATGCTTAAAAGATTAAACAGCTCTAATAAATATACACGTTAACCCCAATAACTGCCATGTCAAAGGGGCTTTCATGTTTAAATCAGATCAAGAAGTGCCTTTAATTCGGTTACCACTAGCGTACTCATTGATATTAATCACATGATCACCAATACGCTCGAAACGATTCAAGGCATCGATAAAAACCATACCGGTACGAGCAGGATAGTTGCCATTTTCGAGTCGTTTATAATGGTTCTTTCTAAACTGCTTACGATGCCTATTAATGCGCTTCTCTAGTGCAACAGCATCATCTAACCTTACCGCATTTGGTTCTTTAGAAACGTTATTCACCATGTTCTGAATAGCTTCATAAAGCACATCCATCATGCTACCCAACTCGGCAACAGCCTCTTCAGGCCAATCAGTTTGATACTCTTGTAACTTATCAGCAGTTTTACCTATCTGGTAGTAAATATCACCGATACGTTCAAGGTCGTTTAGCATCGCCTGCATATTGTGGATACGCTCTGTTAACTCATGCTCTAACGATGTTCTTTCACTAATACGTACCAAGTAATCAGAGATTTCAATTTCTAAGGTGTCGGTTTTCTGCTCATCTTTATGCAGCTGTTCCAACAACTCTTCACGGTTAGCGGTTGGATCAAACAGCAGTTGTTTTACCTGACCATGCATCTGCTCTGTAATTTCTGCAAAAATCTGTATCTCCTTTTGTGCTTGCTGTATGGCAAACAAAGGTGATGTCATCATACCGGTACTGATGTATTGCAGATGAAACTCATCATCTGCTCCACCCTTATCTGGCTGAATATATTCTACAAAGCGCACAATATAAGGCACGAAAGCAAACAAAATAAGAACGTTAAGAACGTTAAAACTGGTATGGAAAAGTGACAAAGCTAAGGTCGCATTGGGTCTGGACTCTATCGAACCGCTCAATACTGATATAGATGACTCGGTGAAGAATTGCACCACATTATCGATCAAACCCAATACTGGATAGATCAATATCATCATCCATGTCACACCGATCACATTGAAAAAGAAGTGAAATCTTGCTGCTCGCTTGGCATGAACGTTACCAACCAGTGCCGCTATATTTGCAGTAACCGTTGTTCCGATATTCTCTCCCAAAATCATCGCAGCAGCGATAGGAAAAGGAATCCAACCTTCAAACAACATAACTAGGGTAATAGCGGTTGCTGCAGAAGAAGACTGTGTTAGTAAGGTTAGAATAGTCCCCACAAACACAAAGAAAATAAGCGATAGATAACCATAATCTGAGAAACTATCTAAAAAACTGAACATAGCTGGATTGGTATTAATATCGGGAACTGAGCCTTTAATAAACTCAAGTCCGATAAAGAGAATACCAAAGCCTACCATCGCTTCAGCAATATTGCGCCAGCGCGGATTTTTAGAGAACAAAAACACAAAGAACAGACCAATGACCGCCAAGGCAATTGGGGTGATTTGAAATTTAAATCCAAACAGCGCCACTAACCATGCTGTAATCGTAGTACCGATATTAGCCCCCATGATAACGCCGGTGGACTGAACAAAGGTCAACAACCCCGCATTAACAAAACTAACGGCCATCACAGTAGTAGTTGTGGATGACTGAGTAATGGCGGTGGTAGCAAAACCGGTAAAAAGCCCCGTAACACGGTTACGTGTCATACCGCTTAGGATACCTTTAAGACGGTTACCGGCTATCTTCTGAAGACCTTCACTAAAGATTTTCATACCAAAAATGAAGATACCAAGCGAGCCGATCAACTGGAGGAAATCGAACAAAGTGTAGGTCATGAGGCGCTCAACAAGTTTTATGACAGTTAGGTTAAGGTTTTATGACACGCATTCTGCCTGTATTTTGTGACAGTTGTGTTAAATTTTTATGACATTCGGGCGAAATAATAGCAACTGAGAAAGATGGAAGAAAGAAACCTTATCAAAAAGCCATTGATAGTCTCTGAATTACACAACAAGTGAAAAGATAAAGGGCTTTTCCAGTGTAAACAGAAAAGCCCTTTAGAATGCCTTAATATTGCATAAATAGTACCTTAAGAGCACCTTAAGAGTACCTTGAGTAGGTTACCGGCTATTATGCTTTGTGGTAAATCTCTGCACCGGTTTGCTTAAACTCCTGTGACTTCTCCTGCATACCGGCACTGACTTGTGCCTGCATCGATGCGATTTGTGCCGCATCCAGATCACGAACCTCTTGCGAGATTTTCATCGAACAGAACTTAGGTCCACACATCGAGCAAAAATGCGCCACTTTTGCTGAATCCTTAGGCAAGGTTTCATCATGGAAGGCACGTGCAGTATCCGGATCAAGACCGATATTAAACTGATCTTCCCAACGAAACTCGAAGCGCGCCTTAGACATCGCATTATCACGGATTTGCGCACCCGGATGTCCTTTAGCTAAATCCGCCGCATGAGCAGCGATCTTGTAGGTGATAATGCCTGTTTTAACATCATCTTTATTCGGCAAGCCCAAATGCTCTTTAGGGGTCACATAACAAAGCATCGCACAGCCATACCAACCGATCATTGCAGCACCGATGCCAGAGGTAATATGATCGTATCCCGGTGCAATGTCGGTAGTCAGCGGCCCTAAGGTATAAAAAGGTGCTTCATCACAGCATTCCAATTGCTTATCCATATTCTCTTTGATCAGATGCATCGGTACATGTCCCGGACCTTCAATCATCACCTGAACATCATGCTTCCATGCAATTTTGGTCAGCTCACCCAATGTTTCCAACTCTGCAAATTGTGCTTCATCATTGGCATCATAAATGGAACCGGGACGTAAACCGTCTCCTAAGGAAAACGCCACATCATAAGCTTTACAGATTTCACAAATCTCTTCGAAATGGGTGTATAGGAAATTTTCTTGATGATGCGCCAAACACCATTTCGCCATGATGGAACCACCACGCGAAACAATACCGGTCATGCGTTTTGCCGTCATCGGCACATAGCGCAGCAACACCCCTGCGTGAATAGTAAAGTAATCAACGCCCTGCTCGGCTTGTTCTATCAAGGTATCTCGGAACACTTCCCAATTTAAGTCTTCGGCAACGCCGTTCACTTTTTCTAATGCCTGATAGATAGGTACTGTTCCTATTGGCACCGGTGAATTACGTAAAATCCATTCGCGGGTTTCATGGATATTTTTACCCGTAGAAAGATCCATGATGGTATCAGCGCCCCAACGCGTCCCCCACGTCATCTTCTCCACTTCTTCCTCAATCGAAGACGTTAGCGCCGAATTACCGATGTTTCCATTAATTTTAACCAAAAAATTTCGTCCAATAATCATTGGCTCGAGTTCGGGATGGTTGATATTACAGGGGATAATCGCACGCCCTGCTGCAACTTCAGCACGGACAAACTCGGGGGTGATTTCATCGGGTAAACGCGCCCCAAAAGACTGCCCCGGATGCTGCTGAGATAGCAAAGGCTGGTCCGCATGCTGCTTAGCGAGCTTCATATTCTCTCGAATAGCGATAAACTCCATCTCGGGCGTGATGATACCCTGACGAGCATAGTGAAGCTGGGTAACATTTTTCCCAGATTTAGCACGACGAGGTTTGCGCTTAAGATCAAAACGTAGCTCGTCTAGGCGTAAATCAGCAGCACGGGTACGACCATAATCAGATGAAAGATCGTCGAGCAATTCAGTATCATCACGCTCTTCTATCCACTGATCACGTAAAGGCGGCAAACCTTTACGGACGTCGATATTAGCCTCGGGATCAGTGTAAAGCCCTGAAGTATCATAGACATATAAAGGTGGGTTTTTTTCAGGTCCGGCGGCAGTCGGTGTATCCGCCAAGGTAATTTCGCGCATAGGAACACGAATATCAGGACGGCTACCCTCTATGTAGACTTTTCGTGACTGAGGAAAAGGCTGAACTGCCAGACTGTCCACCTGCGCTGTTTGGTTCAGTGGCGAAGCGGGTTGAGATTTTTTTGATGCTGCATTTTCTGTTGTAGACGTTTTCATGATGGGTCCTTTTATAAGCGTTATGTTGACCGACAAGTCATTGCCAAAGTTGATAAAAATGATGCACTGGACCGTGTCCTTGGCCGATTTTTAACTGCGACGACGCGGCTATCGCGCCACTGAGCCACTCTTTTGCATTGGCCACTGAAACCGGCAAGGTTGCCCCTTTCGCTAATTCAGCAGTAATGGCAGAGGATAAGGTACAGCCCGTTCCATGAGTGTTTTCTGTATATATGCGCTGTGAGGTGAACTGATACAGCTGGCCTTCACTGAACAGAAGATCGATACATTCAGCATCCTGTTGAAGATGCCCTCCTTTCAACAACACCGCCTTGCTACCTAGTTGATCTAGCAAAGGCAATAACGCAAGCATTTGCTCTAAACTTCTCGGTTCAGGTTGTCCCGTTAAGACGGCTGCTTCGGGTAAATTGGGAGTGATTAACGTGGCAAGCGGTAAGAGTTCTGAACAGAGCGTCGCGATCGCCTCTTCAGCTAACAAACGATCTCCACTTTTGGCGACCATAACTGGATCCACCACGATAATAGGGGGAGCGTACTGACGAAGTGCTTGGGCAACACAACGCACCGTATCTGGATCAGCAAGCATGCCAATTTTGACGGCATCTATCTGAATATCGTCAAATACAGCCTCTAATTGCATCCGAATAAATTCAGGTGGTGCCGCGTGAATGGCTCTGACTTCTCGCGTATTTTGTGCCGTCAAGGCACAGATCACTGACGCACCATAAACACCTAAAGCACTGAAGGTTTTTAAATCCGCCTGAATACCAGCACCACCACCGCTATCAGAACCAGCAATCGTTAAGACTCGAGCGATATCAGTCATGTGGCCCTCCGTTAACTTCATCTCCGTTAACTTCATCTCCTTTGACTTCATCTCCGTTGCTTTGCTTTTCAGCAAAGGCGATCCAGTCTCGGGTACGCTGCTCGGGGTCTTGAGCAGCTGTCACATCGCTAACGACAGCAATGAGATCAGCGCCAGCTTGATAGATAGCGGGGGCTCGTTCTAAGGTGATTCCTCCAATGGCACATAAGGGAATATCACCCACTCTCTTTTTCCATCGCACTACATTCTCAGCGCCCTGAGGTTGCCAAGGCATCTGCTTCGTCGTCGTCGGAAACACGGGACCTAAGGCAACATAATCGGGCGTATGACGCAGCGCATTTTCTAATTCATCATCACTGTGTGTGCTAATTCCTAGATGAATACCCGCACGACGAATCGCGTTTAAATCTGCTTCTTCGAGATCTTCTTGACCTAAATGCAGCCAATCTGCGCCAAGTTCGATGGCAAGTTGCCAATAATCATTAATCACTAATGCCGCTTGATGCTGACGTGCCAAGGCTAGACTTTTCATCACTTCTGCTCGCAATTCAGATTCGGATCTGTTTTTGATGCGAAGTTGAACTAGCTTTACGCCCTGAGGTAGCAGTCTTTCGACCCACTTAGCACTATCAACGATGGGATAAAAACGATGAGGTAACTTCATAACCATGCCTTTCCTATGACGGGAGTTGAAGGACTTGCCATATCACGAGGCTCCATAGGACTGGCTTGATAAGCGGTTTGACCTGCCTCAACGGCTAAAGCAAAAGCCCTCGCCATGGCAACAGGATCACCGGCTTTAGCAACGGCGGTATTCAACAAAATAGCGTCATAACCCAATTCCATCGCTTGTGCCGCGTGAGAAGGAAGACCGATGCCTGCATCGACCACCAGCGGAATATCAGGAAAATAATGGCGAAGGCTACGTAGACCGTAGGGGTTATTCAGTCCCAAACCTGAACCTATCGGCGCACCCCAAGGCATCAATACACGACACCCCACTTCTACCAAACGCTCGGCCAGCACTAAGTCTTCAGTGGTGTAAGGAAAGACATCAAAACCCTCTTCACAGAGAATTCTGGCAGCATCTACCAAACCAAAAGGATCAGGTTGTAAGGTATCGCTTTGGCCTATGACCTCTAACTTGATCCACGTGGTATCAAATAACTCTCGTGCCATGTGTGCCGTAGTGACCGCCTCTTTAACCGAATAACATCCTGCTGTATTGGGGAGCAAACGAACATTTAAGGTTTGTAACCACTCTCGGAAAGCCTGCCCTCCTGAGTTTTCACGTCTCAATGACACGGTAGCGACAGATGCTTTTGACGCATCAAAGGCCTGCGCCATAATCGCGGGTGACGGATAAAGTGCAGTCCCAAGCATTAATGCACTATCTAGCTCTACGCCATAAAAGGTTTTCACTTCAGCCCCCTTGCATCGGTGCAACCACTTCGATGTGGTCGTTTTCAATCAGTAATTTTTCAGCACGCAGTGATCGTGGAACAAAATCACCATTCACTGCCGTAGCAACCGCCTGCCCTTCTAAACCCAATTCACGAAGAAGGCCATCAAGACTTTCTGCTGCTACTTCCATGAGTTCACCGTTATAGAAAATCTTCATAAAAAGCCTCGGGAATGTGGTTATTCAGGACAAGATCAGCGGTCATACGAGCCAACGCAGGTGATAAAAGGTAGCCATGTCGATACAAGCCATTCACATAGATGCGCCCGTTATGTTGGCGAATTCGCGGCAGGTTATCAGCGAAAGCTGGACGCACATCAACACCGGTTTCAATAATTTCGGCTTCTGCAAAGGCTGGATGTAATGCATAAGCGGCGGATAACAATTCCAAAACCGAACGAACAGTGAGTCGATTACCCTCAGAGGTTTCTAACATCGTCGCACCCAGCATATAAACACCCTCACCTCGCGGAACGATATACAGCGGCATACGGGGATGAATAAAACGCACCGGACGAGTTATTGTTAATTCCGGGCAGCGCAACACCAGCATTTCGCCTTTAACACCACGCAAACCGGATAAGGTATCTGTCGCGGCTAATCCTCGGCAGTCGATAATCTTGCTATTAGACGATGGCTCACCTTGTTCAATAACAATGCCCGCCGCATTGAGGTTTTCAGCAAGTTTTAATAAAGCTGTGCGTGGATCTAGGTGGGCTTCACCACTGAAATGCAACGCTTGACGAATATGTCCTGAAAGATCGGGTTCTAGGGCGGATACTTGCTGTGCATCTAACAACTCATAGTCACTGGTGCGTTTCGCAAATCGTACTAGCTCATTACGATCTCGAGTCGTGCTTAACACGAGTGAGCCGTTTCGTTGCACTACACCGGTATGCTGATCCCACCAATCAATGGCTTCTGAACCAAAGCGAACCACCTCTTCTTCCGCACTTTCGCGTTCACAAAAAGGTGCCAGCATTCCGCCAGCCCACCAAGAACAGGCATGAGGTCCGGGTAAGGGTTGATGATCATAGAGTCGAATGGATGCGCCACGAGATAACAATTCGTTAGCCACACACAGGCCAGCGACACCCGCACCGATAATAGAAATGTCAGACATGAAACTTGCCCTATACACGCCAGAGTCAAAACGGGTGCACGAGCGAACAGAAAAGGAGAATTGAAAGCAGACTACCCGTTCCCTTCGCCGGTATTACCCGTATCAGGTTCGATGGGTTAGTGTATGAAACACTTCTCAGCCTTTGACGGCACCCCAACGGATTAAATAAATACTATGCTTAACTACGCACTATGTAAAGAATTGGATGATACGGTCAGTCGATTCAGATCTTCTGGTCGATCAATATCCCAAAGCGACTCCGCTTCAACCCAATCGATCTGCATCTGCTGTAAACGCTGACGAGTTTGTTGCATTACCTCTGCGGTTCCCCATTCCATCGGTTCAAATATCTGCGGACAAGGTGTTTGTAAACCTACTAAGACATAACCACCATCTTCAGCAGGAACAAAGACCACAGGATGCTGAGTCAATAAATACGCGTAATGCTGTAAAAGATCGGGTGTAAAAGCTGGACAATCACTACCCATTAATAAGGTTGGCTGTTGCTGTGTCATAAAGACATGATTCATTCGCTCACCCAAATCACCCTCGGGTTGCAGTTGCCATCTCAAGGATGGATAGTCTGCCGCTAAGCGCTGAAAAAAAGTATGACAGGGTTCTTCAACCGTCCAAAGTGTCACTTCTGCATGAGGAACAGCAAGCGCCGTTTTGACCGTTTGCTCAACCAGTGTGGCGTGAAGCTGCGCTGCACCTTCAGCACCCAGTGCTGGAATCAGACGGGTTTTACACTTTCCTGCAATCGGTGCTCGAGCGAAGATGGCTAACTGGATAGGAGTCTTTGTCACGAGTAATACTCCTTTACAAGCTCATCAGCTGTTGCACCTCGCCAATAGCGCCATCTGAGTGACCACATCAACAACACGGTTGACCAAAAGCCCTTTTGATCCCAGCGTCGTCCCGAGGTGATGACCTGCTCAGCTAAACATAGCGGTGGCTGGATCTTGTTAAGCCTTTTAGACAACTCAACATCTTCCATCAACGGCTGCTTGGGAAACCCTCCCACCGCATCAAATAATGAGCGATGGACAAAGATCAACTGATCTCCTGTGGCTATACCCGTCAATCGCGAACGTAGATTCATCATTTTAGCCACTATTCTTAATAGTGGATGCTTACCCTCAATCAACACATCAAATCGCCCCCAGCTTGGGGGTTCATTAAACACAATTGAAAGCAGAGCTTGCTCTACTTCTGTGCTTAAACGAGTGTCAATATGGAGAAAAAAGAGCCATTCTCCTTTGGCTTGATTAGCACCTGCATTCATTTGCAAAGCACGTCCTGCAGTAGAGAAAATCAACTGATCTACCCAACCTTCAGCTAACTCCATAGAGTTATCAGAACTACCACCATCCACTAAAATCAATTCAACATCCTTTTCTCTTAGATGCTGTAACGCTTTTAGTCGTGACACTAGGTGTTCCGATTCATTTAACACGGGAATAATGATGCTGCCCTTTCGCACTGAATTAACCTTTTAACTGATTGTGTAAGAATCTGCTGACTGATGACACTAAACTCTATATAAATAAAGGCCTCGGAGGCAATTATGAAGTTTAGTCGTTTAACCTTATGTTTTCTTACAGGCCATTTCATTTCATCCACAGTCTTTGCGGTTGAGATTCCGTCTAAACAACCACCTGCCTTTTCCGTATCAGGCTTAGAAGGTTGGAAGACAGAACGATTTAGCGGTCAAACGATTTATCGAATCGTCAGTGCTGGCGATCAAAACGTTTTGGCAGCTCGCACTAACATCTCCGCATCCGGTATAGGCTGGGAAGGCGAGATCAATTTACAAGACACACCCTACTTACACTGGTGTTGGCGAGTCAGTAATACCTATTCAGATATTGATGAAAAAACCAAAGCAGGTGATGACTATCCAGCTCGCGTTTATGCTGTAGCCAAAACCGGACGACTACCTTGGCAAGTTCAAGCACTCAATTATGTGTGGGCCAGCGGACAGCCTAAAGGGGCAGATTGGCCCAACGCATTTACCCAACGAGCGCATTTACTCGCGTTACAATCTGGAGATCTACTAAAAAACCAATGGATTGCAGAAACTCAAAACCTAGTACAGGATTTCCAACGCTATTTTGACAACCCGAACCCACGCGTTATCGCCTTAGCCTTAATGAGCGACAGCGATAACGCCGGTGGTGAAGCAAAAGCTTGGTATTCCGATCTAGTTCTGTCCGACACAGCAGATCATCCGGGCTGTCCTGCTGTTGCGCCATCCGATTCGTAAGAATCTTTTATCCTGATAGACAACTAACCGTTCAGTCTATCAGGATTAAATTCATCACTTTAAGCGCCACTGATGGAATTTTTGCAACCAACCCAATACCTTTTCTGGCGCATGGGCCTTTTTCCAATTACCAGCGGCAAACTTGTTCGCTTCGGTCATGGTTGGATAAATATGAATGGTGCCCAGTAACTTGTTCATACCCAAGCCATGTTTCATCGCCAACACAAACTCTGCAATCAAATCACCCGAGTGAGGACCCACTAGGGTTACACCCAAGATTTTATCTTTACCCGGCTGTGTTAAGACTTTGACAAAACCATAAGCCTGACCATCGGCAATGGCACGATCTAGATCATCAATTCCATAGGTAGTGATTTCATAAGCAATGCCTTGCTCTTTAGCATCTTGCTCGTTCAGTCCTACCCTCGCCACTTCGGGGTCGGTAAAGGTTGCCCAAGGTAAGTACTGATAATCCACTTCAAAGCGCTTGAACTGCCCAAAAAGCGCATTCACTGTTGCATGCCATGCTTGATGAGATGCCGCATGAGTAAATTGATAAGGACCGATTAAATCGCCACAGGCAAAAATATTGGGGTAAAGTGTCTCTAAATAACTGTTCGTATGGAGAGTATCAAGAGTCTTAGCATTTTCAGGTAACAGTCCCAACTCTGCTAAACCATAACCGTCGAGTCGTGGCTTTCTTCCAACTGCAATCAATACACGATCAAAGGCAATACTGACCTCTTCTCCTTCAGCATTCTGGGCAATCAAACATTGTTCATCCCCCTTTACCTCGAATCGCAACGCTTGATGCTGCAAACGAATATCCACTCCTTCTTGGCGAAAATGCTGCATCACCAACTGACTGGCATCTTCATCTTCACGTGCCATCAAGCGCATACCACGTTCCACTTGTGTTACTTGAGATCCTAAGCGTTGAAAAGCTTGCGCCAGTTCACAACCGATAGGGCCACCACCGAGCACCAGTAACTTTTTAGGAAGCTCTCGTAATTGCCAAAGGTTGTCTGAAGTTAAGTAATCTACCTGATCCAAACCAGGCAACTCCGGGACAAACGGCTCTGCTCCGGTGGCGAGAATAATACTGCGAGTAGTGACTCGTTGAATTTCACCAGTATGTAAAGTAACTTCCACTTCCCATGGAGTCACTATCCTTGCCGTTCCTTGTCGAACATCCACTCCCAACCCAGTAAAGCGCTCGACCGAATCATGGGGTTCTATCTGAGCGATAACATCCTGAATACGATCCATGACAGCAGCAAAATTCACCTCCGGTTGTTGGCTTTTAATACCGTATTGATCTGCATGACGCATTTCATGCGCAAGCTTTGCTGAACGAATCAGGGCTTTCGATGGAACGCAGCCCGTGTTTAAACAGTCTCCTCCCATTTGATGCTTTTCAACCAAAATAACATTAGCTTTAACGGCTGCAGCAATGTATGCCGATACTAAACCACCGCTACCTGCACCAATCACCACGAGATTCGTGTCAAATGTTTGCGGTTTTGTCCATTGACTCAAAGCTTGACGACTCTTGTAAATATCCAATGCTTTGCGTGCCAATAATGGGAAAATACCCAAAAGCACGAAAGCACCTAATAGTTGGACAGAGAGAATATCAGCGGGAGACTGTAACTGACCCAATTGCGTACCCGCATTCACATAGACGGCTGTTCCAACCAGCATGCCCACTTGACTGACCCACCAAAAGGTCCAGACCTTCATTTGAGTCAGTCCCATCGCCAGGTTAATCACGAAAAACGGAAAAGCAGGCACCAAGCGTAAGGCAAATAGGTAAAAAGCGCCTTCACGCTCAATACCCGCATCAAGCTTAGTCATTGTCTTGCGAAAACGCTCTTTAACCCAATCGCGTAGAAAGAACCGTGACACCAGCATCGCCAAGGTCGCGCCCAGTGTTGAGGCAAAGGAGACAAGCAACAACCCCCAGCCTAAGCCAAACACCGCGCCACCGGCTAAGGTCATGATTGCTGCACCAGGTAAGGATAGCGCTGTTACAGCCACGTATATGAATACATAAATGGCGCTGACTAATAAAGGTTGTGCATCACGCAAAGCTAGGAAATCGGCTTGTTGACGTTTTAAGTTGTCGAAGGTTAAAGCGTCTAACCAACCTAACTGCCAAACCATTAAGACCGCTAGAATTAAAGTACCGAGTAGGACTATTTTCTTATTCATTTTATTACCTGAAATAAGTGGTGTTTATACTCAGTCGGACTGGCGAGAACTTTCTTACACAAATTGAAAACTATTTTTCAGGATCATTAGATTTCGTAGCTTGCTCTTCTATAACTCGTTGATACCACTGCTTTCCCGCTTGATGAATCAAGTCCAATTGATCATCACAGCGACGGCAACTTTTGCACATCATCAAGTGAAGTTTAAGATTCATCTTTTTAGTGATCGGCATCTCATGATCTAGCCGAGAAGACATAAGCTGTGTGGCTTGTTGGCAGGTTAACATCAGGCATCCTCTTCCGTTAGCCAGCCTTTTTCAAGGCACTGACGGAGTTTCATTCGCGCTCGATATAGAATCACCGAGCAATTATTTTCGCTGATATTTAGAATTGAACAGATCTCTTCAATGTCGACTTCCATTAACTCACGAAGGGAAAAAACTCGTGCGGGAACATCAGGTAAATGAATCATGCAGGCATCAAACACCCGCCAAAAATGACTACTGGCTAAAATGGCTTCAGGATCGCCCCAATCTTGGGGTCGATGATCATCTTGCCAGCGTTCATTCTCTCGAAACTGTTTATCTAATTCGTCCTGCCACTGATCACCTGAATCCGTTAACCAGTAAGCGCGACGTTTTTCAGATCGAAATACATCCAAGATTTTGAATTTAAGAATACCGAATACCCAGGTTTCAAATTGACTGCGGCCATCGAAGCTGTCTTGATTGGTGGTCGCAACCAATAAAGCTTCTTGTACAACATCCTCAGCTTCATCTGAGTTGCGTAGTTGTAGACGAGCAAAAGCCAATAACCGTGGCCGCAGCGAAATCAATCTTTGTTCATAGTCTGAGATCATGTGTCATCTTTTTGTTGATAAGTCTTACAACCAATGAATTTGTAGAATAACCAACTTATTCGGAATGACACATTACTTTTTTTCATTTAACGCACGAGGGCTGACTACAAACGGCATGATCAACAAACGACCCAATGAGAGCTTTTCAGGTTGCTGGGCGTAATCTAGACCTAGCAACATGGTTTCATGGCCATCTTTCGGCTTATTTGTGTAAGTGCCCAGCAAACGATCCCAAATCGACAGAAAAAACCCATAATTACTGTCCGTTTCGACACGATGAACCGAGTGATGAATGCGGTGCATATCTGGCGTTACTATTAGCCATCTTAACCAACGCTCTATCGAAGCAGGAATGCGCAAATTGGAATGGTTAAACATCGATGAAACGTTCAGGATCACTTCAAACAGAATAACCACTATCGGGTTAACGCCCAAAGCAGCCACCACAAGTACCTTATAAATTAGAGACGTAAGCATCTCTAGCGGATGAAATCTCAAGCCAGTGGTGGCATCTAAATCCAAATCAGCATGATGGACTTGATGTAAACGCCACAGCACTGGAACGGCATGAAACATCACATGCTGTAGATAGATGGCAAGATCGAGCAGAAGAATACCGGCAATAAGCAGCAGCCAAAAAGGTAAATCAACAAGGTTCAGCAATCCCCAGCCGTGTTGCTGTGCATAAAAGGCCATGAGTACTGCAGCAGCACCCAGAGTAAAACGCTGGATAATACCGCTCAATGCAATCAAACCTAAATTGATACCTAGTCGTTGAATTCTGAGCTGCCGCCAGGGTCGTCTAGGCCACAAACGTTCGCAGAGTAATAAGACTACCAGTGCTCCCACAAAACTGCTCAGACGGATCAAGGCTTCACTTTCCACCGAGTTTACTCCTAACTTACCAATGCACCGCCGCAGCTACTACCTTGACCCGCCGTGCAACCATAACAATGATCCGCTATACGAATTGGCGAGCCCGCTAAATCAGCATCAAGCAAATCTTTTAAATAGACAGGTTCTTTGGCATTTCCCAAGGATAACTTTAACTGTTGGTTAAAGTCACAGTCATGAACTTGACCTAAGTAGTCGACTGATAAAGTATTTAGACACATTAAACCTGGTAAGGTGCTGGGGTTAAAGTTGTCTTTAAGTAGCTTCATATAATCATCAAAGCCACCTTTACTAATTAAGGTACTGCCAAAACGCTGAATAGGCATGTTAGTCAGTGTGTAAAGCTGGTTAAATTCAATATCGAAATGTTCTTTCAACTGCTCTTTGTATGCTTTCTCTAGTTGCGGCTGCGGCGGTGGCAAGGATGCACCTAAAGGGTTGTAAACCAGATCCAGCTCTAACCCAGAGCCTTGTTTACCGTAACCCAACGCATTCAGTTTTTGCAGCCCTTCAATACTGGCATCAAATACACCATCGCCGCGCTGAGCATTAACATTTTCTGCAGAATAACAGGGCAACGAAGCTACCACTTTAACACCTTGTTGCGCCAGAAACTCGGCGGTATCTTCCTGCCCAGGTTCACACAGAATGGTTAAGTTGCAGCGATCAATCACCTCAACACCACGACGGCGTGCTTCTGTCACCAACCAACGAAACTCCGGGTGCAGCTCAGGCGCACCGCCGGTCACATCTAGAGTGTGAATTGAGGGATGTCGATCTAACATATCCAGCAATAGCTGTAATGTTTCATGTGACATCGCTTCTTTACGTTTAGGGCTGGAAGCAACATGACAGTGAAAGCAGGACTGGTTACAGGTCAAGGTTATATTCGCCTGCAATACCTCCAGCTTTCCGCGACGCTGAGGCGGAAAGTCAGTGGAAATCAATCGCGGCAGGGTATCTTTCATGTATTCACCTTTTTACGTTGTCTAGGTATCTGCTTTAGTCGCTGTCATCAACATTATCTTACAGGCTAGGGAATTTTTTTCTGCACCATTCTATTGAAATCTACGTTAAACACGTCATGATCGAATCACTTTTACACTAAGTACAGGAGCAACACCGTGCAAAACACCCCTATCGGCATTATTGGTGGCAGTGGCCTGTATCAGATTGATGCACTTGAAAACCGACAAGAGCATAGAATCGAAACTCCCTATGGCTCACCCTCAGACCTATTAATTAGCGGCACAATAGCAGGCGTACCCGTTGTTTTTCTTGCGCGTCATGGCAGACAACATCATTTAATTCCTAGCGAAATCCCTTTTCGAGCGAATATCTTTGCACTAAAGCAGTTAGGTGTACGCCATTTAATTTCTTTTTCAGCTGTCGGCTCTTTGCATGAGTCCTTAGCTCCGTTAGATATGATTCTACCGGATCAATTTATCGACATGACACGCCAGCGTAAAAATACCTTCTTTGGAGAAGGAGTCGTTGCTCACGTTTCTATGGCGGACCCTACTTGTGCTGACCTTGCGAATGTTTTTGCTAGAGCTGCAAATGAAGTATCTAAAAAACAAGGTTTTACAATACAACAAAGAGGAACTTACGTGTGTATTGAAGGCCCTCAGTTCTCCACACGAGCAGAATCTCATTGGTATCGTAGTCTAGATGCTAAGGTAATTGGGATGACTAACATGCCTGAAGCGCGCTTAGCGAAGGAAGCTCAGATAGCATACATTACTCTTGGAATGGTGACAGATTTCGACTGCTGGCATCCTAAAGAACAACACGTCACAGCAGATTATGCGATTCGTAATCTGATGAAAAATAGCCAACACGCGCAAGAGATTCTATTACACTTTTTACAAAGCCTATCAGAACCTTTACCAGAGTCAGCAGCTCACTCTGCCTTACGTGCGGGATTGGTCACCCCTCAAGAACATATGTCAGAGGAATGGCAAACGCGTATCAAAGTGCTCTTAAGTTAAGGAGACTTTACTGTAACAAACCCTTATCAATGGCAACCCAGCGGTCAGCGCTATCAATTAAAGACTGCGCTGTCAGGTTTGGAACGCTAAACACATGGCTGAAGACTTGATAACGTTCACGCAGGGTCTGTAAAAGCAGATCAAAATCACCGTCACCAGATAATAGAATGATCTGATCAACTTCATCGGCAACTAACATAGCATCTATCGCTATACCCACATCCCAATCACCTTTTGATGAGCCGTCTGCACGCTGAATATAGGGTTTTAGTTTAACGTTGAAGCCAATATGCCGAAGCGCTTCCTGAAACTTTTGCTGCTGCGGATCACCTCGATCAATCGCATAAGCCGTCGCTGAAACAATGTCACCTAATTGACTTGCTTGCTGCCAAAACGCTCGATAATTAAACGGACGACCAAATACCTGACGGGTGGTGTAGTAGATGTTTTGAACATCAACGAATATCGCGATTCGTTTCTTGGTGGTTAGATTCACAGTCCCTTCTCCGCTCTTCGCGCTATCTCAGCCGTCAAACGCTTAAATAACACTAAATGCGCTGGCATCATTGCAGCCCAGTAAAGCTTTCCAGCAAGACCCTGTGGTTGCCAATAAGCAGTGGCAGTAACACGCGTTAGGTTAGATAGCGATTCAACTTTGAATTCCAATACGCCTCTACCCGGTGCTTTCATGCCAAATTCAAGCGCCAGCAGAGATGGCGCATCAGCAATCAGAACACGCCAACTATCAATGCGATCACCTGCCTGAATGGGACGGCCCTCTGGTCGAACACGTTGCCGACCTATTCCTCCGACCATCGCATCTAACCATTCGCGCATCGACCAGAGGCTATTCATCGCATAGTAACGGTTATCTCCCCCTATTTGTGAAACGATCTTCCACACAGCATCAGTATCAGCATGAGTCATGGCAGCCCCTCCTGCTGACAGTGGATAATGACGATAGTGTTGCGGGGATGTTTCACCGAGCATCTATGACTTCCTTATATTCCAAGAAAAAAGCTTAAAAAAGCACAAGTTTTGCCCCTATTGTTCATTAACTTCGTGTTAAATGACTAAGTAACACACGCAATGCTATCGCTCGTAAGGGCCAGAGTATGAACCAGTAAAGTAAGCCCCATACCCCTGCCGGATGCCAATGCTGAGTCAGAACAAGACTAGAACCACCCTTAGCATCTGATGTTAATGTAATCTCTAAGCCTCCCTTTCCGGGTGAGGGAATAGATGACCGTACAATCATTCCTTGATTAACCTTCTCTCGATATCTGCGCCATAGCTTGAAGCTTTCTCCACGTTTTATTAGCTGTTCGAGTCTGCTCCAAAGAATCTCTAAAGACACACAAGAGGATCTTTGCAAGGTTAAACGCTTTCCATAGAAGCTAATATCATGGCGATAGCCGCGAAGATCGAACGCTCCTTCGCGCCAACGATCGCCTGCCAAAATCTGTTTTTCCGAATCTAATGCGAGTGTTAAGGCCTCATCAAAACTAAGACATTGCCGCGGCACCAATGCACGCAAAGATTGATCATCCGCTGTTAAATCGTGTCGCAGACCACCAATTAAGGCACGTGCAATCGGAGCAGGCACACCAGTGACCAAGTCCAGCCAATAACTTGAAAGCTGCGGTGTTAAAAGAGGAACAGCGATAATAATGGGATCACGACGTCCTAAGGCTTTGGCAAGTCGCCGCATCATCGCCTCATAGGTTAAACGCTCAGGACCTCCCGTCTCTAAAACCTGCCCTTCCGCTTCTGCCACTTCAGCCAGATCGATCAAATCATTCAGCAAATCGGGTAAGGCTATGGGTGGCGAGGAAACACTAATCCAATGAGGTGTTACCATGACTGGAAGATGAGCCGTTAAATCACGCATCACTTCAAATGCAGCAGAGCCAGCGCCAATAATAATACCTGCTCGAAGCTCTATTACAGGAACAGCGCCTGCGCGAAGAATTTCTCCCGTTTCAACGCGTGAAGCTAAATGCTCAGTATCTGCCTGCTTGGGTGCCAAACCACCTAGATAAACGATACGTTTAACACCCGCCACTTCAGCGGCTTGAGCAAAATTCTGTGCGGCTTTTCGATCTCTCTCAGGAAAACCTCGTCCACTGCCCATTGAGTGAACTAAATAAAAAGCGACCTCCACACCGTTCAGGGCATTAGACAAGGAGCTTGAATCAAGTGCATCCGCTTGAACAAGATCAACACCCATCCAACCTTCTGCTTTTAATGGCGATATTTGACGAGCAGCGGCACGCACATGTCGTCCTTGAGCCAGTAAATGTGGTACAAGGTTACGACCGACATAACCACTCGCTCCAAAAACAAGCCAGAGAGGATTTGATCTACTCATAATCTCCTGTTTACTAATCGATTGCTGATTTAAACAGAATCAACTTATAATAAAATATGAACATTAGATATATTCACGTTTACCTAATCCTGTTTCTAAGCCTAATACTTTTTAGCAAATCTCTTTTTGCTGATGAAGGAAACCAGCTTACCCCCATTACGGTGCAAATAAATTGGCACCATCAATATCAGTTTGCGGGTTTTTACGCTGCTATTGCTAAAGATTACTATCGCGAAGCCGGGCTAGATGTAACGATTAAAGCTTGGCAGCCCGGAATAAACATTCGTGAAGAAGTCGTTAGTGGACGCGCCACGTTTGGAACTGCTTATTCAAGCGTCATTGCTGACTTTATCAAAGGTCACCCCATAAAAGCGGTAATGACTTCATTTCAGTACTCTCCCATGGTACTTCTATCTAAAGATCCGATCACCGAACTTTATCAACTGAGTGGTAAAAGTGTATCTCATTACAATAACTTGCAAATCTTAGCTTTATTAAATCGAGCTGAACCCGAAATTGAGCACCCTACTCTCACTTATCCACCCACGGGTGATATTAATGACTTTATTCAAGGACGTGTTGATCTCTATGGAGCTTACGAGACTAACGAACCCTACCAGCTTAACGAGCTTGGGGAGTCCTATCACCTAGTCAAACCGGGTGATTTTGGAATTAACAGCGCCGAAGACTTAGTGATCGTTTCCTATGAATTTGCAGCTAACAACCCTGAAATAGTGCAGAAATTTCGGGATGCCACCATTGCAGGCTGGGAATACGCTGTCACAAACCAACAAGAAATAGTCGACTTTATCCTAGAAAACTATCCCGTCATAAAAAGCCGACAAGCACTGTTATTTGAAGCACGTGCGACGACAAAATATGTCAGAGCAGGTAGCACTCCTATCGGCACGCTAGACAGCGCCAGAATACTTGCCACCGCTGCCGAAGCTCGCGATGTCGGCCTGATTACACCCGAAGAGTTTCTGCGGTTTAATCCTGAAGAACTGGTCGCTCATAGCATTGATAAAAACAGTCTAACTCAACAAGAAAGGCTCTACCTTATCAATAACCCCGTGATTCGTATTGGCAACGATACGAACTGGGCACCTTTTGAATTTGTTGATAAAGATGGTGAATTTAAGGGCATTGTTGCGGATTATTTTCAATTATTTGAAGAACGACTGGGTGTGAAGTTTGAACCTGTTATCGATATCAACTGGTCAACTGTTGTTGCAATGGCTAAGGCCAAAGAGATAGACCTATTATCAGCAGCGACTCCCACCCCTGAACGACAAGAATACCTTAACTTCACTACCTCTTACTTAAGCTTTCCGATGGTGCTGGTGGGCAAATCAACCACATTATTTATCAATAATTACAGTGAACTTGCAGGGCAACGCGTAGCTGTTGTCAGAGATTATTGGTCACATGAATTTTTACGCAACAACTATCCAGATATTGAGCTAGTGCTTGTTGAGGATGTCACCGAAGGTTTGAATGCAGTCGTCAATGGAAAAGCATTGGTTTACTCAGGTAATTTAGCTGTTATTAACTACACCCAACAACGACTGGGTATTACCGGATTACAGGTTGTGGGGCAGTCAGATCAGCGGTTTGAATTAGCCATCGGCGTACACAAAGATAATCCATTGCTTCATAGCATTATGCAAAAAACACTGGATAGCATTACCCCTGACGAACATCGTAAAATCTATACCGATTGGATTAGCTTAGAACTAGTGACTCGACTGGATGAACGACAAATCATTCATATCGCCTTAATCGTAGCCCTGATGTTGGCATTAATGTTCGCATGGGTGCTCACCTATCGCTTTCAAAAAACACGCTTACAAACCTACATCCATCAAGTACATAACCTCACCTATGCTAGCGTTTTTGACCCAAACACTTGTCAAATAGTCTGGGCTAGTCAGCGCTATTGTGACTTAACTAGCTACTCAGAGAGCGAACTCAAAAGACTAACTCTTGAAGATCACACCCAATTAGATCTGTCTCCTGAAACCTTCCAGCCGATCAAAAAAAGCCTGTTAATGGGTCAAACTTGGGCTGGTGAATTGGAAGGCAAAACCAAACTTGGCAGCAGTTATTGGGTCGATTTGACCTTAACCCCGCAAAAAAACTGGTTAGGAAAAATTCACCAAATTTTGGCGACTCGTATCGATATCAGTGATAAAAAACGAGTAGAAGAGTTGTCGATCAAAGATGACCTAACTCGTCTTTATAACCGTCGCTATCTACACCAAATTTTTCAAAATGAAATGGGAAGAGTTAGACGCAAAAAACTCAATGTTGCGTTTGCGCTATTTGACCTCGACTACTTTAAGCTTATTAACGATCATTACGGTCATGAACATGGCGACCAAGTCTTGATAAAAATAGCAGAACTAGCGGCTAACTTCTTCAATCGTGCTGATGACTTCCTCTTTCGCATCGGGGGTGAAGAATTCTTAGTCATGACACATGACACAGATACAGAAAAATTTGCACAGCATCTGAAATGCTTTTGTGATGCCATCGTCAATCTTCACATCGAGAATCACAGCACATATATCGGCTATCTATCCGTATCCATCGGTGCAGGTGTTTGGCCTGCGACCAACGTAAACGATTTTGCAGATGTCTACGGACAACTCGATCGCGCACTTTATAAAGCTAAACATCAAGGTCGCAACTGTGTCGTCATGGTAGGTGAGGTATAATCATTTCAAGTCGTCTTAGACGTTCAACCTAAAATGCCTGAATACAGGCTGCACATGCCACTGGACATAGACTATATATATGAAAATACCCAAAAGATTACAGCCGCTCGTAGAAGATGGCATGATCGACGAAGTGATCAGCCAACTGATGAGCGGCAAAGAGGCTGAAGTCTATGTTGTGCGCTGTGGAGATGAGGTACGCTGCGCCAAGGTATTCAAAGAAGCCAGCAAACGCAGTTTCAAGCAAGCTGTTCAATACCAAGAAGGCCGAAAGGTTCGTAATACACGCCGTGCTCGTGCCATGTCTAAAAAGACTCAATATGGACAAAAAGAGCAGGAAAACGCTTGGTTAAACGCCGAAGTCGAAGCGCTCTATCAACTCGCTTCAGCAGGTGTCAGAGTCCCGAAGCCCTATGGTTTTATTGATGGTGTGTTGTTGATGGAACTAATCACCGACGCAGAAGGCTTTGTCGCTCCTCGCCTTGATGACGTCACTCTGAACCCAGAAGAAGCAAAAATATGGCACCAACAGGTCATTGAAGAAGTCGTGCGTATGCTATGTGCCGGATTAGTGCATGGTGACCTTTCTGAATTTAATGTCCTGTTAGATGAGCAAGGACCGGTCATTATCGATCTACCTCAAGCGGTTAATGCCGCAGGAAATAATAGCGCCAGCATGATGCTAGAACGCGACGTCAATACGATGCGCGCCTACTTTGGACGTTTCGCTCCTGAATTGCTAAAAACAGAATATGCGCGTGAAATGTGGTCTCTGTACGAATCTGGAAAATTACAGGCAGATAGTCAGCTGACAGGAAACTACACCTACGATGAAACCCATGCTGACGTAGACGAACTAATGGCAGTTATTGATGCCGCAAGCGAAGAAGAAAGTGAACGTTTGCAGCGAATGCATGCCGAACAGAATGATGAATAGTGCTAGAATGATTTAATAAACACATCACCCAGCATCAGGTGATTGTGAATAAGATATAAATGTGGAGTGCAGCACTCGATGAGTAAACATGAAAACCGCATATCCAGCGGCCAGAAGTTTCGTAACGAACTAGGCATAGCTGCGATAAAAGACGGAGTTAAGCAGTCACATAACACAACTCCGGAAATCTATACCCGCAAACCCGAATGGCTACGCGCCAAAATGCCGGGTGGCGAGCGTTATAACGATGTCATGCGTAACGTTACCGAACATAAATTAAGCACGGTCTGCCAAGAAGCGCATTGTCCCAATATTGGTGAGTGTTGGAACTCTGGCACAGCGACCATCATGCTGATGGGTTCTATCTGCACGCGTGCATGCAAATTCTGCGCAGTCGACACAGGTAACCCCAAAGGCTGGCTAGATCAGGACGAACCTGCGAATACCGCTAAATCGGTAGAATTGATGGCACTGCGCTATATCGTCCTAACATCAGTCGATCGCGATGACCTTAAGGATGGTGGCGCAGCACATTATGCTGCCTGCATCTCAGCCATTAAGGCCAGAACACCTGAAGTCATTGTCGAAGCGCTCACGCCTGATTTTGACGGTGTCGAAGCCAATATTGAAAAAGTACTCGACTCCGGCCTTGAAGTCTTTGCCCAAAACATCGAAACGGTGCGTCGATTGACTCATCCGGTTCGTGATATACGTGCGGGCTATGAGAAGACCCTTCGTGTACTGGAATACGCCAAACAATACCGTCCTGATGTGATTACCAAAACCAGCATCATGGTCGGTCTTGGCGAAACCGACGAAGAGATTTACGAAACCTTTGATGATCTGCGCGCTATCGGCGTCGATATCGTTACGTTAGGTCAGTACTTACGCCCAACCAAAAACCATTTACCAGTTGAGCGTTATGTGACTCCAGAACTGTTCAACATCTATCGCGAAGTAGGACTGGAAAAAGGCTTTATGGAAGTACCTTCGGGCCCGATGGTTCGCTCTAGCTATCGCGCCGACCGAGTGTTTGAGAAAAACAACTTAGGCTTAGCAGCACCCAGTGAAGTACCCGTCAGTAAAAACTCAAATCAGATCGAGCTAAAACAGATCGGTTAATCATTTGTTGGCACTGCAGTCGTTAAACAGGCTGTCAGTGCCACCTTCACTCTAGCGAATCAATTCGTGACGCTTTCCAGCCACACCATTTTGCTCATCTGCACCCTCTAGAGGATCTTTACGCTGGGTAATGTTTGGCCAAATCTCTGCCAACTCAGCATTAATTTTGATGAATTCAATCTGATCTTCAGGCACCTCGTCATCACAAGCGATGGCATCGGCAGGGCATTCTGAAACACACAAGGCACAATCAATACACTCATCAGGATGGATAACCAGAAAGTTAGGACCCTCGTAAAAACAATCTACAGGGCACACATCCACACAATCGGTATATTTACATTTAATACAGTTTTCAAGGACAACAAATGCCATGACGATCTCTTTCTAGGGTCAATACTTAAATTTATCTGGGCCACTAAAATAGCATACTGATACTAGGATAGTTGATACTGCTGTAAAAGCTCCAGAGGAACGATATTTAAAGCGGATTTTTCGCAAGCTTCCAATATGACCGGAGGCGCGCAACCCTGTTCATGAGCTTCTTTCCACCTAGATGCACACAAACACCACTTATCTCCCGGCTTCAAACCCGGAAAACCATAGGCAGGCATAGGTGTCGATAAATCATTACCTCGACGTTGGGTAAAGGTTAAAAACTCCTCAGTAACAATGGCACAAACCACATGACGACCATAATCACTTTGATCTGTTCGGCAATAGCCATCTCTGAAATAACCTGTTTTGATGACACTACAGCAAGGCTGCAAAGGTTCGCCTAATACATTTAACTTACTTACTGGATTATCCATACCCATGCTGGGCTCCTTAAAAAACTGTTAATGAAGCTTGTTCGTACAGAAACTATAATTGGATTAAAAGGAATGACTAATGCCCGCAATGATTGCAGTCATCTTCACACTGTTGATCGTGTTACCTGCTTTTGCAAACGAAACAACTCACCCTATCATCCTAGAGGATTTTTCAATGCAACCAGAAACTCGCTGGCGATTCTTTACAGATCAAGTGATGGGCGGTGTTTCCTCTGGTCGCGTTAGCTTTATCGAAGATGATGAAACTTCTTATGCACGTATGACTGGTTCCGTCAGCACAGCGAATCGAGGTGGCTTTATTCAAATGCGTATCGAATTAGCTGACTCACCTCCTGCAAACACAACTGGAATAAAACTATCAGTTCGGGGCAATAACCAACGTTATTTTGTTCATATAAGAACAGGAGGTACTCTATTACCTTGGCAATATTATCAAGCAGGCTTTGATGTGACAGAAGAATGGACTGAAATAAACCTTCCCTTAGATACCTTTAAAGCATCAGGCTCCCTATTAAGAAAAACACCCAAAGCAAATTCTGTGAAATCAATCGCGGTGGTAGCTTTTGGGCGTGACCATGAAGCGCAGATTGATGTTAGGGAGGTAGGGTTTTATTAATAACTGTCGATGATGTCATGCAAAGGTTCTCTCATTACGGTTTGGTTGAGTAGGCCGAATATTACACTCAATTCGTTATGCGTCTATTCTAAAGGTGAAATTCACAAAAAGATCCTGATTCACTCAGATATAGCATTTTATGGTGCCTAGAATTTTGTAGCAGTTAGATATCCTAAAATATCGCAAACTTTTATCTTCATTCATCATTAAGATACTTTCACTTTTTCATACCATTAAAAGAAACGTTAAACGGTTAATTAATATTGAAAACAACTTACACATTGATCATTGGAGTACTAGGAGGCTGGGTCGCGTGGTGGCTCGGCCTTCCATTACCTTGGATGCTGGGACCCCTTATTCTGGTCATGATTCTGGCTATCAAAGGGGTTCCTGTTCATATCAATCGACAAGCGAATCAATTTTTCTTAGGTGTATTAGGTTTCTGGTTAGGAACAGGTTTCGAGGCAGGCTTACTAAAAGAACTGGCGACTTGGTACCCCAGTGTTCTACTCATGCTTCTTTCTGTCGCAGTGACACTGATAGTGAACACACTGGTTTTTAAAAAACTGGCTGGATTGGATATCATCACCTCAGTCTTTTCTTCGCTACCAGGAACTATGAATGCGGTCGTGATTCAGGGTGAAAAACTCGGCGGAGATGCTCGCTGGATAGCGATAGCACAGACTCTTCGGATTGCATTGGTCGTCATCAGTACTTCAATGATTTTCTATTTTATGCCAGGACAGGGATTAGAAAACCCAAGCACCGAACTCGGTAAGCTGACCCACTTAGCCTGGTTAGCACTCGTGCCTGTCGGCTGGTGGTTAGCTAAGCAATTACGCCTGCCGATGGCTGAATTCCTAGGTCCAATGCTCATCAGCGCATCCCTCTCTTTAACCATCGTCGATATTGAACTGCCCAGTTGGATCATGATCATTACCTTTGTGGTACTGGGCTCTGGCATCGGTAGCCGATTTTCAGGAGCCTGCGTCAACCAACTTTTAAACGTGAGCCGTTACGCGGTTTTGGCAACCATTATAGGTATGCTAATCGCGGCAATTTTTGCCTTTCTAACATGGAAACTCACGGCTATACCATTGTCGCATGCCTTTCTAGCACTCGTTCCCGGTGGTGTAGGTGAAATGGCACTTATTGCGACCGCCGCAGGCATTAATCCTATCTATGTGGTTTATATACATCTGATTCGGCTTTTCGTATTAATAACCTCCGCGCCTCTGTTGAGTTATCTGCTGATGCGCCATCAACGAAAGCATCTTTAACAGCTTAAAATCTGAGCGCTAATAAACAGGCGTAGGCTTCAACCAAAAGCGTTTTCACAATCAGCTCATCTTATATATGCTACTTATTTACTTAATCACTCGGAAAGCATCTACATTTATATTCGCTGGTTTTAAAGAATCATAACTAATAGGATTATTATGCACCCTACAATGTTCGACACTCCAGTTATTCGCCCCCTTTTACGAGCCATTTCTGTTATCACGTTGCGTCTTGTAGGCTGGAAAGTTGAAGGCGAAATTCCTGCTGATCTAAAAAAGTGCGTGATGATTGCCGCACCGCACACCAGTAACTGGGATTTACCTTTTACCTTGATGATAGCGTTCGTGATGAAAG
>REDB01000244.1 GCA_007693685.1 Oceanospirillales bacterium
CTGATCAACTGCCTAAAATGGCTCCAACTCAATTTTGCACACAGTGAGTGCAAAATCTGTTGCTCTGGAAATTGTTCATTAAGCTGCATCATGTAAGCGATGTTGCGTGCACTCCAACCTTTACCAAAGGTTTGCGTAAGCTGCTGGGCTAAATTGGCAACTATTTGTTTTCCATATTCGGCACGTTCACCCTTTAATAGCTCTTGATTGATACGCTGACCAATTTGCCAATACATCATGGTTAGAGAGGCATTGACTGCCACTGCTGTTTGCTGCTTTGCTTGAGTGATTAAAGTTTGGATATCTGAAAACAGTTCGGGGTCGATAGTAAGTTTTGACATTAGGCGCATTCCAATAAGTCTTCTATCCATTCCTTATTATACCTGAATATATAACCAGACAGCTTTCAACGAGCTATCATAATAAATAAATTTGAATTTGCTTGGGACGAGTGACGTCACTAAGATTGTGTTTTATTCATTATTCCGTATCGAATACCAACGACTGCTATGTAACAATATCAACATGAATACTAACAAACCCAGAATCCTTCTATTATCAGCCTATGACGCCGCCAGCCATCAACGCTGGCGGCGTCAGTTAATAGAGGGGCTTCCTGAGTTTGAGTGGCAGCTTCTCAGTCTGCCACCTCGCTATTTTAGTTGGCGCATTCGCGGCAATGCACTGAGTTGGTTGAATGAACCGCTGTTAAAAGAGTCATGGGATCTTATCTTAGCGACTTCTATGACAGATTTGGCCAGTATTAAAGGCTTCCATCCAACACTCGCAAATACACCTAGCCTTCTCTATCTGCATGAGAATCAATTTGCATTTCCGGACTCTAGTAAACAGTTCAATAGTGTCGAGCCACAAATGATTAACCTTTACAGTGCGGTCGCTGCAAATCATCTGCTATTTAATAGTGAGTGGAATCGCCGTAGCTTTATCGATGGCGTTGCCGCTTTGCTGAAAAAACTGCCCGATGCTCTGCCAAAAGGTTTACCTGATCAACTCTTAGCAAAATCCTCTATTCTTCCGGTACCGATTGAAGACGGTTTGTTTATTAAACCCGCTAGGATTAAAAATACTCAGTGTCCTCATCTATTGTGGAATCATCGCTGGGAATATGACAAAGGACCTGATCGTTTGCTCAGTTTTTTACATAAGCTCTCTTCATCAGGACAGGATTTTCGCTTGAGCTTAGTAGGCGAGCAATTTCGTCAGCAACCTGAAGCCTTTAGCCAAATTAAGCAGGCGTTTGGCGAACAACTTTTGCACTTTGGCTACCTAGAAAGCGTTGAAGATTATCAACAAATATTACAGCAAGCCGATCTAGTCATCTCTACCGCCCTGCATGATTTTCAGGGACTGTCTATGCTTGAAGCGATGGCGTCAGGCTGTGTTGCACTCGCTCCAAACAGGTTAGCCTATCCAGAATACATAGCTCAGGATCAGTGTTATGACAGCTATCCTGACGATATTGAGCGTGAAGCTGAAGCAGCGGTAATACAATGTTTAGCTTGGCTGAAGACTTCACCAGAACAACCTCCACCGGATCAATGGAGGCTGTCGAGTCTGTTAAACCAGTATCGTGACGTGTTTAAGATGTACTTATCGTAATAGGTCGCGGATTGACCATATTCTCAGGTTTTAAAATCTGCTCAAGCAAGGCTTCATCAATCAAACCTTCCTCTTTAACTAACTCCAACACTCCTTTACCCGTTTCCAAAGCGGTTTTGGCTATTCGTGTGGCGTCATCGTAGCCAATATAAGGGTTAAGCGCAGTAATGATACCGATTGAATGAGTGACTAAGTGTAAGCAGTGTTCACGATTGGCGGTAATACCCACCACACAACGTTCACGCAACATATCCATCGCACGACGCAGTAATCGCATCGACTCAAGAATCTTATAAGCAATTAAAGGTTCCATCACGTTTAACTGTAGCTGTCCATTCTCAGCCGCCATGGTAATGGCCAAATCATTACCAATCACCTGATAAGCGACTTGATTCACCGCTTCTGGGATTACTGGATTCACTTTACCCGGCATTATCGAAGAACCCGGTTGCTGCGGCGGCAGATTGATCTCGTTAAACCCAGTTCTTGGACCACTGGATAACAAACGAAGATCATTACAGATTTTCGACAGCTTAATGGCCAAACGTTTAGTCATGCCAGAAAAGAGTACGAAGGCTCCCATATCAGAAGTCGCTTCAATAAGATCAGCCGCTAAGCGCATTGGATGACCACAGACTTCTGATAAATGACGAACCGCTAAATCTGCATAGAGCGGATCGGCATTAATACCTGTACCTATGGCGGTTCCACCTAAATTAACTTCTCGAAGTAAATCATACATACCCGCAATACGGTCTATATCCTCACCGAGGGTTGTAGCATAAGCACCAAACTCTTGCCCAAGTGTCATGGGAACCGCATCTTGTAGTTGCGTACGTCCCATTTTGATAACGTCACTAAACTCTTCTCGCTTAGTTGCAAAGGCACCTTGAAGTAACGCTAAGCTATCTACTAGCTCTGCATGAGACAGTTGAAGTCCTACGCGTATAGCAGTGGGATAGGCATCGTTTGTCGACTGTGACATATTGACATGGTTATTGGGATGCAGATGTTGATATGCACCTCGCGCATGACCTAAATATTCCAAACCAATATTGGCAATCACCTCATTGGCATTCATATTGGTCGAAGTACCTGCCCCGCCCTGAATCATATCGACCACGAACTGATCATGATACTCGCCGTTGATAAGACAATCACAAGCGAAGTGAATCGCTTCTCTATGCTTAGCAGACAAATGCCCTGTATCAAAATTAGCAGAAGCTGCCGCTTTTTTGACCATCGCCAAACCAACAATCAGTTTAGGAAAGTGCGCTAAAGGTACGCCTGTTAAAGCAAAATTCTCTAAAGCCCGTTGAGTTTGTACGCCATAATAAGCACTGGCTGGAACGGCAAGTGTTCCGAGTAGATCTTTTTCAATACGGTGAGGTTGTTGCAGAATTTCATCTTGGCGCGGAATATCAATAATCATGATGGCTCTCTAGAAAAAGGCAATGTGACACAGTCCTACTGACTGTTAGAGACATTGTCATACAAAGACACCTCTATAATCCAATGCCGTTATCAGATACATTATGCAAATATTGCATAACATAGGTATGTCTTAATGGATTTTGAAACTCGGTGGTTAGAGGACTTTTTAGCTCTTGCTTCTACACAAAGCTTTTCCAAAGCAGCTGAACGTCGTCATGTGACTCAGCCTGCCTTTAGTCGACGCATTAAATCATTAGAAGAAATGGTTGGCGTTCAACTGATTGATCGATCCAGAACACCGATTAGCTTAACGGCTGAAGGTCAACTATTTTTGATTACCGCTAGAAGTATCGTCAGTCAGCTACATGAAACACTAGCTCGCTTACGTGGACTCTCGCCGCAACAACATACCATTCTTGAGGTGGCTGCTGCTCACTCATTAGCATTTACCTTTTTCCCAGATTGGCTTAACTCGCTGGGTAAACTGACGAATGACATATCGATTCGTTTAGTCGCTATGAATGTAGAAGATGCAGTACATGCCTTAAGAGATGGGCAGTGTGACATGATGCAGGTTTACTACGACTCCTATGCCACACTTCAGCTAGATCCCACTCTCTTCCCTTCGATTCACTTACTAGACACGTCGATGGTGCCTGTTTGCAAACCTGATGAGGAAGGTAATCCGCTGTACAGTTTACAATCATTATCCGATGAGCCGATTCCTTTGCTCTCATACACTTCAGGTGCCTTTTTAGGAAGAACCGTACGCTTACTGTTAAAGCATCACCCTATTCGTTTACGCCTTAAAACCGTTTACGAAACCGCCATGGCGGAAGGCTTGAAAGGTATGGCACTTCAGGGACATGGCATCGCCTGGATGCCTAAGCTATGTATTGAAAGAGAATTGACCGAAGGAAGATTAGTGATCTGTGATGGAGAAGAATGGCAAACTCCATTGGAAGTTCGCCTATATCGCTGCACACTGGTTAATAAACCTATCGTGGATGATCTATGGAGACAACTGCAAGCTAAGTAAAGTTGATTACTGGCGAAAGTTATCCCAATAAAATAGCTTCATGGGTTTTACTCATCGTCTTAGCGCTGCATCAATCGACTAAAAAAATCGACCACCACCTCGGTCGCAGGTCCATAGTAGCCTTGATCAAACGCACTACTGGTTTTCTCAAGATTAAGCTCAACCGTTTCTGCCCCCGATTCTTGTGCCACCTGCATAAAGCCTGCCGCAGGATAGACTTTTCCAGATGTACCAATGGATACAAAAAGATCCGCTTTAGAAACGACTTCAAAGCAATCATCTAGCTGATAAGGAACCTCACCAAACCAAACAATATCAGGGCGCAAGGATGACGGTGTTTCACAACACTGGCAGCGATGTTTAGCAGTTAAATCACTGGTCCAAGGAATCGACAAACCACTAACACTACAGAGTGCACTTTGAAGCTGACCATGCATCGGTATAATGCGCTGATTGCCTGCACGTTGATGTAAGTTATCTACATTCTGAGTGATCAAGGTAAAGTGACCGCCACGAGAAATATGCTCTGCCTCAAATTCTGCCAAGATCTGATGAGCAGCATTAGGCACCACACTGGAATCTAAAAGCTGCGCACGACGCATATTGTAAAATTGATAGACAAGATCTGGGTTTCGATGAAAACCCTCTGGCGTTGCTACATCTTCAACGGGGTGATCTTCCCATAAGCCGTTTTGGTCACGAAACGTTCGGATTCCCGATTCAGCTGATATACCGGCACCGGTTAAGACAACAACACGCTTAAATTCCATCGATTCATTTCCTCTTAATGGGTTCTAAACTGTAACTCAGCCAAACGTCGATAAAGCGTTGAGCTTTCCAACAGATCCTGATGCGTTCCAGACGCAATCAATTTTCCTTGATCTATCACCAGTATTCGATCTGCTGACACAACCGTCGATAATCGATGGGCGATCACTAACGAGGTGCGACCTAACATCAATTTATCTAAAGCAAACTGCACACGCTGTTCGTTTTCAGCATCCAGTGCGCTGGTCGCTTCATCTAATAATAGTACACGGGGATCTCTGAGTAAGGCACGAGCAATGGCTATACGTTGACGTTGACCACCGGATAACTGCAAACCACCGGTACCAATTGAGGTGTTCAGCCCTTTTGGTAGACGTTCAATAAATTCCCATGCTTGAGCTTGTTGCGCTGCGTGTTTCAACTCATCATCGCTAGCATCAATATTTCCCAAGCGAAGATTTTCTGCGACCGTTCCAGTAAATAAGATAGGCTCTTGCGAAACCAACGCCATACAACGCCTTAGATCTTGCGGATCAAGTGTATTTAAGGCCACGCCATCCAAGAAGATAGATCCCTCTTGAGGATCATAAAAGCGAAGTAGCAGCTTGAGCAAACTGGATTTACCGGCACCAGAGGGACCCACTAACGCGATACGCTCGCCCGAAGCAATGGAGATACTCAATTGCTGAATAACCGGTGATTCTGGTCTTGATGGATAGGCAAAGGAAACATGATCAAAGGTCACCTGTCCGGTTAAAGGATCAGGTAATGGCGCAACCACTTCTGGCGGAGCAATCATCGGTTTTGCATCTAACAGTTCTAATAGGCGCTCAGTAGCTCCTGCAGCGCGCTGAACCTCTCCTGCCACTTCTGCCAAGGTTGCAATCGCTCCTGCAGCGATTAACGCATAAAACACAAATGCGGTCAGTTCACCCGGAGACATCCGACCAGACAACACATCCTGCCCGCCTTGCCATAAAATTAACCCCACAGCGGAGAAAATCACTAGCATCGCAAAGCCAGTCAGCAGAGCACGCTGCACAATGCGTTGACGCGCTGCTATAAAAGCATCTTCTACATGCTGACCATAGATTTTTCGATCTTCTGACTCATGAACAGAGGCTTGAACGGTTTCGATCCCATGTAAAACCTCACCTGCATAACGGCCTAGTTCTGCCACCCTATCCTGACTAGTGCGAGACAAACGACGCACCCGACGACCAAACCAAACTACCGGTACAACCGTTAATGGAATACCAACCAATACCAACAAGGTTAATAACGGACTGGTAATTAATAAGAAAATCAGTGCGCCAATAAACGTCAGCAGATTACGCAGCGCCATGGAGATGGAAGAGCCGAACAGCGTTTGTAAAACGGTGGTATCCGCGGTAAGTCGACTTTGAATTTCACCAGCGCCATTGCGAGCAAAGAATTCAGGCTCTAACGACAACAGGTGATCAAATACACTACGACGCAGATCGGCAGCCAAACGCTCACCTATCCAACTCACCCAATAAAAACGTGCCGCAGATGCCAATGCCATAATGGCAACGACACCCAGAGTGACCAGTAAGCCAATATTTAACCAACGCGGATCACTGGCGGCAAAACCTCGATCCACAACCAAACGCAAACCTTGACCCAATAACAGCACGCAGGCAGCGGCAATAATCAAGGCGATACTGGCAAACAGAATTTGTGTTTTATAGGGTAAAAGAAAGCGTCCTAGACGCAGTAGCAGCCTAGGACTGGGCTTTGCTAATGGGGTTTTTAATGAGGTTTCGGTCGTTGTCATATCATTCCTACGACCAAAACCCCATAAAAGATTAAGGCATGATCGAATTAAACACTTTGTAAAGCTAATGCGATCTGATGATACAGCGGAATTCCCAAAATGACATTCAATGGGAAGGTTAATCCTAA
>REDB01000132.1 GCA_007693685.1 Oceanospirillales bacterium
AGCAGCAGAACCGGAATGCGGCTATGTTGAAGCAGTTTGGTGGTTGTGCTGCCCACTAAAAACTGGCGAATACGTGAGTGTCCGTAGGCACCCATCACCATCAGGTCAATATTTAACTCATCAACGGATTGTTGAATCACTTTATCGACATCGCCGGCTTTGAGTTGTTGCTCAACTGTAAAGCCTGCTTTTTCGAGTTTGCTAGCAGCTTCCTTTAATTGCTCGCGTGAGGTGTTGGTATCTGCACCTACCATTAAAAGCGTGCATGGAATACCCTTTAGGAGAGGGCTTCCAGCGACCATATCAACTGCTTTTTTTGCTGTTTCACTAGCGTCATAGGCAATCATAAAGCGATCGGGTGCTTTAAAATCACCAACCGTAATCAGCATCGGTCGGTGCATGGTTCGAATAACACTTTCTAAGTGTGAACCAATATGGGACGGTGTGTCCTCGTGACTCCCTTCTCGACCCATCACGAGTAGGCGAATATCCTTTTCAAGCTCTAACAGGTTTTCGATCAAGTCACCATGCAGTTGCAAGGTTTCAGCATCTTCAACTCCGTCATTGACAGCACGCTGTTTAGCTTCTTTCAGCATTAAGCGGCCTTGCTCTTTCAGAATTTTCGAGCGCTTTTCATCTAGCTCAGACAGTTCGTCCATTAGGTGCTCTCTGGCGCCTAGTCCGATACTGCCGCTAAGGTTTGCTTTAGCAGGCTTTTCTGCTTTTTCTAAAATATGCAGCAGCGTCAGCGGGGCTTGCATTTGCAGGCTGCTCCATGCAGCGAAGTCACAGACGGTTTCCGCAGTATGGTTAAAGGTGTCGATACACGCGATCACTTTGTTCATTATCAATTCCTTATTAGTGACCCATCAGCTTTTCGATGGCATCGGGCTTATCATGAACACCGAAGCGGTCAACAATAGTAGCACTTGCTTCGTTCATACCGATCAATTCAACTTCGATGCCTTCACGACGGAACTTGATGACCACTTTATCGAGTGCAGCTACACCAGTTATGTCCCAGAAGTGTGCACGATTTAAGTCTATCAAGACCTTATCAAGATCCTCTTTGAAGTTAAAGGATTCGATAAAGTGATCCGCCGAGCTAAAGAAAACCTGACCGACAACATTATAGGTACGTGTGTTCTCCCCCGTAATCTCTGAGTCGACATAGAGGAATTTGCCCACTTTGTTGGCAAAGTTGATAGCCGCAATCAAAACACCGACAAATACACCGTAAGCGAGGTTGTGGGTTGCAACTACCACCACAACCGTGGCGATCATGACTACGTTGGTCGACATGGGGTGCTTTTTAAGATCGGTGATGGAGCTCCAGCTAAAGGTACCGATTGACACCATGATCATTACTGCCACTAAGGCAGCCATGGGGATCATGCCAATCAAATCGCTTAAAAATACCACCATGATTAAAAGCACAACACCGGCTGTCATGGTTGAAAGACGACCGCGCCCTCCTGATTTGATGTTAATAATCGACTGACCGATCATGGCGCAGCCCGCCATTCCGCCCATTAAGCCAGCACCAATGTTGGCAATACCTTGACCTTTACATTCACGATTTTTGTCGCTTTTAGTGTCAGTTAGGTCATCAACAATGGTTGCTGTCATCAGTGATTCAAGTAGGCCGACGATGGTCAGAGCCAATGAATAGGGCAATATAATCCACAGAGTTTCAAGGTTAAGTGGAACATCTGGCCATAGGAAAACCGGAAGGGTGTCAGGTAAATCACCCATGTCGCTGACCGTGCGAATATCCATTCCCATCCAATACGCAAGACCCGTTAGAACGACGATGCATACCAGTGGTGATGGAATGGTTTTATTGATGTAAGGGAAAAGGTAGATGATCGCTAAGCCGCCAGCGGTCATGGCATAGACATGCCAAGTGACATCCGTCAGTTCGGGTAACTGTGCCATAAAAATTAAGATGGCTAAGGCGTTCACAAATCCGGTGACAACAGAGCGAGAGACAAATCTCATTAAGCTGCCTAATTTGATATATCCCGCAATGATCTGAAGCACACCAGTTAGCAAAGTGGCTGCTAATAAATACTCTAAGCCATGATCTCGAACCAGAGTTACCATTAGTAGTGCCATGGCACCTGTGGCAGCGGAGATCATGCCGGGTCGACCGCCGACAATAGAAATAATGACAGCAATACAAAAAGAGGCGTATAGGCCAACTCTGGGATCAACACCTGCAATGATTGAGAAAGCGATCGCTTCAGGAATTAGCGCCAGTGCAACAACAAGACCCGCTAAAAGGTCACCTCGGACATTACCAAGCGTGTAGAAGAGAGAAGCATAGAAGTTTCCGTATTTCAGTAAAGTGATGCGCTGATTGCAGCAGAAGATAGATTTTCCACATGATCGTAGAATGCGAATATTATACCGGCACAAAGTTTTATTGTTGGCTTTATAGCGATGGGTTCATGTGCAGAACACCGTGCCGAGGCATGGATGACATTGCATTAGTTAAAGAACGCTAGGGCGGACTTAAGATCAAGGGACTTTTCCTTTGAAGAAGAGTTCGTTTGAAGGGGGAGTATTATACATTATCGATGTAAAAGCGTAACCCTAAAGACTATTCAATAGTCTTGATCTTTATGGCGATAGCAGCTAATCACTGTAATTTCAGTCGGAACAGGCTAAAATACGCTTTTTTCCTAACAGGTTATTACTGCATCCATGAGCGCACAAGATCTTACTACTGACCCTTTTCAGTCGATTCGTCCCTATCGGGATAGTGAAGTGTCTGAAGTCTTAAGCAGAATGGTTCGTGATAATGAACTCGTTGATGTCATTACACACTATCAATTTCCTCGTTTGCCTAAGTTTCTTAGGCGTCTGCTTCGTCCTGTGATTCGCATTGCCCTTGCTGCAAAAGTGGGTGAGATTGAAAACATCACTAGCTTTCAAAAGCTGGTTGCAGGTTACATGACTAAAATGATTAACCGTACAACGACAAAATTAAGTTGTAGCGGTATCGATCGATTAGATCCACAAGAAGCCTATCTGTTTGTTTCCAATCATCGTGATATAGCTATGGATCCCGCTTTTGTTAATTGGGCGCTGTATCAATATGGAATGAACACGGTGCGTATTGCGATTGGTGATAACCTGCTTCGCAAGCCTTATGTTTCTGACCTGATGCGATTGAATAAAAGTTTTATCGTTAAACGATCGTTAAAAGCACCGCGTGAAATGATGGCGGCGATGACTCAGTTATCAGAGTACATAGATCACAGTATTCATACAGGGCATTCGGTGTGGATAGCACAACGAGAAGGGCGCTCTAAAGATGGTAATGATAAGACTGATCCCACGCTGTTAAAAATGTTCTACATGTCTCATCGTAAACAGCGAAGCTTTGCCGAAATGGTCGAGAGACTTAATATTGTTCCAGTCTCTATCTCTTACGAGTTTGATCCATGTGATGCTGTAAAAGCGCGTGAGTTGGCTGCGATTGCTAAAGATGGAAAATATCTAAAGTCAGAATTTGAGGATATAGACAGCATTGTTAGAGGTATTACTGGCACCAAAGGTCATGTCCATGTTGATTTTGGTGAGCCTATTCGTGGTCAGTTCGAAACGCCAGAAGCCTTGGCTGCAGAAGTAGATCGTCAAATACTGGGTGGTTACTATCTTCATGCAACCCATCTAGCGGCTGCAGATCGCGCCGAGTCAGATGAAGCCAAGATGGTGTTTAATCAGCGACTAGAGCAAGTAGATGATGATGCCAAAGTTTTCTTAAAAGCGATGTATGCTAATCCAGTGTTTAATCGTGAAAGGATTGAAGGGCAGTCAAAGGAGGAAGCGAATGCTTAAGCTGAGAGCGCTACTGTTTGCTGCAGGTTTTTATCCTCTCACGATTATATATGCGATACCCTGCTTAATCATCGGACCTTTATTGCCATTTCGTGCACGTTTTGTATTTTTTACTGGCATTAATTACTTCTATATTTTTTGGTTGCGAGTGACATGCGGCGTTAAAACGGATGTTGAAGGGCTTGAGAATTTACCTAAGGATCAACCTTATGTGGCGATTTCAAACCATCAAAGTGAGTGGGAAACTCTCTACTTTCAATTGGTGTTTCGCCCACAAGCAGTTGTGCTTAAAAAAGAGTTACTTAAAATCCCCTTTTTCGGTTGGGCTCTGGGACTTTTAAAGCCAATCGCATTGGATCGTTCAATGCGTCGGGAAGCGATTAAGCAGTTGCTGCGTCAAGGTAGTGAGCGGTTAGCTGAAGGAATTCCTATCCTTATTTTCCCTCAGGGTACTCGAGTTGCTGTAGGTCAGATGGGCCGCTTTAATAAAGGTGGAGCGATGCTGGCGGTAAAGAATAAAGTGCCTATTGTGCCTGTTGTTCATAATGCAGGGCATTGCTGGCCGGGTCAGTCGTTTGTTAAGTATCCGGGTACAGTGAAGCTTGTGATTGGTAAGCCCATTCAGACGGAAGGTCGCACGGTTGATGATGTGCACGAAGAGGTTGAGTCGTGGTTGGTTGAGCAGATGGCGCGTATCGGAGCCTAAACAAATTCGCCCGCATAGCGGGCGAATTTCATTAAAGCTTTTAGATACCTTTAGCCGTTATATTTTTGCAGTACTAAGGTTGCGTTAGTACCACCAAAACCAAAGCTATTTGACATGACGCGTTGAAGGTCAACATTGTCTTTACGTTCAGTAGCAATCGGAAGGCCAGTTGCTTCTGGATCTAATTCATCGATATTTGCTGATGCACAGATGAAGTTGTTCTGTTGCATCAAGATGCAGTAGATAGCTTCCTGAACACCAGTGGCCCCTAGTGAGTGACCAGCTAATGATTTAGTAGAGCTAACCGTAGGCATTTTATCGCCAAACAGTTGGCGCATTGCCTTCAGTTCTTGTATGTCACCAGCAGGCGTCGAGGTGCCGTGTGAGTTGATGTAGTCAATAGAGCCATCAACAGTAGCCATGGCTTGTTGCATGCAGCGAACAGCGCCTTCACCAGATGGAGCTACCATATCGTAACCATCAGAGGTTGCACCATAACCCACGACTTCTGCATAAATTTTTGCTCCACGTGCTTTAGCGTGCTCTAGTTCTTCTAGAACCAGCATGCCACCACCGCCAGCGATAACAAAACCATCACGGTTAGCATCATAGGCACGTGATGCTTTTTCAGGTGTGTCGTTGTACTTGCTAGAGAGTGCGCCCATCGCATCAAACATCACGCTTAATGACCAGTGAAGTTCTTCACCGCCACCCGCAAAAATGATGTCTTGTTTGCCTAATTGAATCAGCTCCATCGCATTACCAATACAGTGGGCGCTGGTCGCACAGGCTGAGGTAATCGAATAGTTAACACCTTTGATTTTGAAAGGGGTTGCTAAGCATGCTGAAACGGTTGAACCCATGGTACGGGTAACACGGTAAGGACCAACGCGACGAACACCTTTGTCACGCAAGATATCAGCACTTTCAACGATGTCAGCGGAAGATGCACCACCCGATCCTGCAATTAAACCAGTTCGGACATTGGATACTTGATCTTCAGTCAGGCCTGCATCTTCAATCGCTTGTTTCATAGACAGGTAAGCATAAGCAGAAGCATTACCCATGAAACGGCGCAGTTTTCGATCAATCAGGCTATCAAGATCGACATCAACTTGACCTGCGACATGGCTACGAAAGCCCATTTCTTCATATTCCGGCTGAAAACGTATGCCGGAGCGACCCTCTTTAAGGGATTCGAGAACTGTTTCTTGATCATTTCCTAGGCAGGAAATAATCCCCATTCCGGTAACCACGACGCGTCGCATGTGTTGACTCTCTCTGCTATGACGTAACTTGATTGATTATTATATTGGCTGATTAAAAGTTATCAGTTGAAGTGAATAGGCCTACACGCAAATCTTTAGCTGTGTAGATTTCACGTCCATCAACCGACATGCTGGCATCAGCGATGCCCATCACCAGTTTGCGTTCAATAACGCGCTTTAGCTGAACATGGTAGGTCACTTTCTTCGCTGTTGGCAGCACTTGACCAAAGAACTTAACTTCTCCAGCTCCTAGAGCACGTCCACGACCTTTGTTGCCTTTCCAGCCTAAGAAAAACCCAACGATTTGCCACATGGCGTCAAGCCCTAAGCAGCCAGGCATAACTGGATCGGTTGGGAAATGGCAGTCAAAGAACCAAAGGTCAGGGTTGATATCGAGTTCTGCGATAATTTCACCTTTACCAAACTCACCACCATCTTCTGTAATCGTAATTATACGATCCATCATCAGCATATTGCCGACAGGTAAGCGTGCATTGCCAGGTCCGAACATTTCGCCGAAGCCGCATTTAAGGAGATCTTCGCGTTCAAAAGAGGAGGGTCTAGTCATGAAGTTATGTCTGTCCAAATCATTAAATTCAAATTATTTCGACGATTATACCGTCTGAGTGTAGCAGAGGCACGAATTGTTGCTGAATATTTGCACAGTAACTAATCATTCTGGCCTTAAAATTAACTTTTTCTTGCTGCAGCGAGCCCCGCAAGGGTGATCAGTGTTTCTTTAAATGAACTGTCAGCTATCTCGTTAAGTGCGTTTTTAGCCAGTTCTACTTGTTCATTAGCCGCATTTTGGGCGTACTCTATCGCACCAGATCGTTTGACGATATCAAGAATAGGTTGTAGATCGTCTAGTCCGCCTTGTCGAATAGC
>REDB01000178.1 GCA_007693685.1 Oceanospirillales bacterium
GTTAAACTGCATTCAGGGATGGATGCAGTTTAGGTGTTTGAGTCTTTTGTTTTAATTGATCAAATACAATTTATTGATAGCAACAGGATGTTGATTCCGCATGAACACACCTCTAGACGCTCAGTCAATTAGAAATAAAATCATCTCACTACTAGCTCGACGTGAATATTCACGAGCTGAACTGTATCAACGACTTCAATCTCAAGCAGAATCTCTAGAAATACTAAATGAAGTTCTTGATAGAATGTCACAAGACGGTTACCAGAGTGATCGGCGTTTTACTGAAAGCTTTATACGTCAACGAATAAGCCAGTATTGGGGGCCAAAAAGAATAGTATTTGAGCTATCACAGAAAGGCATTCCTAAAACAATGATTGATCAAGTCTTTGACGAGATGGAGCCTGATTGGAGTGAATTAGCCGTCGCCTTAGCTAAAAAACGTTTTGATACCAGCAAGAAACTTGCTCCAAAGGAACAGGCAAAGCAGGTGCGGTATCTTCTAAATCATGGTTTTAGCTATGATGATGTTAAGAATGCGCTCAGAACGGAAATGTAAAGAAAAAGCAAGGATAAATATCGTACATTTTAAAGATATTCTATATAATCTCCGGTCATTTTTAGATCCGTGGTAAGTAGCAGAAGGTTAACTATGCAATACATGACCAGTGCACAGATACGTGAAGCATTTCTTCAGTACTTCAATGAACAGGGGCATACCATTGTTTCCTCAAGTTCATTGATTCCGGGTAATGACCCGACCTTGCTATTTACTAATGCGGGAATGGTGCAGTTCAAAGACGTATTTCTAGGAACCGATAAGCGTGACTACTTACGTGCAACCACGTCGCAACGTTGCGTTAGGGCAGGCGGAAAACATAACGACTTAGAGAATGTAGGTTATACGGCTCGCCATCACACATTTTTTGAAATGCTAGGTAACTTTAGTTTTGGTGATTATTTTAAACAGGATGCTATCCGCTTCGCGTGGACGTTTCTGACTGAAGTATTGCAACTACCAAAAGAACGCCTCTGGGTAACTGTGCATCATAGCGACGATGAAGCTGAAAAAATTTGGAAAGAAGAGATAGGAGCAGATCCCTCGCGCTTTTCAAAATTAGATGAAGATAACTTCTGGTCAATGGGTGACACTGGTCCGTGTGGTCCATGTACTGAGATTTTCTTTGATCATGGTCCTGATGTTGCAGGTGGGCCGCCAGGAAGTCCGGATGAAGATGGTGATCGTTATATTGAAATTTGGAATATTGTATTCATGCAATATAACCGTTCTGCTGACGGCAGTATGGCGCCACTTCCAAAACCCTCAGTCGATACAGGTATGGGCTTAGAGCGTGTTGCAGCGGTTATGCAGCAAGTTCATAGCAACTATGAAATTGACCTATTCCAGAAATTACTTGCTGCCGCTGCAAAAGCAGTAGGTTGCAAAGATGAGCGTCAACAGTCACTGCGAGTGATTGCTGATCACATACGTTCTAGCTGTTTTCTTATTACAGATGGTGTTGTTCCTTCCAATGAGGGGCGCGGTTATGTTTTACGCCGTATCATTCGACGCGCCATACGACATGGAAATAAATTAGGCGCACAGGGTGCATTTTTCCATGAACTGGTTCAGGCGATGGCTGATGTGATGGGCGATGCATACCCAGAACTTCGCTCTCAGCAGGCTCAGATTGAAAAAGTTTTACTTAAAGAAGAGCAGCAGTTTGCTAGAACACTGGACAACGGTATGAGCATATTGCAGCAAGCAATTGATTCATTAAAAGGTAGTGTGCTTTCAGGTGAAACAGTCTTTAAGCTTTATGATACCTATGGTTTCCCTGTTGATTTAACTGCAGATGTGGCAAGAGAGCATAATCTAACCTTAGATATGGATGGTTTTGAGCAGGCGATGAATGCACAGCGCGAACGTGCTCGCTCTGCGGGTCAATTTAGTGTGGATTATAACGAGCAGATTCAACTAGATGGAGAAACTTGCTTTAACGGTTATACCTCACTACAAGATCGTGGTCGCGTACTTTTGCTGCTGAAAGAGGGTGAATCAGTTAAGCAGCTTTCTGCTGGTGAAGCTGGAGTAGTGGTTTTAGAGAATACGGCTTTCTATGCAGAATCAGGTGGTCAGGTTGGTGATTCTGGTGTTTTACGCTGGGATCGTGGCCAGTTTGAAGTTAACGATTGTACCAAAGAAGGTAAGCATCATTTACATCATGGCAAAGTAGTAGAGGGTGTCATTCAGGTCGACGATTCAGTGGTTACTGAAGTTAATCAGCAACGTCGTCAAGCCACTGCATTAAACCACTCTGCTACACATTTATTGCATGCTGCACTAAGAAATATTTTAGGCGATCATGTGCAGCAAAAAGGTTCATTGGTAGATGCTGAAAGACTGCGTTTTGACTTTTCACATTTTGAAGCCGTAACAGCAGAGCAGCTCGATGCAATTGAGCAACAGGTAAATGAGCAGATACGTGCCAATTTATCGGTCGATACCGAAGTGATGTCTCTTGATGCTGCAAAATCGAAGGGCGCAATGGCATTATTTGGTGAGAAATATGATGCTGATGTACGAGTCCTTAGCATGGGTGACTACTCTCTAGAGTTGTGTGGTGGTACACATGCAAATCGTACCGGCGATATCGGATTGTTTAGAATTACCAGTGAAGCAGGTATTGCCGCTGGTGTTAGACGAATTGAAGCGGTCACAGGAAAACAGGCACTGGGTTATACTGCTGAAAGTGATGCCTTGGTTGCAGAGATTGCAGCTTTAGTGAAAGGCTCTAGAGGCAACTTACTTGAAAAAGTAAAACTGATTGCTGAAAGAAACAAGCAATTAGAGAAAGAATTAGAAAAAACTAACGCTAAACTTGCTTCTGCTCAAAGCGGTGACCTGTTATCTCATGTGAAAATTGTAAATGGTATTTCCGTACTTGCTACAGAGATTGAAGGTGCAGATCCAAAGTCCTTACGTGACATGATGGATCAGTTAAAAAATAAACTGGGAAGTGGTGTCATTGTTTTATTAGCGAGAACAGATGACGGAAAAGTAAGTGTGCTTGCTGGTGTTACTAAGGATCTAATAGCGCGTGTGAAAGCTGGCGATCTAGTTCGTGAACTTGCATCAGTGCTAGGTGGTAAAGGTGGCGGTCGGCCAGATATGGCGCAAGGAGGTGGAGTTGATGTATCTGCAATACCAGCTGCTTTGCAACGTGTACCTGAATTACTAAATAACGCCTGATTTTGTGTAAATGGCTGATCGAGTAGAAAAACTACTCGTGCGGAGAAGTAAAATGGCATTGTACGTTCAAAAGTACGGCGGTACATCAGTCGGCTCAATTGAAAGAATTGAAGCCGTAGCTGATAAAGTTAAAGGTTTTCGTGACCGCGGCGATGATATTGTGGTTGTGCTTTCAGCAATGAGTGGCGAGACTAACCGTTTGATCGCTTTGGCTAAGGCGATTACCGATAGCCCCGATCCACGAGAGCTAGATGTTTTGGTCTCTACTGGAGAGCAGGTTACTATCGCATTGCTATGCATGGCACTGGAGAAGCGCGGAATTAGTGCTCGCTCTTATACTGGTGCTCAAGTCAAAATTTTAACAGATAGTGCCTTTTCAAAAGCACGCATCCAAGATATTGAAACCGACAAGATGCGTACTGATCTTAATGAAGGTCGAGTTGTCGTTGTTGCTGGTTTCCAAGGTGTCGATGCTCAAGGTAATATCACTACACTTGGTCGAGGTGGCTCTGATACTACGGGTGTTGCCCTTGCGGCTGCTTTGAAAGCAGATGAATGTCAGATCTACACAGATGTTGATGGTGTTTATACAACCGATCCACGTGTAGTTGAAACCGCTCGGCGGCTAGAAAAGATAACTTTTGAAGAAATGCTGGAAATGGCCAGTTTGGGTTCAAAAGTTCTTCAAATTCGAAGTGTTGAGTTTGCTGGTAAATATAAGGTTCCTTTGCGTGTTCTATCCAGTATGGTAGACGGCCCAGGTACATTGATAACAACAGAGGAAGATAGTACTGTGGAAAATCCGGTCATCTCAGGTATTGCGTTTAACCGCGATGAAGCCAAACTGACAGTTGTCGGTGTACCCGATATACCCGGAGTGGCCTCTAGGATTTTAGGACCGGTCAGTCGTGCTAATATTGAAGTCGACATGATCGTACAGAATGTGGCAGGAGATAAAACCACTGACTTTACCTTTACAGTGCATCGCAATGACTATGATAAAGCCAAAGCGATACTCGAAAAGGTAGTAGTCGAGTTAGGTGCAAGAGAATGCACAGGGAGCAATAAAATAGCTAAAGTATCAATTGTGGGCGTTGGGATGCGTTCACACGCCGGAGTGGCGAGTCGTATGTTTGATGCCTTGGCTAATGAAAATATCAATATACAGATGATCTCAACCTCTGAGATCAAAGTATCAGTTGTTATTGCAGAAAAATACTTAGAGCTTGCTGTGCGTGCATTGCACTCTTCGTTTAATCTTGATGTAACAGATACCGTTTCTGAATAAACTTTAGTTAATTAAGGATCCGTGCCGATGATATGTCGGTCACAGTATCGCAGCACTTAAATGGACCGGGAGATTCAAATGTTAATTTTGACTAGACGTGTTGGTGAAACTTTAATGGTTGGTGACGATGTCACTGTAACTGTACTTGGTGTAAAAGGTAATCAAGTTCGTATCGGTGTCAATGCACCGAAGGATGTTTCTGTTCATCGTGAAGAGATTTATCAGCGAATTCAGCGTGAAAAAGGGGAAGATTCAGGAAAAGAGTAATTTTTTTAAATTTCTCTTTTCATTAAGGATTTTTCTTAGTAGTATATGCGCCGTTGTTAGGTGAGTTGGCCGAGTGGCTGAAGGCGCGCCCCTGCTAAGGGCGTATAGGGGAAACTCTATCGAGGGTTCGAATCCCTCACTCACCGCCATTTTGATATGCGCCCGTAGCTCAGCTGGATAGAGTACCTGGCTACGAACCAGGCGGTCAGAGGTTCGAATCCTCTCGGGCGCGCCATTTCTTCAACCCTTTGCTAATCTCTTACTGAGATTTACGACATACCCTCCATATTTACCTTCATGTAATATTTATCTTTTCTAACTCGTTGCTTTTTAGAGAACAGTCAGGCTTTCAATTCAATGCTTGTCACCTTCACATAGTAATATGCTGATTCTGGTCTATATTGATTATTCTACTGTTTACGTCTAGTTATGTGTTGATGGATTGTTAACCATATTGTTGTTTGCATATTGGATCAGTGTTTTTTGTAAAAAAATTACATCTTGCTTAGGTAGCTTGCTGCTACAGTTCTTTTTAGCTTTAATGGGTTAATAACCCTTTTGCGCCTACCAGAATTTGGTAGAAGCAAATTAAATTAGCTAGACAGTACTTAACGCTAAAACAGCTAAAAGCAAGCTAGTACATAAAATCACAGGAGCGTTTGATGGACGACATAGTAGCCGAAGGCTTTTACCTCTTGATATTTGGTATGGGATTTGTGTTTGTGTTTTTGACATTACTTGTCATCGCAACATCAATAATGTCTCGAATTATGATGCGTTTTGAGCCTGCTCCTGTTCCTGCCTCACCCAGAAAGGGTCAAGCAGTTGCTGCGAGTGGCCAGCCTAATGATCAGGCTCTAGTCGCTGTCATGTCAGCAGCTATTAAGAAATACCGTGAAGATCGAAACGGTCAATAATTCTCATTTAACGAAATTATAAAGGTTAGCCCCATGTCTGACGTAAAAAAACCGCTAGGTATCACGGAACTCGTTCTACGTGATGGTCATCAGTCACTATTAGCAACTCGCATGCGCCTTGATGACATGCTACCGATTGCAGCTAAAATGGACCAAGTAGGCTACTGGTCTGTTGAAAGTTGGGGTGGTGCGACATTTGACGCTTGCATACGTTATTTAGGTGAAGATCCTTGGGTGCGTATTCGTGAACTTAAAGCTGCAATGCCTAATACGCCTCAGCAAATGTTACTGCGTGGACAAAACCTCTTAGGTTACCGCCACTACGCAGATGATGTGGTTTCCCGCTTTGTAGAGCGTGCAGCTAAAAATGGTGTTGATGTTTTCCGTGTCTTTGATGCGATGAATGATCCACGTAACCTTGAATGTGCCATCAAAGCTGTTAAAGATTGTGGTAAGCACGCTCAAGGCACCATGTCTTATACAACTAGCCGTGTCCACACCCTAGATATGTGGGTTGACTATGCTAAGACTTTAGAAGATATGGGTGCTGACTCAATCTTTATCAAAGATATGTCTGGAATTTTGAAACCTTATGATGCCTATAATTTGGTATCTCGTCTTAAGGCTCAAACCGATCTAGAAGTTCAGTTGCAGTCTCATGCCACTTCAGGTCTTGCAGATATGACTTTGTTGAAGGCTATCGAAGCAGGTATCGACCGCGTTGATACCTCTATCTCTTCTATGTCTATGACTTATGGTCATACTGCAACCGAAACAGTTGTTGCGACTCTTCAAGGTCTCGATAGAGATACAGGTTTGAATCTAGAGTTGCTGGAGGAAATCGCAGCCTACTTCCGCGTAGTTCGTAAGAAATATGCTAAGTTTGAAGGCTCTTTACGTGGTACAGACTCAC
>REDB01000245.1 GCA_007693685.1 Oceanospirillales bacterium
TCCTGCTACCGCGCTGCGCTGCACAACTGAGGAAATAAGCATGAGTATGCAAGATACCCTCGCGGATATGTTCACACGTATTCGTAACGGTAATATGGCTGAGAAGCCAGCTGTCTCTATGCCTTCTTCAAAGCACAAAGTTGCAATTGCACAAGTGCTAAAAGATGAAGGTTACATCACTGATTACAGTGTTGAAGGTGACAGCAAGCCAGTTTTGACCATCGAACTTAAATATTTCGAAGGCAAGCCGGTTATTGAAGAGATTAAGCGCGTAAGTAAGCCAAGTTTGCGTATTTATCGCCACGTTGCAAAACTGCCAAAAGTTTCTGATGGCTTAGGTATTGCGATTATCTCTACCAGTAAAGGTCTCATGACCGATCGCGCAGCTCGTCAAGCTGGTATCGGTGGTGAAGTCATCTGTACGGTATTCTAAGGGGAGTTCTGATGTCACGTATAGCAAAGAATCCCGTTGTATTACCTGCAGGTGTTGAGGTTAAGATCCAAGGGCAGCAAGTGTCTGTCAAGGGTAGCAACGGTCAATTAAGTTTGGATGTTCACCCTTCTGTTGGTGTTGAGCAAAACGAAGGTAAATTAACTTTCGTAGCGCGTGATGGCAGCAAGCAAGCGGTTGCGTTATCAGGTACTACTCGTGCACTGGTCAATAACATGGTAACGGGTGTCAGTACTGGTTTTCAGAAAACCATGCAACTGGTCGGTGTAGGTTATCGTGCTGCTGTCAAAGAAGACGTTGTCAACCTAACGCTGGGTTTTTCACACCCTATCGATTACCAATTGCCAAGCGGCGTAAAAGCTGATGCTCCGAATAACACAACAATCATCCTATCTGGTGCTGATAAGCAACTAGTTGGTCAGGTTGCTGCTGAGATTCGTGCGTTCCGTCCACCTGAGCCTTATAAAGGTAAAGGAGTTCGTTATGCTGATGAGTACGTACGCCGTAAAGAGGCTAAGAAGAAGTAAGGCTGGGTCATGAACGAAAAAAATATTGCTCGAATTCGTCGTGCGCGCCGCTCTCGCCTAAAAATGCGTGAACTAGGCGCAGTACGTCTGTGTGTAAACCGCACACCACGTCACATCTATGCGCAAATTATTTCCGCTGATGGCGCAACAGTAATTGCATCTGCATCGACTGTTGAAAAAGAATTGCGTGCTGGTTCTACCGGCAACGTTGAAGCCGCTAAGAAAGTGGGTGCACTGATCGCTGATCGTGCTAAAGCTGCTGGCGTTTCACAGGTGGCGTTTGATCGCTCCGGTTATAAATATCACGGCAGAGTCCAGGCTCTGGCTGATGCGGCCCGCGAAGGCGGACTGGAATTCTAAAGGTTTCTATTATGGCAAATCACGAACAGAAAGACGGTGAACTCCAGGAGAGACTGGTCCAGGTTAACCGCGTTGCTAAAGTGGTGAAGGGTGGCCGTATCTTCGGTTTTACAGCATTGACAGTTGTCGGTGACGGTAATGGCCGTATCGGTTTTGGCCGTGGCAAGGCACGTGAAGTTCCTGTTGCAATTCAAAAAGCAATGGAACAAGCGCGTCGTAACATGGTTAACGTTTCACTAAATGGTCATACATTGCAGTATCCCGTTAAAGCAAATCACGGTGCTTCACGCGTTTACATGCAGCCAGCTTCAGAAGGTACTGGAATCATCGCCGGTGGTGCGATGCGTGCAGTGCTTGAGCTAGCAGGCGTGCAAAACGTATTGGCTAAGTGCTATGGCTCGACTAACCCGGTAAACGTTGTGCGTGCAACTGTTAAAGGTCTTGCATCTATGAATGCACCTGAAGACGTTGCTGCTAAGCGCGGCAAAACCGTTGAAGAGATCCTGGGGAACTAAGCAATGGCTAACAAAATTAAAGTTACCCTAACTCGCAGCACGATCGGAACTCTTCCGAATCACAAGCTGTGCGTTAAAGGTCTAGGACTGCGTCGTATCGGTCACGTTGTTGAAGTGGAAGATACTCCGTCAGTGCGTGGAATGATTAATAAAGTCAACTACATGGTTCGTGTAGTTGGTGAATGATAGGAGTCACCCAATGCGTCTAAATACATTGCGCCCGGGTGCCGGTTCCAAACAGGCTCCAAAGCGTGTTGGTCGTGGTATCGGCTCCGGTCTGGGTAAAACCTGTGGTCGCGGCCACAAGGGTCTAAAATCCCGCTCAGGCGGAAGCGTAAATCCGGGTTTTGAAGGCGGTCAGATGCCAATTCAGCGTCGTCTGCCAAAATTCGGTTTTACATCACGTAAGTCACGTTACGTTGCTGAAATTCGTTTAGGCGAAATTTGCAAAGTAGTGGCAGACGTAGTTGATCTAGAAGCGTTAAAAAATGCTGACATCATTCGTGAAGAAATTAAAGTCGCACGAGTGATTCTGTCAGGTGAAATCACGAAGCCTGTTACTGTTAAAGGTCTTAAAGTGACCAAAGGTGCTCAGGCTGCGATTGAAGCTGCTGGCGGTAAAGTCGAGGCGTAAATGGCTAAGATAGGACAAGTACCAGCAAGACAGAACGGCTTAGGTGAGCTTTGGGCTCGCCTACGCTTTGTTCTTATTGCGATCATAGTTTACCGTATCGGTGCTCACATTCCGGTACCAGGTATTAACCCAGATCGCCTTGCTGCGCTGTTTGAACAGAATCAGGGTACTATCCTGAGTCTGTTCAATATGTTTTCGGGTGGTGCACTTGAGCGTATGAGTATTCTTGCGCTAGGTGTCATGCCGTATATTTCTGCATCGATTATCATGCAGTTAATGACGGCTGTCAGTCCCCATCTGGAGCAACTAAAGAAGGAAGGTGAAGCAGGTCGTCGTAAGATCAACCAGTACACACGTTACGGTACGGTTGTATTAGCGACAATCCAAGCATTTGGTATGTCTGTAGGTCTTGCTAGTCAAGGCGTTGCATTCGCAGCAGATGCAAGCTTCTACTTTGTAGCGGTCGTAACCTTTGTTGCGGGTGCTGTGTTCCTGATGTGGTTAGGCGAACAGGTAACAGAGCGTGGTATCGGTAATGGTATATCCATCCTGATCTTTGCTGGTATTGTCGCAGGTCTTCCTGGTGCAATCGGTCAGTCTTTCGAGGCTGCGCGTCAAGGTGACTTGAATATCTTGGCTCTGCTGTTGATCGCTGTATTAGCTATGGCAACTGTAGCGTTTGTTGTGTTTATGGAGCGTGGCCAACGCCGCATCACCATAAACTACGCAAAACGTCAGCAAGGTCGTCGTGTATATGCAGCGCAAAGCAGTCACTTACCACTTAAAGTGAACATGGCGGGTGTAATTCCACCCATCTTTGCTTCTAGTATTCTATTGTTCCCTGCTTCAATGGGTCAGTGGTTTGGTCAAAGTGAAGGTCTTGACTGGTTACAGGATATGGCTCTGGCATTAGGTCCAGGACAACCATTACATATTCTGTTGTTCGGTATCGCGATCGTGTTCTTCTGTTATTTCTACACTGCGCTGATGTTTAATCCGCGTGAAGTAGCAGACAATTTAAAGAAATCTGGTGCATTCATCCCTGGGATTCGTCCTGGTGAACAATCCGCCCGTTATATTGACACTGTATTGTCGCGTCTAACTTTGTTCGGTGCACTTTACATAACTGCTGTATCACTGATGCCACAATTTTTAGTGGTTGCTTGGAACATACCGTTCTACTTCGGTGGTACCTCTTTGTTAATCGTCGTGGTGGTAGTGATGGACTTTATGGCTCAGGTGCAATCACACTTGATGTCCCATCAGTATGAATCACTGATGAAAAAATCGAATCTTAAAGGTGGCGCAGGTTCACTGCGTTAGACCTGTTAGAGGTGGATCATGAAAGTACGCGCGTCTGTTAAAAAGATTTGCCGTAATTGCAAGATCGTACGTCGCAACGGTTCCGTGCGCGTGATCTGTAAAGTGGAACCCAGACACAAACAGCGTCAGGGTTAATCCACAAAATTATAGCCGTGGAGGCCGCTCGACTTGATTTAATTTTGATCAAGTAGTAGAATTGCGCGCCTTCCACGAACGATGAATGATTTGTCTCTGCTATGTGCAGAGCATTAATATGGAGTAGATTGAATGGCCCGTATAGCTGGCGTCAATATTCCTGACAATAAGCATGCGGTAATTTCTCTAACTTACATTTATGGGATTGGCCGCACTACAGCCAAGCAGATCTGTGCAGCAGTAGGTATTCTACCGACCGTAAAAATCGGTGACCTATCTGAAGAACAGCTCGATAATGTTCGTGGTGAAATTACCAAGTTGACCGTCGAAGGTGATCTTCGTCGTGAAGTCAACATGAACATCAAGCGTCTTATGGATCTTGGTTGTTTCCGTGGTTTGCGTCACCGTCGTAACCTCCCGGTTCGCGGACAACGCACCAAAACGAATGCGCGTACCCGTAAAGGCCCGCGTAAGCCGATCCGTAAGTAAGCGATAGGAATTCCCGAATATGGCAAAGCCAGGTAATCGCACACGTAAAAAGGTTAAAAAGCAAGTAGCGGATGGCCTAGCGCACATCCACGCTTCTTTTAACAATACCATCGTCACCATTACCGATCGTCAAGGAAATGCACTTTCTTGGGCGACTTCTGGTGGTTCAGGCTTCCGTGGCTCTCGTAAGAGTACGCCGTTTGCTGCACAGGTTGCAGCAGAGCGTGCTGGACAAGCAGCTCTGGAGTACGGACTTAAAAACCTAGACGTGTTTGTTAAAGGACCGGGACCCGGTCGTGAATCTGCAGTTCGTGCTTTAAACGGTTGCGGATACAAAATTAACAACATCACGGATGTGACGCCCATTCCACACAATGGCTGTCGTCCTCCGAAGAAACGTCGTGTGTAATCAGGAGACGGAATAATGGCTCGATATCTTGGACCCAAGTGCAAGCTGTCCCGTCGTGAAGGCACAGATCTCTTTCTTAAGAGTGGTGTTCGCGCGCTGGATAGTAAGTGCAAAGCGGAAGTTGTACCAGGTGTGCATGGCGCACGCCGTGGCCGTCTCTCTGAGTACGGTTTACAGCTTCGTGAAAAACAAAAAGTACGTCGTACTTACGGTGTACTGGAGCGTCAGTTCCGTGGTTACTACAAAGAAGCCGCTCGTCGTAAAGGCGCTACCGGTGAAGTTCTGTTACAGCTTCTAGAAGGCCGTTTGGACAACGTAGTATACCGTATGGGCTTTGGCTCAACGCGTGCAGAAGCTCGTCAAGTAGTTTCTCACCGTCAGATTACAGTGAACGGTCAGGTTGTTAACATTCCTTCGTTCCAAGTTAGCGTTGGCGATAAGATTGCTGTACGTGAAAAGTCAAAAAACCAATTGCGTATCAAGCATGCATTGGAATTGGCTGGTCAACGTGCTCCAGTTGAGTGGATTGAAGTTGATGCTGCGAAAATGGAAGGTGAGTTTAAAGCTCTTCCAGAACGTAGCGAACTAGCTCAAGACATCAACGAACATTTGATCGTCGAGCTTTACTCGAAGTAATTTGAACTCTTGACTGGTGATACTATGCAGCGTTCTGTAAACGAGTTTCTTAGTCCACGTCATATTGACGTACAGGAAATCAGCAAAACTCGCGCTAAGGTGACATTAGAACCTCTTGAACGTGGTTTTGGTCATACCCTTGGTAATGCGCTGCGCCGTATTTTGCTCTCTTCAATGCCTGGTTGTGCAGTAACCGAAGTCGAAATCGACGGTGTATTGCATGAATACAGCAGCATTGAAGGGGTTCAAGAGGATGTCATTGAGATCCTTTTGAACCTCAAAGGTGTCGCTTTCACACTACACAATGGTGATGATGCGACCCTTACCTTGAGCAAATCTGTAGCAGGCGTAGTAACCGCAGCTGATATACAGCTTACACAAGATGTTGAGATTGCCAATCCTGATCATGTGATTGCGCATCTTAACGGCGATAACAGCCTGAATATTCAGCTTAAGATCACTCGTGGTCGTGGATATGTTCCTGCTGATTCGCGTATGGCTGATGAAGATGAAAATCGTACTATTGGTCGTCTGTTACTGGATGCCAGTTACAGCCCAGTATTACGTGTCTCTTATCAAGTTGAAAGTGCGCGTGTAGAACAGCGTACTGACCTTGATAAGTTGATCATTGATATTGAATCAAACGGGACCATCGATCCTGAAGAGTGTATCCGTCGTGCGGCTACCATTCTTCATGAGCAATTGGCGGTCTTTGTAGACTTGAAAGATGCCAGCCAGCAGTCGCGTACAGAAGCTGACGATCCAGAGATCGATCCAGTTCTGTTGCGTCCGGTTGATGATCTTGAACTGACAGTTCGCTCTGCTAACTGTCTAAAAGCAGAACAGATCTACTATATCGGTGACTTGATCCAGCGCACCGAAGTTGAACTGTTGAAGACTCCTAACCTAGGTAAGAAGTCGCTGACTGAAATCAAGGACGTCTTGGCCTCTAAAGGGCTGTCACTTGGTATGCGTCTTGAGAACTGGCCACCTGCTAGTCTCAAAAATGACGATAAAGCGGCATCCTAAGTTAGCCTTCTGACACTAAGTTGTTAAGGATTTTGAATAATGCGTCATCGTAAATC
>REDB01000156.1 GCA_007693685.1 Oceanospirillales bacterium
CCCTTTAATAGTCCTACCAGTGAAGCATTGGGTATCGCCGGTTTTACTATTCCGGGTGATTATCGCGGAATTGACCGGTTACTAAGAGAACTTCAAATCGAGCCATTTGATTACAGGCCACCCGTAACCTTCAAAGAAGTCTGGGCAGAGTGGCAGTTTCTAGGTTGGGTTTTTATTCTTAGCTTAGCAGGCTTAATGATCATCGCGGTCATAGTGTTGAAGCGCAACAATGCAGCCTTAGCCTTATCTCATTTAAATAATGCCATGATCACGCAACAGTTACAGGAAAACGAGGCATTACTCAACCACGCTCAACAGGTTGCTCATATCGGTAGTTGGGAGTATGACCTAGATACGCAAGAGTACAACTGTACACAACAGATGCGTTTGATGTTTTCTTTTAGTCCTCAGCAAAAGCTAACGCTTGAAGATTTCATAAGGCCCGTGGTTCAAGAAGATCAAGCTGCTGTTCTGAGTGCGTGGAATAGAGCTCACCAGCATGGCAGTGATTACGACATAGACTACAGGGTTAAGATTGGCCAAGAAATTCGCTGGGTCCATGAAAAGCTCCATGTAATTCATGATAGCCAAGGTCGCATGATCAGATTGCTTGGCACCATTCAGGATGTCACAGAAAAAATTGAATATGAACAACATATTGAGTCATTGGCATTTAAGGATGCACTAACGCAAATACCTAATCGAGCTTGGTTGCAGGAGTCATTAGAAACATTGCTTGAGAAAAGGATTATCCTTGAGCACTCCGCATTTTTAATACTATTGAATATTGATCGCTTTAAAACCATTAATAATGCTCGAGGAAGTCGTTTTGGTGATTCTTTACTAAAATCGGTAGGTCATCGTCTTCAGTCCTGTCAGATAGGAGATGCTACGATCAAGGTTGCTAGAATGGCGGGCGATGAATTTGCCATCTTAATCGTCGCCCAGCAATTTGCTGGAATGTCTCTAAATGATCTCGAGATCTTTTTATCTGATCACTGTGAACAGATGTTTTCTTCACCCTTTATTATTGAAGATGAACCTGTTGTGGTCACTGTCAGTACGGGTGTTACTCGTTTTCCAGAGCAAGGTATTGATCTAACATCAGATCAAATTTTTCAGCGCGCTAACATGGCCTTAGCCCATTCGCGTAAAGAGGGTGGCGGCCATCTTAGCTTTTATGAATCCCCAATGAGCGATGCTGCAGATTATCGATTCAGATTAGAACGCGACTTAAAACGTGCGGTAGAACATAAAGAGTTACGGCTATTTATGCAGCCACAGTTTGATGTTAACGGAAATAAAGTGGCCGCAGAGCTGTTGTTGCGCTGGGAGCATCCTGAGTTAGGAATGATTTCGCCTGTTGAATTTATTCCGATAGCAGAGGCCAGTAACCTGATTGTTGAGCTTGATAGCTGGGTTATGATGCAAGCCTGTGAATTAATTCGAGATGCAGGTAAAAAAGGTGTTAATCTGCATCTATCAATCAATATCAGCCCTAGGCATTTCTGCAAAGAAACTTTCGTGCCTTGGATTAGGGCAGTATTGAATGATCAGATGATTGATCCTAAGCGCTTTGTCTTAGAAGTGACCGAAGGTGTTTTTCTTCATAATATTGATGCTGTTTCCGAAAAAATGAATCGGTTACGTCAATTAGGGTTACAGTTTTCTATTGATGATTTTGGTACAGGCTATTCTTCGCTAGCCTATTTGAAGCGACTGCCAGTCAATGAAATTAAAATAGATCGAAGCTTTGTGCAGGATGCTCCAGATGATGCTGACGACGCTGCGCTGATTGATGCGATCTTAGCCGTGGCAGAAAAAATGCAGTTGAGAGTGGTGGCTGAAGGGGTTGAGACTTTTGAGCAGGCAGAATTCTTGAAAGAGCGCAGTGAATCAATTATCTATCAAGGCTATCTATTTGGTCGTCCAGCACCAGTCGAAGACTGGTTAGAACGATGGGAAGAATCCAGTTTTTCATCAAACACCTCAGCTACTGTCGAATTTGATCCTCCAGAAAATCAATGAAGGTACGGTTAGCACGTGATAAATAGCCGCCTTTACGCCAAGCTAAGGATAGATCAAGAATAACCGGTTGCTCAAAGGGGCGAGCCACTAAGGCAGGTTCATCTCGTATCACCATCTGTAATAATGTTGAAATGCCAAAACCCTGTTTAACTATCTGCTTAATTAACGGAATCAGGTTAGTTTCAAAGCCAATATGCGGCTGAAGACCTGTCTCTTGAAGTAAGCGATTAATCACTTCGCGATGAAAGTAACCTTCTTTGAATAACACCAATTCTTGAGCAAAGAAATCACTGGGGGAAATACGGGTGCACTCAGCGAGCGGATGATCATCAGCCATCACCACCATCATCTCTTCACGTAAAAAAGGACAGAGTTCCAATTCAGTCGATGCAGAGTCTTCAACGATAACACCAATATCAATTTCACCACTTAGCAGCATCTGCTGAAGCTTACGAGTTCCAGCTTCAATGACAGAAATTTGCAGATCGGGATAGCGATGACGAAATGCCATTAGAATGGGAGGGAAGTAATAAGAACCTAACATGCCCGGAATACCGATACGAACCTCTCCACGCTTTAAGCCGCTTAACTCCTGCATAGCGTGTTCAGCTTCTTCTGCCGCCATCAATACGCGACGAGCATGCATCAACAGCTCTCGTCCTTCATCGGTTAGGCTAATTTGTCGATCATGTCGATGAAAAAGTGAAATCTCAAGAGTTTGCTCAAGCTTCTGGATCGCCATGCTAACCGCAGGCTGTGCGAGCTTTAGCTGCTCAGCTGCCGCAGTAAAACTGCCCAGCTCGGCAACTCTGACAAAGTAACGAAGGTGCTTTAGATTCATGATCAATTTCTCTTATGTTATCTATAATAAGTATATATTTTTCTGATGGGTTTGTCAGGGGTAGACTAGCTCTATTGTTTAACTAGTAAGCCTTTAACTAGTAAGCCTTTAACTAGTAAGTCCTTAACTGGAAAGTGTTCAACGAGGAAGCCCATCATGATCGAAAGCAGTAGTCCTCAGTTTTGGCGAGCAACGTTTGCGTTGTGTTTAGCGTCTTTTATCATTTTCGCCAATCTTCATGGTATTCAGCCGCTACTGCCTATGTTAGCCGAAAGCTTGGATCGAACTGAATTAGAAATAAGTCATGCTTACACTATTGCGACCCTTGTTTTAGGCTTGTCATTGCTCGTTTATGGCCCTATTTCGGATGCTTTAGGAAGACGAGGAATTTTGTTGTTTACCCTAGCAGGAGTGTCGTTAAGTACCTTGGCATTAGGTTTTGCGCAGGACTATGCGCAGTTGTTTTGGCTTCGAGCGCTGCAAGGTTTCTTCTTGGCAGGTGTCCCTGCTGTGGCAATCGCTTATATGGGCGATGAGTTCACTAAGCCTGCCTTGCTAACAGCCGTGGGATTATACATAGCCAGTAACTCACTAGGAGGTGTCACTGGACGTTTAGTCGCAGGCGCTGTGGGTGACTGGCTGGGTTGGTCAGATGTGTTTTTTATCTTAGGAATTGGAAGTCTGATAGGTTTACTCTGTGTTGTTTGGTTGCTACCCAAGTCAGAACACTTTACCGCGAGCGCCTTTCGTCCTGTGCAGATGTCCCGAGATCTAATCGGCCATATACGTAATCCGGTGTTACTCTTGGCATATATTATCGGTGGATTAAATTTTTTAGTCTTTTTAAATCAATATACTTACATCACCTTTGTGCTGGCAGCAGAGCCTTTTAAAATGTCTGCGACTTGGATAGGTTTGCTATTCTTAACCTACCTGACAGGAACTATGGGTTCTTTGTTATCAGGACGGCTAAGTCGTCGTATCTCTGCTCCGGTGTGCATGGCGTTGGGTATTTTTATCATGGTTATCGGAACGCTGTTAACCCTGACCTATAGTATCTCGGGTATCGTTGCAGGATTCTTTATTAACAGTTTTGGCTTCTTTCTTGCCCATTCGGTTGCCAGTGGCTGGGTTAGTCAGCATGCCAGTCGAGCTAGAGCAAGTGCCTCAGCTCTGTATTTGGTGTTTTACTATGTCGGTGCCAGCATAGGAGGCTTTTATTTAAATCCTTTCTGGTCAGCGGCAGGTTGGTCGGGAGTCGTGTTAGGCTCTTTGATGGTCTTTGCCGTCACCTTTGCCTGTGCGATGATACTTCTATTTTGGCAGCGCAGTGGCAAATCAATAGTTGCTTCAATCAATTAATACTAATAAGGAAAATAGCATGGCTTATCAGCATCTTCTTAATTCAACTCCTGTCGATCTTCCGGTGGGTAAAGTCGTTTGTGTTGGCAGAAATTATGCCGAACATGCCAAAGAGTTGAATAACCCTGTGCCCGATGAGCCGTTACTCTTTATCAAACCCTCGACCGCCATTCAGCCGATGGAGATGCCGATCCGCATTCCTAAAGATCGCGGTGGTTTGCATTATGAAGCAGAAGTGTCAGTGTTGATTGGTCAGCCGCTCACCTGTGTTGATGAAGTCGAAGCGATGAAAGCGATCACTGGCGTGGGCGTTGCGTTAGATTTGACCTTGCGCGATCTACAAAGTCAGTTAAAAGAAAAAGGATTGCCTTGGGAAAAAGCCAAAGCATTTGATGGAAGCTGTTGTTTATCGTCCTTCATCTCTAGTGAAGGAATAGATTTAACTCAACTTCCAATAAAATTATGGATCAACGATGAGCTTCGTCAGGATGGCAATACTGATCAGATGCTGCGTTCTATTGCATCTTTAGTTGCGCATATTAGCCATTGGTTTACTCTGTTGCCGGGTGACGTAGTGCTGACGGGAACGCCTGCAGGGGTAGGGCAGTTACAATCAGGTGATCAATTAACCTTGCAGCTAGCTGATTTGTTGAAAGAATCGACGCAGGTTAGCAAATAAACTGCTAAATTAATCCTCCTATTAGTCTAGTGGATGCCTTTCAATTAGGTATTTCTTAAACGCTATACCACTACTAATTGTATAGGATTTAGATATTAACACCTGTCTTTAAAACTGTTATGGTGCGACAAATTTTCATTAAAGGCAGGTGTTGTGTAGTTTGAACGCTGAGCAGTTACGACAAAAAATTCTACGTTTAGTCGCTATTGGAATCATGCTGACCGGTTTAATGGTGGGTGGCATTTCTATTGTTCAGCTATATCGTGAAAAAGATCGCCAAGCTGAAATGCTTGAGTTGGCCTCTCCTGTAATTGAAGGGCAAGAGTTATCTGCAATTCTGCCTACCTATGAAATACTATTTAGTACGTTGTTTATTACCCTGCTGATTTTGGTAGCGGGCATGTTGTTAGTGACACGTGCGATTCGTCCATTGCTGGACAAAATGGATCATATTAATCAGCAACGTCAGATTTCTGAACAAAAGCTACGCCACCTTGTTGAATACGATCAATTAACCGGCTTACCTAATTGGTCACAGTTACATATCCGTTTAGGCGAACGCCTGAATCTAGCTAAGAGTGACCCTTTACGGCAGTTCTCGGTCTTGTTCATTAATTTAAATCGCTTCAAAGCGGTCAATGAAAGCTTAGGTCATGAAGCAGGCAATCAAGTTTTGCGACAAGTGGCTGAACGACTTAAGCTGCTCTTGCCAAAAGGTGATTTGTTAGCTAGAGCCAGTGGTGATGAATTTTTGATGTGCGTTCAGGTTTGTCAGGGCAAACCCGATATTGAAGCCATTGCAAAAGCGATCATCGCGAGCTTAAAACAGCCTTTCAGAATTAATGAGAAAATGGTCTATTTAGATTCGACGATTGGTATTAGTGTTTTTCCAGATCATGCGCCGGATGCGGAAACCCTATTGCGTAATGCGGATGCCGCTCAAGCACATGCTCGACAGTTGGGGCAAGGGCGCTATCAGTTTTATGAAAAAGATATGAGTGCTCAAAATCTGGAACGTTTTGAGTTAGAAACAGATCTTCGTGGCGCACTTGAACGTGGTGAGTTTGAAGTCTATTACCAGCCCCAAATAGATTTAGACACCGGAAGTATTTCTGGTGCTGAAGCACTGATTCGTTGGAACCATCCTACGCGTGGCAGAGTTCCTCCTGTTCAATTTATTTCAATTGCAGAGGAAACTGGATTAATTCATCCAATTGGTGAGTGGGTACTAGAAGAAAGCTGTCGACAAGCTTGCATCTGGCAGGCACAGGGGCATTTTTTAAAGATGTCAGTTAACCTGTCTGCTCTACAGTTAAATAACGGTGATATCGTTAATGTCGTGAGAGATGTGTTGTCTCGAACAGGTTTAGAATCGCGCTGGCTTGAGTTGGAGCTAACCGAAAGTTACCTATTTGAAAACTTTACCCGCAGTGCACGAGTACTCAAGCGTTTGCGCTTATTAGGCGTTTCTTTAGCCTTGGATGATTTTGGAACGGGTTATTCATCGTTAAGTTATTTGCGTCGCTTAACACTTCATCGTCTAAAAATAGACCGTAGCTTTGTTAAAGGTCTGCCAGAAGATCCTGGTGATTTGGCAATTGTTAATACGATTTTTGCGATGGCAAAAAGTTTATCACTTGAGGTGGTCGCTGAAGGTGTTGAAACACAGAAACAGCATGAATGTTTAGTCGCCTTAGGTTGCAAAACCAATCAAGGATACTTTTATGCTGCGCCAGAGTCTGCTGCCTCTTTTCAACAGCGGCTTTCACAGTTAAAAATTGCTAATCAGTACTAAAGTACTGGTTTTTTCAGTGCTGTTGCAGAATAGCCAATCCTAGTCCTCTCTCGTTAGTATCAGGTCTGATCAAGTGATTGCTTCGATCACAACCAATAAAAATAAGAGGCGACAAAATGATATATGCACAACCAGGACAGCCTGATGCGCTGATCGCTCCTAAAGCACGTTATGAAAACTTTATCGGTGGCCAGTGGGTTGCACCGGTGAAAGGTCAATATTTCAAAAACATCTCCCCTGTTACCGGTGAAGCCTTCTGCGAAATCCCTCGTTCTAGTGCAGAAGATATCGAATTGGCTCTCGATGCTGCTCATGCAGCCAAAGCCGCTTGGGGCACAACATCGGTCACTCAACGTTCTAATTTGTTGTTAAAAATCGCTGATCGTCTAGAACAAAATCTGGAAATCATGGCGGTTGCAGAAACCTGGGACAATGGTAAAGCGGTTCGTGAAACGCTAAATGCCGATGTACCTCTTGCTGTGGATCATTTCCGATACTTTGCTGGTGCAATTCGAGCCCAAGAGGGTTCGATTGGTGAAATAGATCACAATACCGTTGCTTATCACTTCCACGAGCCATTAGGCGTTGTTGGTCAAATTATTCCGTGGAACTTCCCCTTATTGATGGCTGCTTGGAAATTAGCGCCAGCCCTTGCAACCGGTAACTGCATAGTCTTAAAACCCGCTGAGCAGACGCCTTGGTCGATCCTCGTGTTTATGGAAATCATTGCGGATCTATTACCACCGGGTGTACTCAATGTTGTGAATGGTTATGGCGCAGAAGCAGGGCAAGCCCTAGCAACCAGTAAGCGTATCGCCAAAATCGCCTTTACCGGATCAACGCCTGTTGGATCGCACATCCTGAAATGTGCAGCAGAAAACATTATTCCATCCACCGTTGAGCTAGGCGGTAAGTCACCGAATATCTTTTTTAAAGATGTGTTGGATTTTGAAGACAGTTATCTGAGTAAATGTATCGAAGGTGTGGTGCTTGCTTTCTTCAACCAAGGAGAGGTCTGTACCTGCCCATCGCGCTTACTGGTTCAAGAAGATATCTATGATGAGTTTATTGCCAAAGTCATTGAGCGAACCAAGCTGATCAAACGTGGTAATCCATTGGATACCGACATCATGGTGGGCGCACAAGCCTCTGAAGAGCAATTTAAGAAGATACTAGGCTACTTCGATATTGGACGCGAGGAGGGCGCAGAAATTCTGATCGGTGGTGGTAAAGAACAATTGGATACCAGCTTAAATCAAGGCTTCTATATCCAGCCAACCCTGATCAAAGGGCACAACAAAATGCGTGTCTTCCAAGAAGAGATCTTTGGACCTGTGGTGTCTGTCACCACCTTCAAAGATGAAGCAGAAGCACTGGCGATTGCCAATGACTCTGAGTTTGGCTTAGGTGCAGGTCTGTGGACACGTGATATGAACCGAGCTTATCGCATGGGGCGTGGTATCGAAGCGGGTCGTGTTTGGACTAACTGCTACCATCATTATCCAGCGCATGCTGCGTTCGGTGGCTATAAAAAGTCTGGTGTAGGGCGTGAAAACCATAAGATGATGCTGAATCATTATCAGCAAACTAAAAACTTGTTGGTCAGCTATGACGTCAATCCGATGGGCTTCTTTTAAGCGCTTTTAAACCCGCTATACTAAGAACGCCCATCATCTGATGGGCGTTTTTAGTTTTAGATCAGAGTGTAAATATGAGCGACGATAAGCACATCTCTGCCGTCATTACCGCGATGTCCGATGCATCCGATCCAAAGATTGCTGCAAACGAATTAGCAAAAGCCTTATCTCATCCAGAATTGGAAGGGGTGATCTTTTTCTGTTCTGCTGAATATGATCTTGATCAATTAGCCTTAGCCTTGAATGAAGCATTTGCAAACATCCCCTTGGTGGGTTGTACAACTGCCGGTGAAATTACACCTAGAGGATATGATAGGGGTACTTTGGTTGGTTTGGGATTTCATCGCGATAGCTTTACTATGGAAGCTGCGTTGATCGCTGACTTAGATCAATACAGTTTGCCTGAAGCACAAGGGCAAGTGGATCAATTGATTCGTGCACTTCGGCAGCGCACAACCGATTCCTTAGCGGGTAGATGTTTTGCCATGACTTTGTTAGATGGCTTATCGAGTCAAGAAGAGTTGGTGTTGGTCGCTTTAGATTCTGCACTGGGAAGTATTCCCCATTTCGGTGGCTCAGCGGGTGATGATATTCAGCTAGCGGGTACTCATGTTTTCTATCAAGGAGCCTTTCATACCGAGGCAGCCGTGTTAACCCTGATGCATACGGTGTTAGATTTTGAAGTCTTTAGTACCCACCATATGCAAAGCCTTGCGACCAAATTAGTTGTTACACAAGCGGACTCTGATAAGCGTCAAGTGATAGAGCTGAATGCAGAACCCGCTGCTCAGGTTTATGCACGCATGTTGGGGATAGAACCTGAAGAACTAAATCCTAAAATTTTCGCCTTGCATCCTTTAGCGGTTAAGCTAGGACAAGAATACTATGTCCGTTCCATCCAAAAAGTGAATGAGGATTTGAGTCTGACCTTTTACTGTGCAGTCGGCAACGGAATGGTACTGACTGCCATGCAACCGCAACCGATATTACCCGATCTAGAGCGACGCTTTGCACAGATAGAAGCACGTATTGGCGAACCCATGATCACCTTGGGGTGTGATTGCTTTCTTCGCCGCTTAGAAACGGAGCATTTAGATAGTTTGGATGAAGCCTCGGCCTTTTTTCGTGAACATCGGGTGATAGGGTTTAATACCTATGGTGAGCATTTTGATGGTGTTCATATCAACCAGACCTTCACGGGCGTTGTGATTGGGAAGGAAGCTGTTCGATGAGTGATCTTCCATCTGAAAATCCCACCTACGAAACCCTATTAGCTGAAAATCAGCGACTTAAAAAGATTAATGCTGCCTTGATTGAGCGTGTCGAAGCAGGCAGTGCATTTAACGCTGCACCTTACGCTGCTTTTGAACATTCTGCATCGCTAGCTGAGCAAGTACGAGATCGTACCGAGGCCTTGTCTGTTGCGATGGCTGAATTAAGGCAAACTAACCATGCTTTAAAGCAGGCAAATCTCTCGCGTACCAAGTTTTTAGCAGCGGTGAGTCATGATCTACTTCAACCGTTAAATGCCGCACGTTTATTCACTGGAGCCTTGTTAGAAAAGCCTTTAGATGGAGAGCTTAAGCATCTCAGTGAGTCGATACATCGCTCTTTGCAGGATGTGGATAGTTTACTGGGTACCTTAGTGGATATGTCGCGTTTAGATGCCGGTGTCATCAATCCTGATATCAGTATCTTTCCTATTTCTGATCTGTTGGATAATTTGGCAGCGGAATTTACCCAAATCGGCGAAATGGAACAGCGCTATTTTCGTTATCACTCAAGCAGTAGTGTGGTTTCAACCGACTTAGTCCTACTTGCGCGCATACTGCGTAACTTTTTAACTAACGCTGTTCGTTATACCCCACCTCATTCTCGTATTCTGTTGGGTTGCCGTCGTCGTCCCAATAGCTTGGAAATACAGGTCGTGGATAGCGGCATTGGTATTGCCGAAGATCAGCTTGAGCATATCTTTGAAGAGTTTCGGCGCATTCAACCTGAACAAGGTCTTCATGATCGGGGGCTAGGATTAGGTTTAGCTATCGTAGAAAAAATAGCTGGGATGTTAGGGCATCAGATACGAGTTAAATCGATTAAGGGGAAAGGATCGTTATTCAGTGTAACGATTCCTCTGGCGGAACTTCGGCCCAGTTCCGTTTTGAAAGTTCAATCAGAAAGTTCTGATCAACAAATTCTGCAAGATAGTAATGTATGGGTGTTGGATAACGATCCAGCTATTTGTACTGCGATGCTTTCCTTGCTGACAGGATGGGGTTGCAAGGTTAAAACCTTTCAACAAAGTGATGCACTTGATAAAGCTTTGGCAGAAGATCCGCAAGGTCCAGACCTATTGATCGCTGATTATCACTTAGATGAAAGTGAGTCTGGGCTGGATGCGATACAGAGACTGCAGCAGCGATATCGATTTCAATCAGCAGTGCTAATGATTACCGCCAATTATACCAGTGCCCTGCGTCAGCGGGTTCGCAGCTTAGGCTTTCGGATGCTGAATAAACCCGTGAAACCACTTAAATTGAAAGTTACTATTGCTCACCTTTTGCGGCAAGCAACTTAGCGTCGAATCAATTGCGAAAAGTCGACTTCGCTGGCGGCTAAAATCGCTTGTACACGGTTCTGAGCATCTAGCTTTGATAGTATTGCTGAAACATGAGCTTTAACTGTGGTTTCGGCGATATTCAGATGTGCTGCAATTTGCTTATTTGAGTCGCCTTCGACCATTCGTTGTAAAACCAAAAGTTGTTTACGAGTCAGACTGTAAAGCTGCTCTAGTGGCAGTTTTACTTTAGCTTTTGCTAGAGGCGTCGTTGTGGGTTGACGCATGATACTGGCGGGAAGATAAACCTCGCCTTGTAAAATCAACTCAATTGCATGACTCATTTCATAACGCGAAGATGATTTGGCGATGAAGCCTACCGCACCTTGATCCATGGCCTGTAAAACGGTTTGCTTTTCTTCATCGGCAGAAATAATGGCAATTGGTATGGTGGGGGCTTGTTGGCGCAAATGATACAAGCCATCTAAACCGTTCATGCCAGGCATATTGATATCTAGCAAAATAAGATCGGTATCTTCATGTTCGATTGCGAATTTTAAGGCTTCATCAAAGCTACCTGCCTCTAGGATCTCAGGGGTGCTAAGGCTGGTATTGATAACATGAATAAGCGCTTCTCTGAACAGCGGATGATCGTCAGCAATCAAGAACTTATACACAGTCACTATCCTTTATTTTTTTACTTACTCTACACCAAAACCTCTTCTACAAAAACGATCTGTAATAAAGTCATTCAATGGCGTTTTAAAATTCAAAGGATGTAAAAAGAAAAAAGCCCGCTACCAGGGACAGTGATCAGGTAGCGGGCTTAGAAACTGGGGTTAAAAAATAATTAACGTTGACTCACAAACATGTCAATAATTAAGAGGGCAAGCAAAAGCTTGGAATGAAGTCGGGTCTGTCATTCTCAAGTTGCTCTGCCAAAGCGAGTCCTGATTGGCTAATAAATACACCACGAGATTTACCCGCAGCTATTCTCAGGTAGCCATGCTCTTGCAACGTTAATACGTGTTGGATGAAGGTGTTATAGTCCATATCATTAAATTGATCTTTCAGTGTCATCATCACTGGCGGAAAAAAACCGTTACGTTTTCCTAGACGCTTCAGCGCTAGAAGTATGTTCATTTCGACCGTGCTAATCATGGAAATCACCTATCATTTGTTACTCATGCACGACCAAAGTATAGTCCTTTTTTGTTGCGGTGCAACATTTATCGCTCAGAATTGATGTTTTTTTAGTCGTATATGGAACGGATATGCACTGGGTCATCTGTTGTGTTAAGGGTAGAATAGTACCTTAAGTTACTGAACTGCATACACTGAACATCAACAGTGAAAGAGCTGCGAATCTATAGGTACTGATATGACTTTTTTGTGGATTAAACTGCTACATATACTCGCCATGACCAGTTGGATGGCTGGTATTTTCTACCTTCCAAGAATCTTTGTGCATTATGTGGAAGGGCGAGAAGCCGGTCAGGATGTCGCACGTTTAGAGATTATGGCCCGTAAACTCTTTGGTTTTATGACCATTATGGCGGTGTTTACCTTAGGTTTTGGTTTATGGTTATGGTTTGGTTATGGTTTTAGAGGAGGGTGGTTACACGCAAAACTACTATTTGTGGGATTTTTAATCGGTTATCACTTCTGGTGTTTTGCTTACCTGAAAAAATTACAACGAGGTGTGTTAGATCGCAGTGGTCGTTACTTTAGGCTCTTTAATGAGCTACCTTTGCTAATCTTTATCCCGATTCTTTACTTCGTGTTGATGAAGCCTTTTTAGTCTTTCTGTAGAAAAAACCTTATCGAAGCGCGTTAATACGTGCTTCGAGACGTTCTACATCATCTCGTAATTGATCTATATCTTCCATGAAAGCTTCAATTTCAGGGCGAGGCGGAAGGATTCGCAGTTCTTCCTGAAGGTATTCCACACTATTATCCGTCAGGCTTTTTCTTGCTTTAGAAAAATACTCGCGTTGTTGAGTGACAAACTGCGCGAAAGGATGTGCGGTTGTATCGCCAATGATATCACCCAGCCAAGCTTCCCAGTCGATGCTAAAATCACGAAGCATCTGACTAAATTGAGTAGCTAGACCGGTATCTCCTTGAACATCGATCCCTTTACCAAATAACTTTTCATCAGGGCTGCTGCTATAAAGCATCTGCATAAAGTCAGATGCTTGTCCGCTAAGAACTAAATCAGCTATCGCTTCACTATGCAGTAAAAGATCCATACCAGCTGAATTTGGAACCAGTGTAATGTGTAGTGTTGGCTGACGTATCTCGAAGCGAATGACTTTGCCAGAGAGTCTTTCTAACTGCTTAAGTGTTTTTGGATCTTTCTTTAATAATTCATTGAGGCTGGTTTCAGCCGTGCCAATGATTGCAGCAGCAAATAACTCAACAGACATGGTGCACTCCTACCCGATTAGGGTTTGATTCCAGTATGCAAGGCAACCACACCGCCGGTCATATTTTCGTAACGGCAGTTAACCAATCCGGCTTCTTCCATCATATCCTTCAGCGTTTCTTGATCAGGATGCATACGGATCGATTCTGCTAAATAACGGTAGCTTTCAGAGTCGTTAGCAATCAACTTACCCATTTGAGGCAAGATGTTGAAAGAGTAAAAATCATAGATTTTGGTCAGGGCGATGTTTTGTGTTTTAGAAAACTCTAACACCATCAATTTGCCACCCGGTTTGAGTACACGTTGCATTGAGCGCAAGGCGGCATCTTTGTCGGTGACGTTGCGAAGACCAAACGCAATGGTGATGATATCGAAAGTGTTGTCGGCAAAAGGGAGGGCTTCAGCGTTGGCTTGAACATATTCAACGTTACCTGCAGTACCGCTGTTGATCAGCTTGTCTCGACCTACTTTTAGCATGGAATCGTTAATGTCGGCGAGAACGACTTTACCCGTTGGGCCCACTAAACGAGAGAACTTACGAGTCAAATCGCCAGTGCCGCCAGCAATATCAAGAACACTTTGTCCAGCACGCACCCCACTTCGTTCAATGGTAATACGCTTCCATAAACGATGGACGCCGCCTGACATCAAGTCATTCATCAGGTCGTATTTTCCAGCAACAGAGTGAAACACATCAGCCACATGGCGTACTTTCTCTTCGACTGGAATTTCCCGAAAGCCAAAATGTGTGGTGTTATCCTGTGGTTTTTCGCTCATGCTGTCTCCGCTTGTTGCATGTTAAAAAGGCATTGTAGCGCTGCTGAAGTAGTTTGTCCTGCTTCAACCGCGTGCAATCAGGCCGCCATCACGAGATCCGCCTTCTGCAGCCAATTTTTCCAAATAATTTTGCCAATAGTCTGTTTGATTATGCGACAAATCGTAGAGATATTCCCAGGTATATAAGCCGGAATCATGACCGTCATCAAACACAATTTTTAGAGCGTAGTTGCCACTAGGTTCAATCGCTTTTATGCCAACCAAGCGTTTACCTGTTTGCAGCTTTTCCTGACCTATACCATGTCCACGAACTTCTGCAGAGGGGGAGTGAACGCGCAAAAACTCAGCGGTTAGCTCGTAAGATCCCTCTTCGTAAACCAGTTCAAGCGTTCGTGATTTAAGGTGTAAACGAATATCGGAGGGTAAAGGAACCTGTATCATGGGACTCTATTCCAAAGTAAAATTGGGCAGAAGTTCTTTTTCGAAAACATTTTCAAGAAAGATCTGCCCAGTAGGTTATAGAGCCAACTTAAAGAATATAGTGACTCAAATCTTCGTTATGGCTCAATTCAGCGAGTTGCTGGTTTACATACGCAGCATCGATGACAATCGATTCACCCGAACGGTCTGATGCAACATAAGAAAGCTCATCGAGTAAACGCTCCATCATGGTATGTAAACGTCTAGCACCGATGTTCTCAGTTTTCTCGTTGACTTCAAAGGCCAGTTCCGCAATCCGATTGATCCCGTCTTCCGAAAACTCAATATGAACGCCTTCCGTTGCCAGCAGGGCTTTGTATTGCTCGGTTAAAGACGCGGTAGGTTCTGTCAAAATACGACGGAAGTCTTCTGGCGTTAGCGCTTTTAATTCAACTCGAATCGGCAAGCGACCTTGAAGTTCTGGAATGAGATCAGAAGGCTTAGCAAGATGGAAGGCACCGGAAGCGATAAACAAGATATGGTCAGTTTTCACCATGCCATACTTGGTTGAAACTGTGCAGCCTTCAATCAAGGGTAATAGGTCACGCTGAACCCCTTCACGTGATACATCTGCACCACTGGTATTACCGCGCTTACAAACTTTGTCTATCTCATCCAAGAAGACAATGCCGTTTTGCTCGACCTTATAAACAGCCTGCTGTTTGATATCATCTTCTTTGATTAAGGTGCTGGCTTCTTCATCCGTCAGCAGTTTCATCGCTTCTTTGACTTTCAAACGGCGTGATTGCTTCTTCTGCTGCCCTAGATTAGAGAACATGCTTTGCAGTTGGTTGGTCATCTCTTCCATGCCTGGTGGCGCCATAATTTCTACACCGACCTTGGGTTGAGCGACTTCAATCTCTATCTCTTTATCGTCTAATTGACCTTCACGCAGCTTTTTGCGAAAGATTTGACGTGTGGCGCTATCGGTTTTGCTGCTTTCATTGCTGTAGTTGTCAGTACGAGCAGGCGGCAGCAGAGCATCTAAAACGCGCTCTTCAGCTAAGTCTTCAGCTTTCACACGAACCTTAGCCATGGCTTCTTCGCGTACCATTTTGACCGCCATCTCAACTAGATCGCGCACAATGGTTTCAACATCACGGCCAACATAACCCACTTCAGTAAATTTAGTGGCTTCTACTTTGATGAAAGGAGCATTAGCTAGACGCGCCAAACGGCGAGCGATTTCGGTTTTACCGACACCGGTAGGGCCGATCATCAGAATGTTTTTTGGGGTGACTTCAGGACGCAAAACATCATCTAACTGCATACGACGCCAGCGGTTTCTGAGGGCAATAGCAACTGAACGTTTGGCTTGCTCCTGACCGACGATATGGCGATTAAGCTCATGTACGATTTCACGAGGGGTCATATCAGACATTAATCATTTCCTCCGGAGACAGATTCAAGCTGTTCAATGGTCAAGTTGCTGTTGGTAAACACACAAATACCTGCAGCAATCTGCAAGCTTTTTTCCACAATATCGCGAGCACTCAGATCAGTGTTGTCTTTCAACGCACGTGCTGCTGCAAGAGCATAGTTGCCACCAGAACCGATAGCCACTAGGCCATCTTCAGGTTCAATAACATCGCCGTTACCTGAGATTAAGAAGGTTTTTTCTTTGTTGGCGACCAGCATCAGGGCTTCTAAGCGACGCAGTACTCGGTCGCTTCGCCATTCGCGAGCAAGATAGATAACTGCGTTAACGATATTGCCTTGGTGTTTATCGAGTTGTTGCTCGAATAAGTCCCGAAGTGTGATTGCATCCGCTGTACCTCCAGCAAAGCCGGTAATCACCTGATGCTTGCTTAGAACACTTACTTTACGAGCGGTGCCTTTCATTACAGTGTTGCCCAATGAAACTTGGCCATCACCCCCTACAACCACCTGATTACCGCGGCGGACAGATACAATCGTTGTCATAGTTTATTCATTCCATAGCGCATTAATGTTGATGATATGGATGCTAGAAAACGTATTTCAAGTGAAAGAAGTCTAAGACAACAGAAATTTCTGTCATCTTAGGCATGACTTAATCAGTTAGCTTAATGAATTAGTTCGGTGAATGGATCCAGTGAATTGATCCAGTGAATGAGTTCAGCGAATTAGTTCAAGGGTATAGGCATAGGTGATATGCCTAAGCTAGTTAACTGATTACGAGCGCGATTCAATTCAGTGCGATTGTTAAACGGACCCGTACGAACGCGATACCAAATACCATTGTCGCCCTCGACTCTGGAAGTGTGCACGTTAGGGAGTCCACTCAATAAAAGCTGAGCACGCATTCGTTCTGCATCTGCTTCTTCACGGAACGAGCCTGTTTGTAATAGAAAGCGTGACTGAGCATCAGGAGCATCTCGTGGTGTCGAATGATACACACCCTGCGGGGCCTGAACTTGAGAGCGTGGCAGAATATCGTAAAAATCAAATCGAGCTTCAGGTGGTTCAGGTGGTGGTGGAATTTCAACTACCTGTGGTTCTGGTGCTGGCTCTGGAACTGCTGGCGCAACAACGGGAGCGGGTGGTTGAACCGGAACTGGCTGCGGAGCAACCTCTTGTCTGGGCGCTTGAGGCGCAGGCGCAGGTTGCTGTCTAGGTGCCACTCGTTCTTGACGAGGTTCCACTCGAGTATCTTGAAGGTCAGTGGGACCGGTAGCGATCAGTAGTTTTAACAGGTACACCAAGCCAAACAAACCAACGCCAGCCATTATTGCACGAGGCCACCAAGGTTTTTTACGACGAGGTGGCGGAGCGCTGCTCTGACGTTTAGCGGGTGTGCGACTAGCAGAACTACTGCGTCGTCGCTTCTGTGCGTAATCCTGTCGCGCCATAAATTACATCTGCTCCGGTGCAGAAGCTCCCAAAAGTTCTAGTCCATTAGCGATCACTTGACGAACCGCAACGCTCAGCGTTAACCGTGCATTTCTAAGATCACTCTCATCAATCAACATCTTATGGCCGTTATACCAAGTGTGATAATCACCCGCTAATTCACGAAGATAGTTCGCTAGTTGATGAGGTTCATAGTTCATCGCCGCATTTTGCAAAATTTCAGGATAGCGAGATAGTTTGGTAATGAGATCTTTTTCAGCTTCGCTATTAAGTAACTCAAGCGCAGCGATCCCTTCATCTTGATGCCAGTGCATACCGTCAGCTTCGAGCTTGCGCAGTACAGAGCAGACACGAGCATGAGCATATTGAATATAATAAATTGGGTTATCTTTAGATTCTGATTTCGCTAATTCTAAGTCAAAATCCATGTGCTGCTCTGCTTTACGCGTAACGTAGAAGAAACGACAGGCATCTTTACCGACTTCATCACGTAATTCGCGAAGGGTTACAAACGAACCTGAACGGGTAGACATCTGCACACGTTCTTCACCACGGTACAAAATAGCGAACTGAACCAGTTTGACGATGAGTTTTTCTGGGTCATAACCTAGCGCAGAGATAGCCGCTTTAACGCGGGTGATGTAACCATGATGGTCAGCACCCCAAACATTCACTACTTGATCAAAGCCACGATCAAACTTGTTCATGTGATAAGCGATATCAGACGCAAAGTAGGTGGTTTGTCCGTTAGCACGTTTTACAACGCGGTCTTTGTCGTCACCAAATGCGGTAGAGCGGAACCAGATGTTGCCATCTTGTTCATATAAATGACCTTTAGATTCTAAAATGTTGAGCGCAGTATCCACATCGCCACTGCTAGTGAGGGAGCGCTCTGAGAACCATACTTGGTAATCGACACCGAATTCGCTTAAATCTTCACGAATATCACCCAGAATAGAGTCTAGACCCGCATTAAACACGATGTTGTAGTCATCACCCAGAAGTTCTTGAGCGCGTTCAATAACCGCATCTATGTACTGATCTTTGTCGCCACCTTGCGGTTCATCAGCAGGGAGCTTGTCAAAAACAGCACTCATATCATGCTCAAAACGGTTTTGATGATCAACAACTAAGCGATGAGCAATATCACGCACGTAGTGGCCTTGATAGCCATTGCTTGGGAAGGTTAAGTCGGCTCCTAACTCTTCCAAGTAACGTAGCCAGACACTGGCCGCAAGAATGTTCATCTGGCGTCCGGCATCGTTAACATAGTATTCGCGTTCTATTTCAAAGCCGGCCGCTTCCAGCAAGTCTGCAACAGTTGCGCCATAGGCTGCGCCACGACCGTGACCGACGTGCAAAGGTCCGGTTGGGTTGGCTGATACAAACTCAACCTGAACGCGCGGACCAGAGTTTGGAGCAGCACGACCAAAGCTTTTACCCTGCTCTAAAATCTCTTTAACGACAGAGAAGATCGCATTGGGGTTTAAAAAGAAGTTGATAAATCCAGGGCCAGCGATCTCTGTTTTGATCACCTGATCCGAGGCAGGAAGTGCTGCACAGATTTTCTCAGCCAATTGTCGAGGATTGCTTCGCGCTGCTTTTGCCAGTGTCATGGCAAGGTTGGTTGCCAAGTCTCCGTGTGCCTTGTCACGGGTATTCTCAATATGAATATCGGCCTGAGTCTCAGCAGGCAAGGTGCCTTCTTCGATCAATGACTGAATGGCTTGATTAAGCAGGGTGACTAAGTGTTCTTTCATGCGTCTTCCGTTGGATGGCTGATACCGGACCGAAACTGGTCGAATGAGGCATTATAATTCCTCATCCTACCGGAATGCCAACTTCACAGCCTAATAAGCTGGCGGATTAGTAAATAATCGTAAAATTGCTGAAATAAACCTAACTCAGTAACTATCTAAGGGATCGACATCAATAGACCAGCGCACTCGATTTCGTCCTGAATGTTGATTTAGAAAGCCCAAAACTTGCGCCAATAGCCTATGAAGATCAGCACGTTGATGGCTATGAAGTAGTAGTTGAGCACGATACATACCAGCACGTTTTTCCATTTGTGATGGAAAAGGACCTGACCAGTGAGTACCTTGAGTGCGCAGAATTTGGCTTTCCATTTGTTGACGTATATCCATTAAAAAAGTTTCAGCTCTACCTGATTGAGCCGCTTCAGCACGAATCAACGCATGAGCACTGAAAGGCGGAAGATGAGCGGCTGATCGCATTTGCAATTCTGAGTCTGCAAAAGCACCATAACCTTCTAGGATCAGTGCGTTCAACATCGGGTGTTCTGGATGACGGGTTTGTAACACGACTTCGCCAGGGTGATCGGCACGACCCGCGCGTCCAGCCACTTGTAAAATGAGTTGAGCGGTCTTTTCCATACCGCGAAAGTCAGCACTAAATAGACCACTATCCGCATCTAAAACGGCCACTAAGGTCACCATGGGAAAATGATGTCCTTTCGCTAACATCTGCGTGCCCACCATAATACAGGGCTTGCCAGTATGAATCTGTTCCATTAAATGCTTCATCGCATCTTTGCGAGAAGTGCTGTCACGATCAATGCGTAATACAGGGATTTTTGGGAAATGGTGTGCTAGAAAATCCTCTGTTCTTTCAGTACCCGCACCTGAAGGTCGTAAATCTTCACTGCCACATTGATGACAGGCTTTAGGAATCGGTGTTTGTCTATCACAGTGATGGCAGTGCATATGCGGTGGCGAGCGATGAAGCGTCATACGAGCATCGCAACGAGTACACTCATTCACTGCGCCACATTGATGGCAGATTAGCGAGGGTGAAAAACCGCGACGATTTAAGAAAATAAGAACTTGAGTATTGTTCTTTAAATGTTTGTCTATCCGTTCTAGCAAACTACTTGATAAGCCTGAGTGTAAATTTTCGCCACGAATATCCATGAGTTCAAAAGAGGGCGGTTTTGCATTGCCCGCACGTTGAGTCAGCGTTAAGTGCTGATAACGTCCAATGCGCGCATTGTGTAAGCTCTCTAATGAAGGGGTTGCGCTGCCTAGTAATAGCGGAATATTTTCTTTACGTGCTCTTAGTACCGCTAAATCTCTTGCTGAATATCGAAAGCCATCCTGCTGTTTAAAAGACAGGTCATGCTCTTCATCAATAATAATCAATCCGGGGTTGCGCATCGGTGTAAAAATGGCTGATCGTGTACCTATTAAAATTCGTGCAGTGCCTTGCCGTGCCATCAGCCATGCATCTAACCTTTGTCGATCATTGAGCCCTGAATGCAACGCCACGATAGGTACTTGAAAGCGGCTCTTAAAACGAGTCAATGTCTGAGGTGTCAGCCCGATTTCAGGCACCATGACTAAAGCTTGTTTACCCTGACTCAGCACTTGTTGAATTGCTTGCAGATAGACTTCGGTTTTGCCTGAACCTGTTACTCCTTCTAATAATAGCGTATTAAAGCCAGTTTTTAGTTTAATTTGTTGGACGGCTTGTTGTTGTTCTGCATTGAGTGTTAGGGGTGCCTCACGAAGCAAGTCTCCTGTTTCATGATCCTTGGCATGAATTGGAGTGGGCTGATGTGAAAAAGATTCAGCTAGCCCTTTATCCTGAAGGGTTTTAAGTAAATTGACAGGTAAGGACTCTACACGCATCAAGTCGGTACTGACGCCATCAGGATTGCGTAACAGTAACTCAAGCACTTCTCGTTGGCGAACAGCGGTTTTCGAAAGAGAGTTTATATCGGCGTCTGAAGTTGCGCGCCACAACGTTGAGTGAGCAAATTCAGCCGCTTCACCTTTTCTTAATAAGGTAGGTAAGGCTTGGTTTAGGGCTTCGCCTAAGGGGTAAAAATAGTAATTCGCTGCCCATTGAGCTAAGTAGAACTGTATCTCATCTAAAACAGGCTGCTGATCGAGTACTTCAAGCGCATATTTTAATTTATCCGTTGGATAGTCTGAGTCAACAGCGCATTCCACCAGAACGCCGATCAATTGACGATTTCCGAAAGGAACGCGCACGCGACAGCCGATACTTGGCTGTATTCTCAAGGTCTTAGGAAGGCGATAATCAAATAGTTTGAATAGCGGTGTTGGCAATGCGACTCTTAGGATCACAAGATATCTCAATCAGCTCTGTAAAGGTCACAGTCTAGTCACTTTTAATTGGTGATAAAATAGCCTTTTATTGGTTGCGGTAAATAACCACTAGCCGTATAATCCTCGCCCTTATTTAAAGACACGGGTGGGTCAGCCTTTTATATCGCTGAATCCTGTCCAATCCTTGTTAGTGCGGTGCTTAGCAAACAGATTGACTATAAATTGACTAAGTGGCGGCACACACATAACTCCCATGAGGTTTATAATGAAAGCTGGTATCCATCCTAACTACACAGACATTACTATTACCTGTTCTTGCGGTAACGTAATGGAGACTAAATCCACACTAGGTCAGAGCAGCATGCTGGTCGACGTATGCAGCAGCTGCCACCCGTTCTACACTGGTAAGCAGAAAGAAGCGACTTCTGGTGGTCGTGTGGATCGCTTCAACAAGCGCTTTGGTGCTCGTTCACTTAAGAAGTAAAACGACTCTGCGCAATGTGACAGATTCTGCAAAAAGCATCCTTCGGGTGCTTTTTGTTTTTTCAGCCCCAAGGCTGTGCAAAAGATGGTGCATCTGCACCGTAAAAGGGCGGTTGTTGAATGCATAACTTTTGGTTATGATGCAAGACCGTTTAACTACAACCTTAGTTGGAATCTGCAACCATGTCTCAAGATTTTAAGCAAGCGGCTCTTGATTACCATGAGTTCCCCCGTCCGGGTAAAATCAGCATTGAGCTCTCAACGTCTGCTGAGACGTCAAGAGATCTCTCTCTGGCCTATTCTCCAGGTGTGGCGGAGCCGGTACGCGAGATCGCCAAAGATCCTGATGCGGCCTATCGTTACACAGCGAAAGGTAATCTGGTTGCCGTAATTTCTAACGGGACTGCCATTTTAGGTCTAGGTGATCTTGGACCTTTGGCGTCAAAACCTGTCATGGAAGGCAAGGCACTGCTATTTAAGCGTTTCGCTAATATTGATTCTATCGATATTGAAGTAGACGCTGAAAGCCCACAGGCGTTCATTGATACTGTTGCACGTATCGCTGAAACCTTTGGCGGCATCAACCTAGAAGACATCAAAGCGCCGGAATGCTTTGAAATAGAGCGTACGCTGATCGAGCGTTGCAATATTCCAGTATTCCATGATGATCAACACGGTACCGCAATTGTGACGGCTGCCGGTATGATCAATGCGCTTGAGCTAGCTGGTAAAACACTAGAAGAAGCTCAAATCGTCTGCCTAGGTGCAGGTGCTGCAGCCAGTGCATGCATGAAGTTGCTCATTAACATGGGCGCGAAAGTCGAGAATGTCTACATGATCGACCGTAAGGGTGTGATCCACTCTGGTCGTGATGACCTGACCGCCGAAAAAGCGGCGTTCGCTACTGAAACAGATAAACGTACTCTGGATGATGCCATCGAGGGTGCAGACGTGTTCCTAGGTCTGTCTGGTCCAGACCTGCTGTCACCTGAACAGCTATTGAAAATGGCAGATAACCCTGTTGTTTTCGCCTGTGCCAACCCTGATCCCGAAATTCGTCCGGAAGTTGCAAATGCAGCTCGTCCTGACGTGATCATGGCTACAGGTCGTTCTGACTTCCCCAACCAGGTTAACAACGTACTGGGCTTCCCATTCATCTTCCGTGGAGCACTCGATGTTCGTGCCTCTGCTATTAACGAAGAAATGAAAGCTGCAGCAGTAAAAGCGCTTGCGGGTTTAACTCGTGAACCTGTTACTGATGAAGTACTGACAGCCTATGGTTTACAGTCCCTGGAATTCGGCCGTGATTACATTCTGCCTAAAGCGACTGACTCACGTTTGCTAGGCCGCATCTCTTATGCGGTTGCTCAAGCAGCGATTGACAGTGGTGTGGCGCGTCTACCGATGCCAGATCATTATCCAATTCGTAGCCAAGCGGAACTTGATTAATCAGTTCAGCTTGAGAATTAGATAAGAAAAAAGCCGCTAAGGATCATCTTTAGCGGCTTTTTTGTAGATGGATCTACGTGAAGGGATTCTTCAATATTTTTAGGTGCTTAGCAGTTAAGTTTAACTGCTAAGTGATTTCTTTCAGGACGATTAAGCTTGCTTGTGCTTTAACAGCAAGGGCTTTAAGAATCGTCCAGTATGGGAGCGCTCAACCTCCGCTACTTCTTCAGGTGTTCCCGTTGCAATAATCTCACCGCCTCCGGTTCCACCTTCTGGGCCTAGATCGACAATCCAATCGGCAGTTTTGATAACATCCAAATTGTGCTCGATCACGACAATGGTATTGCCATGGTCTCGTAAACGATTCAAAACATTCAATAATTGCTGAATATCGAAAAAGTGCAGACCAGTCGTAGGTTCATCAAGAATATACAGTGTCTTTCCGGTATCCCGTTTAGACAATTCTCTTGAAAGCTTAACCCGCTGAGCTTCACCACCTGATAGAGTGGTTGCGCTTTGTCCCAAGCGAATATAACTAAGTCCGACATCAATCAGGGTCTGTAATTTGCGGGCTAGGGCAGGGATAGCATCAAAAAACTCACGTGCATCCTCGACAGTCATACTAAGCACTTCATCAATGCTTTTACCTTTATAGCGTACTTCCAAGGTTTCACGGTTGTAACGTTTACCATGACAGACATCACAAGGTACGAAGACATCGGGTAAAAAGTGCATTTCTACTTTAATGACCCCATCACCCTGACAGGCTTCACAGCGTCCACCTTTGACGTTGAAACTAAAACGTCCGGGTTTGTAGCCGCGTGAACGCGCTTCCTGAGTTCCAGCAAAGAGCTCTCGAATCGGAGTAAAGATACCAGTATAAGTAGCTGGATTAGAACGGGGCGTACGTCCAATAGGACTTTGATCAATATCGATTACCTTATCGAAGTGCTCTAGCCCTTCAATAGTGCTGTATTCTGAAGCTTCCAAGGTGGTGGCATGGTTCAACTCTGTTGCGGTAATTGGATAGAGCGTGGCATTAATTAAGGTCGATTTTCCCGAACCTGACACACCCGTCACACAGGTCATTAAGCCTACGGGTATTTCTAAGGTGACATTTTTTAAGTTATTCCCCGTTGCCCCTGTTAGTCTGAGAAGTTTCGAAGGATCAACAGGATTACGTTTTTGCGGTACTTCGATACAACGAACACCAGATAGGTATTGTCCAGTAATCGATGCAGGATTATCCATCACCTCTTGCGGTGTTCCAGAAGCAATTACTCGACCACCATGAACTCCGGCACCCGGTCCGATATCGATCACATGATCCGCCATGCGAACGGCATCTTCGTCATGCTCAACGACGATAACGGTATTACCAAGGTCGCGAAGATGTCGCAGGGTTTCTAGCAGACGATCATTATCACGTTGGTGCAAGCCGATAGACGGTTCATCAAGAATATACATAACACCGACTAGTCCCGCACCTATCTGGCTAGCCAAGCGGATACGCTGAGCTTCGCCACCAGAAAGTGTTTCAGCACTTCGTTCCAGTGATAAGTAGTCCAAACCCACATTCACCAGAAAAGATAAACGCTGGCGTATCTCTTTAAGAATCTTCTCGGCAATTTCGCCCTGTTTACCCGTTAAAGAAAGTTGGTCATAGTAGGCTTTCGCTTCACCGATGGGCATCCTCACAATTTCAGGTAGGGTGCGCTCATCAATATAAACATGACGGGCTTCTCGGCGTAAGCGTGTGCCATGGCAAGAGGGACAAGGCTGCATGTTAAGGTACTTTGCCAGATCTTCACGCACCATATCTGACTCGGTTTCTTTGTAACGACGTTCTAGGTTGTTCAACACACCTTCAAACGGATGATGCTTACTGACTTTAGTGCCACGATCATTGGTATAAGTGAATTCGATATTCTCGTTGCCACTACCCTTGAGGATCACCTTTTGATGTTCAAGGCTGATATCCCTGAAAGGCGTATCCATATTAAAACCATAGTGATCGGCGACAGCTTTTAATTGTTGGAAGTAATAGAGACTACGACGATCCCAGCCGCGAATGGCTCCTTCTGAAAGAGTCAGCGAAGGATCATGAACCACTTTAACAGGATCAAAATACTGTTTAACCCCTAAACCGTCGCAAGTGGGACAGGCTCCATGGGGGTTGTTGAACGAGAACATGCGCGGTTCTAGTTCCTGAATGCTATGGCCGCAGACAGGGCAGGCGAACCGGGCAGAAAAGATTAGATCTTCTTTGTCTTCTTCCTCATCCATCCAAGCAACGCGAGCTATACCGTCGGTCAGATTTAAGGCAGTTTCAAAAGATTCAGATAAGCGTAGCTGAATGTCATCACGAACTTTGAAGCGATCGATAACGACTTCGATGGTGTGCTTCTTGTTCTTGTCCAGTGCTGGCGCACTGTCCAAATCGACAATAATGCCGTTGATTCGTGCGCGAACAAAACCCTGAGATCGTAATTCACTGATGGTATGTAAGTGCTCACCTTTTTTCCCCTGAGCCACTGGTGCTAATAGCATCAGCTTACTGCCTTCAGGTAAGGCTAAGACTTGATCAACCATTTGTGAAACAGTTTGTGCGGCCAGTGGTAAGTCATGGTCAGGGCAGCGAGGTTCACCAGCACGAGCGTATAGAAGTCGCAAGTAATCGTAAATTTCCGTGATGGTGCCTACAGTAGAGCGAGGGTTATGCGATGTAGACTTCTGCTCAATTGAGATAGCAGGTGATAAGCCTTCAATGTGATCGACATCCGGCTTTTCCATCATCGACAAGAACTGTCGAGCATAAGTCGACAGGGATTCTACATAGCGACGCTGACCTTCAGCATAGAGAGTGTCAAATGCCAGTGATGACTTGCCGGAGCCTGACAAGCCGGTGATCACGATGAGCTTGTCTCGGGGAATCTCTAGGTCGATATTTTTCAGGTTGTGGGTACGTGCGCCCCTGACCAGTATTTTATCCATTACCGCGCTGACTCCAGTGCAAAAACGAGTATTATAAGCCTTTAGCTGTTCAGCCTAAACCTAAGCTTGTGTTATTCTCTTATTTCTACGCAAAGTTGGGCGCAGGGAGCACCCACTGAAAAAATATATGAAGATTTGGAGAGCATCATGGCACGCGGCATTAACAAAGTGATTCTAGTCGGCAATTTGGGTCAAGACCCTGAAGTTAAGTACATGCCTTCTGGAAATGCAGTGACAAATATCACTCTGGCAACCAGCGATACATGGAAAGATAAGCAGACCGGCCAGCCTCAGGAACGTACTGAGTGGCACCGTGTCGTTTTCTTCAATCGCTTAGCAGAAATTGCGGGTGAATACCTACGCAAAGGCTCAAAAGTCTATGTCGAAGGTTCACTTCGTACTCGTAAATGGCAGGACCAAAGCGGGCAAGATCGTTACACCACAGAAATCGTCGCTAGCGAAATGCAGATGCTAGATGGCCGTGGTGGTGACAGTAATATGGGTAGCCAAGGCGGATACGCTGGCAATCAAGACCCAATGGGCTATGGTCAACCGCCTGCGCAGCAAGCGGCTCGTCCTGCAGCTGCACCGCAATCCCGTCCACAAAATCAACCCGCACAGCAGCAACCGCAACCTGCCGCTGGGTTTGATGATTTTGATGATGATATACC
>REDB01000246.1 GCA_007693685.1 Oceanospirillales bacterium
CAGACTATTATTATCGAAGCCAAACCTCTTTTGTGGGTGATCCCCGTCGTTTTATCTCAATATCTCCGGATGCTTTGGTTGGTCGAATAATATCAGCAAGTAGAGATTCTATTCAGGCTGACTTCTTGATCGAGCGTTATAGCTCATCTACCATTTTATTAACGAATAATCTCATAGAGTCTTTTGAGTTGCTTGTTACTGGTGAAGCAGATCTTGTCTTAACTGACAGTATTAACAGTTTAGATTTTTTAAGATCTACAGAAGGTTCTACTTTTGACTTTATTTCAGAGCCTTTGATTGATCCAATACTGAAAAGTGAAGCGCATATTGCTGTTGCTTTAGGCGATGTTAAGCTTGCTCAAGCGATCAATAAAGCGATCATCGATATACGCCTTAGTGGAATTTATGATCAAATCAATCGACGTTACGTTCCTTTCAGTATTTATTAAGATATGGACATCCTTAAACGCTCACAAATGAAAATGTCAATAACACTCGTTATTGCTGTTGTGTGTATTTTGATCGTATTCACCATTGCGCTAATACTAACCTCTAGCTTGCTTAGGGATATTTCTACAAACTCTCGAATGACAGCAGATCGATACCTGCCAGAATTAGTGCGATCTCAACAAGGTGCATTAAAGGTTGAAAAAATTCATACCTACCTTGATGCTGCTTATCGTGTACAAGATGCTGCCGAAGAGCGACGTCTAAGGCTGCTCCTGCAAGTTTTGGTGCATAGTTTTATGTTGGATGATGACGATTACTTAGTTACCGAAGCAAACAATATTATGTTTGATATTCGCGAGTTACTTTACATTCGGCATACCCAAAGGCAGTTACACAATGAAATTATCAATATATTGGAAAGTTCAAACACTGATATAAACTATGCCAAAGGATTTTTTTCTGCGATTTCAGTTATGAGCATACAAGAGCAATTTATTGAATCGCCAATGGCATTGCTTGAGGCTCAACTCCCGAATATTGATTTTAGTGAAGTTTTGTATCGTATTCGTTTCATTATCGATCTAAATGAGCAATTAGATAGGTTAGTAGATGACGCAAATCAACGTATTGCAGGGTTGTCTAATTACTTGACCACGGACGTAGCACTAAGAACACATCAAATTAGCAATGAAGTAGGAAATGATGCTGAGAAAGTAAGAGACTATTTCTCAATGCTGATTGGTATTTTAGTGATCTTCTCAGTAATGATCTTGTATGCATTTCAGCGCTTGATTCTGCGTCCAGTTCAAGAGTTGGTTGAGGGGTTGCGCTCGATTGAAAAACAAGGTGATAAAACGGTTCGTTTGCGCCCTATGTATTTTCGTGAGCTAGATGTTATTCGTCATGCTATAGAAGAATACTCTGGTCTAATGCATCGATTACAGCTTGCTAATACAGAGCTAGAGCGTTTATCTCAAATTGACGGTTTAACCGGCTTGGCAAACCGTCGATCACTTGATAAGGCCTTAGACTTGGAAGTACGACGATCACAGCGTTATCAGCATCCGTTGGCCCTTATGATGATCGATATTGATCATTTTAAAAATATTAACGATCAGTTTGGTCATCAAGTGGGTGATGAGGGATTAAAATTGCTTGCTAATATTCTCATGCAATTCTCTCAGCGACCTGGCGAGTTGGCTGCGCGTTATGGCGGTGAAGAGTTTGTGCTCGTATTGCCAGAGGCAAGCCTTTCCGATGCTATTGAAATCGCTGAAAGACTGTTAGAAGAATGCCGAAAGGCGGTATTTCCATCCAATCCAAATCTTCATTTTACGATTAGTATCGGTATCTCTTGTTATCGTAATACAATATCAAATACCAATGAGTTGCTAATAAATCATGCTGATCAAGCCCTATATCAAGCCAAAATGGCAGGTCGTGATTGCTTTAGAATCTATGATTGAAATTAATAGTGAAGCACAGCTAAGATCTTAATTACTAATAGTAATAGGCAATAATTTTTTTGTATTAATAAATTTAACAGTGAGTGTTTTGTGCTTAAGTATCGAATAATTCCAGTTACTCCGTTTCAGCAAAATGCAACACTTCTCTGGTGTGATGAGACACTGGAAGCGGCCGTGATTGATCCTGGTGGTGATTTGCATAAGATCATGTCTGCGGTTGAACAAGAAGGCATCTCTTTGACGCAAATCTTGTTAACTCATGGTCATATAGATCACGTTGGAGGAACCGCTGAGTTAGCAGAGAATTTGAAGCTGCCTATCATTGGCCCACATCTTGATGATCAGTTTTGGATAGATGGCTTGGCTCAGCAAAGTAGTATGTTTGGGTTTCCCGGTGTTAAGAGCTTTACCCCTGCCCGCTGGTTGAATGAAGGTGATCAGGTTAAGGTGGGTAATGAAGTGTTAGATGTACTGCATTGCCCAGGACACACACCGGGTCATGTGGTGTTTTATCATGCTGATTCACAGCTTGCACAGGTCGGAGATGTGATTTTCAATGGATCAATTGGGCGCACAGATTTTCCAAAGGGTAATCACTCTGACCTAATTGCTTCAATACGTAAAAAGCTATTTCCTTTAGGTGATACAGTCCGTTTTATTCCCGGACATGGTCCTATGTCTACTTTTGGTGAAGAGCGTCGCACTAATCCTTTTGTGTCAGATCACCGAGGTTAAGTTGTTATTTATTGCGCGGTAACTATTTATGTAGTTGCAGCGCAATCTTTAATAACTCAGGATCAAGTCCTTTGCGATAACGAATTAAGTCATCAAGAGGAACATCAACCACAGCTCCGTCACTAACGCCGATCATGATGTCACTATAGCCAGCTAATAAATAGTCGATTGATATTGAGCCCAGACAAGATGCCAGCACTCTATCGTGTCCACTGGGACGACCACCGCGCTGAATGTGACCAAGAATAGAAATATGTGGCGTTAATCCATGTTGTTCAAGCTGTTGAGCGATCCCATGGGTTAAGTTGGGCTTGTTCCCTTCAGCAACCACTATGATGCCACTAGAGCCCATGCCAGATTTTCGACTGGTGGCAAGTTGCAAAGCAACTTCTTCAATGTTGATGGCATATTCAGGAACTAAAATCATTTCAGCCCCGGCTGCAATACCCACATGGGTTGCAAGAAATCCAGAATTACGTCCCATTACCTCAACCAGAAAATGCCTTTCATGTGAGTCGGCGGTATCTCTGATTCTATCAATCGCGTCTAGTGCTGTATTCATGGCGGTATCAAAGCCAATAGTATCCTCGGTGCCGAAGATATCATTGTCTATTGTGCCAGGTAAGCCAATAACCGGAATGCCTGTTTCCTCTTCAAAAAGATGAGCCCCCGTTAAAGAACCATCTCCACCTATGACAATTAAGGCTTCAATTCCTCGTTGCGCCAAGATCTCAGCAGCAACTCGTCTATTGTTTGAATCATGAAACTCCGGACAGCGAGCACTTTTCAGAAAAGTACCTCCCCGCTGAACAATATTTGATACCGATGCAGAATTGAGAAGATGCATGTCGTCCTGTAATAAGCCACTAAAGCCTCTTTGAACACCAAATACTGTGATGTTCTGACTTAATGCAGAGCGTACAACACCTCTTATGGCTGCATTCATCCCAGGGGCATCCCCTCCACTTGTCAAAACAGCAACCGCTGAGATGGAACGTATCGGCTCTAGTGAAGGTAATGTATACATGGTTTTCATCTCCATGATCGATAGTTATGGATCTAAGTCGACTATACGCTGAACAGCGCTGAGCTGACTAGGCTTGTGTTTTAAGTTGATGTTTTTGGAATAAAATGAAATCAGATTTATTCAGTGGTGGTTCACATAAAATATTGAAAAATACAGTTTACTAGTCTATTTTTAGACTTTAGTTATATCTCTAAATTCATAAGAGATAAGATTTTGAGATCAATAGTACATAGTCTTTCATTTCGATTGCTGGTTGTATTGGTCCAGATAAGAAGTACAAAAAATATAAATTTAATGAGGTAAGTTATATGAAACGTCTCTCGCTAGCAGCAGCTGTGTCCGGTATCGTTTTAGGCGCTTCTGCATTTTCAACGCAAGCAGTTGCAGACCAAAAGTTTATCACGATAGGTACTGGTGGACAGACTGGTGTTTATTTTGTGGTAGGACAGTCAGTATGCCGCATGGTTAACCGTAATAGTGATGAGCATGGTGTTCGTTGTAACGCTCCTTCTACTGGTGGTTCGGTTGCCAACGTCAATGGTATGAAAAGTGGTGAGTTGGATATGGGCGTTGTTCAGTCTGACGTTCATTATCGCGCTTTCAATGGTGTAGGCAACTTTGAAGAAGATGGTGCGTGGGGTGAAATGCGTTCACTCTTTACCATGCATGGTGAGCCGTTAACCGTAGTTGCCCGCGCAAACTCTGGCATCAGCGAATTCGCGGATCTAAAAGGCAAGCGTGTAAATATTGGTAACCCAGGTTCAGGTCAGCGCAACACCATGGATGTTGTCATGAATGCTATGGGCTGGACTGTAAGTGATTTCTCACTTGCTTCTCAGCTAGATGCAGCAGAGCAAGCGGCTGCACTATCGGACAATAACATTGACGCAATGATCTATGTGGTAGGTCATCCAAACGGTTCTATCCAAGAAGCTACAACAACAATTGATGCACGTCTTGTTCCAGTAACCGGTCCAGAAATTGATGAGTTGGTAGAAACCTATTCTTACTATACTCATTCTGTTATTCCAGGTGGTTTATACCGTGGTAACGATGAAGATGTTCACACTTTTGGTGTAGCAGCAACTTTTGTTAGCCATGCAGGTGTTGACGACGATACTGTTTATCATACTGTTAAAGCAGTATTTGATAACTTTGATCGCTTTAAGCGTCTACACCCAGCGTTTGCTACGCTAACTGAAGAAAGCATGATTTCAGATGGTTTAACCGCTCCATTGCACCCAGGTGCTAAGCGTTACTATATGGAACGTGGATGGATTCAGGAGTAATCCCAGTCAATTAGCCTAAAAAATGCGCGTCTTTGTCGTCGCGCATTTTTTGTTTAAGGATTCGCAATCGCGATGATCCGACAGGGATATACTAATTATAATAATGTTTTAATGTAACAGGCTAAGCTGATGACTACAGAAACACAAAAAACTGCTTCGTCAAATATCGATCTCGATGAGATGGTTGCAGCTGCTGACACGGGTGCTAGATCTCCACTTGGCTTCCAAGGCAAGCTGTTAGTGTCAATTGCTGCTGCGTGGTCTTTATTTCAACTTTGGATTGCATCACCACTTCCATTTGTATTCGGGTTCGGTGTGTTCAATGCAGCTGAAGCAAGATCTATTCACTTAACATTCGCTTTGGTTTTGGCCTTTATGGCCTACCCTGCATTTAAAAGTTCACCAAGAAATAGGATACCTATACCGGATTGGATCATAGGCTTAGGTGCAGCTATCTGCGCATCTTATTTATATTTCTTTTACGCACAACTAGCTCAAAGACCGGGTGCTCCAATAACACAAGACGTTGTAATCGGCGTTCTAGGTTTGATTTTGTTATTAGAAGCTGCACGTAGAGCTTTGGGTCCACCATTAGTTATTATTGCTTCTATTTTTATTGCCTATAGTTTACTAGGTCCTCATATGCCTGGTCTGCTGGCGCATCGTGGTGTCAGTGTTAACGGTTTAATAAATCACCAGTGGCTTACCTCACAAGGTGTATTTGGTATCGCGCTTGGTGTATCAACAAGCTTTGTATTTCTTTTTGTATTATTTGGTGCGTTACTGGATAAAGCAGGTGCAGGTAACTACTTTATCAAAGTTGCCTTTTCGATGCTTGGACATATGCGAGGTGGTCCAGCAAAAGCAGCCGTTGTTGCATCAGGTATGACAGGGCTTATATCGGGTTCATCTATCGCAAATACGGTAACAACCGGTACCTTCACAATCCCAATGATGAAAAGAGTTGGTTTCAGCTCAGAAAAAGCAGGTGCTGTAGAAGTATCTTCATCTGTCAATGGGCAGATTATGCCCCCAGTTATGGGCGCAGCGGCGTTTTTGATGGTGGAGTATGTTGGCATATCTTATGTAGAGGTGATCAAGCACGCTTTTCTACCAGCCGTTATTTCATATATCGCACTGATCTACATTGTTCACCTTGAAGCACTTAAGGCGAACATGAAAGGTTTGCCCTCTAACAACCCTGTTCGTCCATTGCTAAACAAAGTGATTGGCTTCATGACAGGCATAATTTTGCTGATGGCGCTGTCATTCGCAGTCTATTATGGATTAGGTTGGATAAAACCCATATTGGGTGATGCAACGCCTTGGTTTGTTGCTGCAGTACTTGCCGTTGTATATGTAGCCCTTCTAAAAGTAGGATCAAAGTATCCAGAACTAGAATTAGATGATCCAAACTCAGATGTTATTACCCTGCCGCAAACGCGTCCTACGGTAATGGTTGGTCTGCACTACATTCTTCCAGTAGTAGTGCTAGTTTGGTGCTTGATGGTTGAGCGTTTATCTCCAGGCTTATCAGCTTTCTGGGCAACGGTCTTCATGATATTTACCATGCTTACCCAGCGTCCAATTA
>REDB01000107.1 GCA_007693685.1 Oceanospirillales bacterium
CGAACCGGCGTACACGGAGTTGCAGTCCGCTGCATGACCACTCTGCCATCCAGCCCAAAATCTCATACTTGATTAAATCTAGGATTTAATCTGGAGCGGGAAACGAGACTCGAACTCGCGACCCCGACCTTGGCAAGGTCGTGCTCTACCAACTGAGCTATTCCCGCTTTTCACTGGATAGACAATGTCTGTCAGTGGGTGCGTATTTTACGGAAATAGACTTGGACGTCAATAGTTATTTTCAAGTTTTTGTTTTTTCAACAATTATGTTCAATTTTTGTACAGTATTAATGCTTATATATCATCGATTAACAAGGGCCAAGCGGCTCTTAAATAAATGTACATCGACCACAACGTCAGTAATGACGCGCCATACAGCGTTAAAATACCTACCCACGACAGCATAGAGAAAGGAGCCACTGCGATCAGTACCAAAATAGAGACCATTTGCAGTGTCGTTTTCACCTTACCAATCATGGAAACTGACACACGGGTTCTTTCCCCTATTTCGGCCATCCATTCACGAAGAGCCGAAATAACGATTTCACGCCCGATAATAATTACCGCTGGAATAGTAATCATCGGAGTCGCATAAGTCTCTACAAGGATGACTAAGGCAGCAGCGACCATGAGCTTATCAGCAACAGGATCTAAGAAAGCTCCAAAAGGAGATTGTTGATCTAAACGCCTAGCTAAGTAGCCATCAAGCCAATCGGTCAGCGCAGCCAATCCAAAAATAGCAGCGGCTACCCATGGCGACCAAGCACCTGGCATATAATAAATAGCAACAAACACCGGAATTAAAAAAATCCGCAATAGTGTCAATAAATTAGGTATTTTCATAGAAAACAGCATTTCGCAGTCCTATTTAGCTGTCGGGATGCAGGCACGACCAAATTTCCAGTGCCAGCTTATCACTTATGGTAGAGACTTTTGCAATTTCTTCAACACTTGCGTTCTCTATCTCTTTGATACTGCCGAAATACTTGAGTAACTCTCGGCGTCTTTTAGGGCCAATACCGGCTATATCTTCAAGAGTAGAGCGCTTTCTTGCTTTTCCTCGGGCTGCACGGTGACCTGCTATCGCAAAGCGGTGTGCTTCATCTCGAATGTATTGCAGTAGATGCAAAGCACCAGAATCGGATGGCATAACACTTTCATCACCCGTCAATCCATTCACAAGGTACTCAAAACCAGCTTTACGCGTTGTTCCTTTTGCGATACCGATCACTTGCACTTCGGTAATCTGAAGTGATTCAAGCACCCTCATCGCCTGCGTAACTTGCCCCTTACCGCCATCAATTACCAAAAGATCCGGTAACTTACCCTCACCCTTTTTAAGCTTGGTATAGCGGCGCTCGAGCGCTTGCTGCATCGCTGCATAATCGTCTCCAGCGGTGATGCCGTCTATATTAAAGCGTCGATAGTCAGTCTTTAAAGGACCGTTAGCGTCAAATACCACACATGAAGCAACTGTAGCCTCACCTGAGCTATGACTGATATCAAAGCACTCCATTCTTGTTATAGGACTATCCATATCCAACACTTCTTGCAATGATAAGAAGCGTTGAGCCATATTTTGTTTACTCGCTAACTGACTCAGGAGTTGGTTTTGTGCATTGGTTTGAGCAAGACGTTGCCACCCTGCCCGATCACCTCTGACGTTGTGAAGTAGCTGAATTCTTCGCTGAGTCTTATCAGATAATGCCTGTTCAATAATCGCACCATCTTCCAAAGCATTGGGAAGAATAATAACGGCAGGCACCTCTCTGACACTACTTAAGTAAAATTGAGCAATAAAAGCAGAAAGCACATCACTTTCAGAGCCCTCTAGTGATAGCTTAGGATGATAGACGCGACTGCCTATCACTCGACCACCGCGAACGAATAAAGCATGGATGGACACCAGACCCTTGTCCATTGCGCAGCCAAATACATCCGCTTCACCACCACTACCAGAAACATACTGCTGCTCTTGAACCTGGCGCAAGGCAGATACTTGATCACGTAATTCAGCTGCTAACTCAAAATCTAATGCAGCCGCTGCTTGCTCCATTCGTTGAGCTATCTCATTTATGACAGCATTATTTTTACCTTCCAAAAACATGCTGGCATGACGCAAGTCATTAGCATATTCGGATTCGTTGATAAGACCGACACAAGGAGCGGTACAGCGCTTGATTTGATATTGCAAACATGGGCGAGAACGGTTTCTAAAAAAGCTATCTTCACACTGACGAATGCGAAACAGTTTCTGAAGCAAATTTAAGCTTTCTTTGACTGCTCCGCCGCTTGGGAAAGGTCCAAAATACTGTCCTTTAGCTCGCTTGACGCCTCTATGAAATCTAACTGCAGGAAAGGATTCATTCGATGAAATAAAAATATAGGGATAGGACTTATCATCTCTAAGCAAAATATTATAAGGCGGTTTTTGTGCCTTGATAAGGTTTTGCTCAAGCAACAGAGCTTCTGTTTCACTGTTAGTCACCGTCACTTCGATACGGTGAATATGTGACACTAAGGCTCTGGTTTTAGTGCCTTGACCTGTTCCTCTGAAATAACTCGTCACTCGATTTTTTAAGTTACGAGCTTTGCCAACGTAAAGTATTTTGCCTTGGGTATCATACATTTGATACACACCAGGGCGTGAACTTAAGTTAGCCAGAAAGGCTTTATGATCAAACGATGATGATTCAGAAGGGTTTTGCAACTCCGACATGAAATTAAGATTTCAAAGCTAACTGCTTATTCGCATTCATGTGAATATGGGTCGCGTCTTTGTGAATCTGCTCGAGCTGTTCACGGGTTGCATCGGTAATACCAGCTCCCCGTGACAGCGATACTTCTAGGTAAACACCTATCTCTGCATAGTAGTAGATACGTGCATTAAACGAACGTGCTCGCTTCAGCTTACTCAATGACATTTGCGCACCATTAATCAGAATGGTGTTTATGTCATTATCAGAAAGCAGTGGATGACGCTGGCTTTCACGCTGTACCTTTTCGGGTTGGCTGAGATTAGCTGAGCGGAACATATCGTTACCTTAACTAGAAGTTATATCAAAGCTTTACAATGCAGTTTTACTTTCCAGATTTTGCTGCATCTTTAGCGATTTGCTTTTTCAGAAAAATCACCCCAAAAACTGTAATTGCAACAACAGCTGCAATCACAGCCAAGCTCGGTGCAAGTGAAATCATACTATATTTATCAATAGACATAGAACGTACCTTTTTTTGTAAATATTAATTTAAATTAGAAGCTTAGGGTCTTGGCGCCCTTATTGATTTAAATTATAGAGGATTACGAGCTAACCTCACATCTTTTTAAGTCTAAATCGGTTAAGAGTTAAACCTTTTGACTAGACTTGAGGTATCCCATCGACCACCGCCTTTTTGCTGAACTTCAGCATAAAACTGGTCTACTAAAGCTGTAACTGGCAATTGAGCACCATTTTTGCGGGCCTCATTTAAAGCAATACTTAAGTCCTTGCGCATCCAGTCTACAGCGAAACCGAAGTCAAATTCATCGTTAAGCATAGTTTTATGGCGATTAGCCATTTGCCATGAGCCTGCAGCACCATGCTGAATGACATCGAAGACTTTTTCACCATCCAATCCTGCTTTTTGAATAAAGTGAACAGCTTCTGCTAATCCTTGAACTAGGCCTGCAATACAGATCTGATTCACCATTTTAGCCAACTGACCAGAGCCTGAACCACCCATCAACTTTTGTGAGCGTGAAAAACTCGCAATGATTGGCTCTGCTTTAGCATAGACTGCCTCATCACCGCCAATCATTACACTCAAGACACCCTGTTCGGCTCCAGCCTGCCCACCCGATACGGGAGCATCAAGAAATCCGATGTTTTTTTCTGAAGCAGCCGCATAAATTTCGCGAGCAACATCAGCCGAAGCGGTGGTGTGGTCTATCAAAACACTACCTGACTTCATGCTGCTTAATACGCCAGTTTCTGCAATCGTAACAGAGCGTAAGTCTTCATCATTGCCAACACAAACAAACACGAAATCAGCATCTTTAGCTGCTTCTGCAGGTGTTAATGCAAATTTACCGCCATGTTGTGACGTCCATGCCTCAGCTTTTGCAGAGGTTCGATTAAATACACAGACTTCGTGACCTTTTGCAGCAAGATGCCCTGCCATAGGGAAACCCATGGTTCCCAAACCTATAAATGCTGTTTTAGCCATGATTATGCTTCCTGCTGAATACTTTTTTGATGAACTACTATTTCACGAACGATGGCGCAGACCATATTGGCAGAGTTAGTGGCGGCTGTTTCTAAAAACTCTTTGAAGGAAAGGTTGGACTCTTTACCCGCTATATCGGAGAGTGCTCTGATAACAATAAACGGAATGTCAAAGCGATGACAAACTTGAGCTATTGCTGCAGCTTCCATCTCTACTGCTTTGATATCAGGGAAAGTTTTTCGCGTTGCAGCAACTCGCTCAGGTGCGTTCATAAAGCTATCACCGGTTGCGATCAGACCATGAACCGTATTCACACCATCAAACTGACTAATACATTTTTCAGCAATGGTTGATAAGTCTGCATCAGGGATAAAAGCTGGAGGCATACCCGGCAGTTGTCCAGGTTGGTATCCAAAAATAGTTAAGTCTGCGTCATGATGTAAGACTCGATCTGATATAACCACATCCCCGACCGATAATGACGGATCAAACCCACCTGCTGAACCTGTATTGATGACGCAGTCTGGAGTAAATTCATGCAATAAAATAGTGGTTCCAATCGCGGCATTGACTTTGCCTATGCCAGATTTTAACAATACGACATCTGCTCCTTGAAGCTGACCTTGGAAAAATTCATAGCCGGCTTGGTTAAATAGCTGCACATCATTCATTGCACTTTTAATTAGCTCAATTTCCTGATCCATTGCGCCAATCAATGCAACTCTTAGGGGCTTATCTGCTGTCAATCTATGGGTTAACGTTTTCGCGGTTTCTGTTTGATCATTCATCTTGTATGCATTTTTGATTATTAAATATTTATAGGATCATGCTACCACGCACGCTAGATTTCGCAATCAATTCACGCTCGTAAATCTGGGTTTTCACTCAACTCTTCAAGATCATGCCAGCCTAATTGAGCAAAGAGGCTTTTGACTGTCTTATCTGGTTCAGCTTTGACTCTAATCTGTTTTAACTCGACAGGATGATCAAAGCGTAATTCTGTTGCCATCAATAACAATCGACGAAGATCAAAATGCTCTCTAAATAGACGATTATGACGTCCCTCTCCGTGCTTAGTATCGCCAACTAGCGGATGCAAAATATGCTTCATATGACGACGAATCTGATGTTTTCTACCTGTTTCAGGTTTAACTTCTACCAGTGAATACCTCGCAACTGGGTAACGTCCAACAGGTATAGGAAGTTCAACATGAGCTAAGGTTCGGTAATGCGTCACGGCTTCTTGGGCTGGTTTATCATCATTGGCAAAAGGATCAGCATAATGATCTTTTTTCTGGCTAAGAGGATAATCAATGGATCCTTCTGCTGCTGACCAACCTCTAACGACACATAAATAAGTTTTAGAAACCCTACGATCCAAAAATTGTTGATGCATGATTTGCGCAGCTTGTTTGTCATTGCGAACAAATACAATCACCCCAGAGGTGGCCCGATCAAGACGATGAATCGTATGAAAGGTATCGGATGGAAACTGCTGCTTTAGCCACTTAATTAAGTTTGGGGAGTTAGCCGGAGATATCCAGCTGGGGTGAACCAACAAACCAGCAGGCTTATGAAGTACCACAAGATAATCATCTTGATACAAAATTTCAGGTATTTGTGAATCGTTTTGAATATCTAAGTCGGAAGAATGAGTCACGAGTGTCAACTGATTTCAATTTTCAGAGGTTAATTGGGAATTATTGCTATTGATTTAGGTCAAAAACTTGAACTTAGGGTAATTTACCCTGATTATTAGCCCTGTTCCAGATTTTACTTCAATGAGGACTACTATGGATAAAGTACAAGAATTGGGTTATCGCTCAGAAGCGTCAGTAATCCAGACCAATAAATTGATTCGCAACACTTACATGTTGCTTGCTATGACTTTGGGATTCAGTGCTGTTACGGCAGTGATTTCCATGATCATCAACCCTCCATTTTTTATGTATATCGGTAGTGTACTGGTCAGCTTTGGTCTGCTTTTTGTACTCCATAAAAAACAGAACTCTGCTGCAGCCCTTCCGCTGGTATTTGCCTTTACAGGTTTACTAGGTTTTGGTTTAGGTCCTATCCTTAACCACTACTTAGCTATGTCTGGCGGTGGTCAAATTGTAATGACCGCACTCGGCATGACTGCTCTTACCTTTGTTGGCTTGTCAGCTTACGTTATGAGCAGCAAGCGTGACTTCAGCTTTATGGGTGGCTTCCTAGCAACAGGCGCTATCGTGATGATCATTGCCATGGTTGTTCTGCTGGTGTTGCCTTTCTTCGGCGTACACATTCCTGCATTGCACCTAGCTTTCTCGGCTCTTGTGGTTTTGTTGATGGCTGGTTTCATTTTGTATGACACTAGCAACATCGTAAATGGTCATTACCAGAACTACATTATGGCTACTGTTGGTCTGTACTTAAGTATTTACAACTTGTTTGTTCACCTACTTCACTTAGTAGGCGTGTTAAGCAACGACTAATCGCTTTAGCTTTAGAAAACCCCGCCTTCTTTGCTAAGATGGCGGGGTTTTCTTTTTTAAGGGTTTATCAGATGATTTTCACCCTCGTTATTCATGCATCACCCGTGCAACATCAAGCACCAGAAACCGCACTTCGCTTTGCACGTGCGCTTTTAGAAGCCGGCCATACCTTGCATAGAGTGTTTTTTTATCGTGACGGTGTCTTTAATGGCAACGCTCTATCCAGCAGTGCCGCAGATGAACCCTGCCTACCCTCTGACTGGAGGTCTTTAGCTGACGAGCATAAGCTCGATTTAGTGGTTTGCATCGCCGCTGCTATAAGACGAGGCGTACTCGATAGCAATGAAGCTCGCCGTTATGACAAAACACAACATAATCTTGCAGAAGGGTTTGAGTTATCGGGGCTCGGCCAATTAGTTGAAGCTGCTATTATCTCTGATCGCGTAATCACCTTTGGAGGTCGAGGATGAGCCCTGAAAAACAACCAGCACCTAAGCGCTTTTTGTTGATTTTCAACTCTCCACCCTATGGCACTTCAGCCGCACGAGACTTGTTGGATATCGCCTTAACCTGCTCTGTTTTTGAACAAAACATCAGTCTTTTATTTTTAGGAGATGGCGTACTTCAGCTGCTTTCGAATCAACACAGTGCTCCTTTACGTCAAAAAAACCTCAACGCATTGCATTCATCGCTAGCCATGTATGATATCGAATCTATCTATGTGGATGCTGATGCATTAGCCTATCACGGTATTGAAGAAGAACAGTTACACATCGATGTCAGTTCTCTCGATACAGATACTGTTAAGCGTCTTATTAGTCAGCATGATGTTGTCTTTACACTCTAACATATGTCTATTAAGAGCATTTTATGAGCAAATCACTGCACACCTTAAATACGCCACCATCTGATTTGAATACGCTAAGTCAGTGCCTGAAAGCACTGTCTGAGACTGATGAGTTGCTACTGATAGAAGATGCTGTTTACTTAGCGCTTCCTATCCATCGCAGTAAGCTTCCAACAAACATCATCACCCATGCACTTAAGATTGATATTGAAGCCAGAGGAATCAAAGCTGATGAATCTGTCGTGTTAATTAACGATGCAGAGTTTGTCAATTTAACCTTACGCTGCGATCGCGTGGTCAGTTGGTTTTAACTGGGCAAAGAATATGAGCTATCAAGACTTGCTGGATGATGAAGGTTATTTGTTTAAACTGGAAGATTGGTCTGAAGATCTTGCTGCTGAATTGGCTAAGGACAAAGGAATTCAATTAACCGGTGATCATTGGGAAATTATTCGGGTGATTCGTCAGTTTTATCTAGACTATGAACACTCTCCAGCCATGCGCCCTTTGTGTAAAGCAGTTAGTAAGGAACTAGGTGCTGAAAAAGGCCGTAGCATTTATTTGATGAAATTATTTCCAGGTAGCCCTGCTAAAATAGCAGCATGTATTGCTGGATTACCTAAACCTGATAACTGTTTATAATTTTTAGTGGGCAAAATATGCTTTTCGTCCTAGACTTGTTTAAAGTGCCAATGCAATTCATGGACATATCATAGTCACATGCATTTATAACCGCTATAATCCAAATCAATACTATCGTCACCGTCAGCCTGTTATGGCTAGCAGAAAGGAACCTTGATCATGAGTTTAGAGGCCGCTGCAGAGCAAATTAAAATGATGGAGAAGATCTCCGCGAACAAGAAAAAGCAGGAAGAAAACGCACGCCGCGCTAAAGAAGAGGAAGTCGTTTACCACCAGTGGGCTACCTTTAGAGTGAATCAAGAGCTCTACGGTATTGATGTAATGCAAGTCAAAGAAGTCTTACGTTATGTTGAAATCACACCCGTTCCTGGCGCTGACTATTCCGTACTAGGCATCATTAACGTTCGTGGTAACGTAGTCACAGTTATAGACACGCGCCGACTCTTTCATATGTCTGACGTACCTTATGATGATGAAACTCGAATCATTATTGTCGAGTTGAACGATAAGGAAGTAATCGGTTTAGTGGTTGACAGTGTAGACGAAGTTATCAACTTACCGACTAACCGCGTTGATCGAGCGCCTAATTTGAGCGGTGACGAATCAGCTAAACGTTTTGTACAAGGTGTTTGTTATCACAACAACATCTTAATCATTTTGTTAGATCTGACTAAGATGCTGCTAAGTATTACACCCATGTCGGATGATGACCTCGGCTTTTAAAATAAAAGGTTTTTAAAAGTTAAGTTTTTTAAAAACTAGGCTTTTGAGAAAAGACGATAAAAGTTTTCACTAGAGACCCTTGCAACCGTTTCTAGTGAAACCCCTTTAAGATCCGCTACACACTGAGCCACTTCAACGACATACGCAGGCTGGTTCTGTTTACCACGGTAGGGTACGGGTGCTAAATAAGGCGAATCCGTTTCGATCAACAAACGCTCAAGTGGCACTGCTTTGACAACTTCACGCAGCTCTTCAGCATTTTTGAAAGTAATAATCCCTGAAAAAGAGATCATGTAATTAAGATCTAAAGCCTGCATTGCCATATCTAGCGATTCAGTAAAACAATGCAACACACCTGCTGTTTCTGAATTACCATGCTGATCAATCAGATCCAGTGTATCTTTTCTAGCATCACGGGTATGCACTATCACAGGCAAACCTAAATCACCTGCGACACGAAGATGACCAGCAAAGCTTTCATGTTGAGCATCGATATGATCACGAGAATAGTAGTAATCTAAACCTGTTTCGCCTATCGCAACAACTCTATCTTTTGCGGCAGCCTCTCTTAGTCTTTGCTCATTAAAAGGCTGTTCATCAACATGCAATGGATGAACGCCGGCAGAGATATATACATTAGCAAACTCTCGTGTAACGCTTTCCATTTGCTCAAACTGATCAAGATCGATGGAGACACATAACATTTTTTCAACATCACGAGCATGAGCAGCGTCCACTAAACTCGGTAGTGTTGCGTTAATTTTTTCTAGATTGATACGATCGAGATGACAGTGCGAGTCAATAAACATACTACGAAAAAAATCCTGTTATAACTGCGTTTAAATAGTGTAAGTGCGTCGAGAGCTGTTTAAGGCGCCCGCTAAATAGTTTTCTATCTTTCTAACCAACGGAGCATCATCAGATGTCAGCTGAATGCCTATACCGGGTACTCGGCCACCTTGAGCAGCTTTAGGCGTTACCCAAATCACTTTACCCGTAACAGGTATTTTTTCTTGCTCTTCCATAATGGTTAGTAGCATGAAAACTTCTTCACCCAATTGATACGAGCGTGATGTCGGAATAAACAACCCCCCATAGGTCACAAATGGCATGAAAGACTTATACAAGTCTTCTTTATTTTCTATCGATAAAGACAAAATACCATGGCTAATTCTTGGTACTATGGACATCGAACTATTCCTTCATAGTTAACGAACCAATCTCACCCAACCTAACAACAGTGTTTCAAGAAGCAACTGTCTATTTGGATTATGACGTTGCAATAAACTCACTCGTTCAGATTGAACTTGATCCAACAAACTAAACACCTGCATCGCGCCTGCTCTTTTTGACACAGCACTCAACATTTTTTGCATATCTTTATTGCTGATACTTAATGTTTGATCATCGGCCTGTAATCGAACAATATCAACTAATAAGCTATGTATCCATTCCAATAATTGTAACAGATCTTCTTTATAAAGTTTTTCAGCCACAGCAACGGCGGTAATGCGAGCTTTGAGGAGATCACCCAAGCTTTTCATGAAGGTTGCACGCAAGCTAATTAAGTCCCGCTGAAACAGATCTTTCGCCTTTAAAGGAGCGCCTTGCGAAATAGACAATAACTGCTCTGCTCTATCTTGGCTAAGGGATAATTCTTCAGCAAGCCATGTGGTTGCAATCGCATGATCAGGAAAAGGAAATGTCACTTGTTGACAGCGACTTCGAATTGTCGGCATCAGCTGACCAGGTAAATGAGATACTAATAGCAATAGCGTATTGTCACCTGGCTCTTCCAAGGACTTAAGCAAAGCATTCGCAGCACTGACATTCATGCTTTCAGCCGGCTCCATCACGACCACACGATAACCGCCCTGCTGAGCTGTACTGTGTAAGAAGCTCATTAACTCACGTACCTGATCTACTTTTATCGCCTTACCTTGCTCTTCTGGGTGAAGGTAGACTTGGTCAGGATGTGTGCCACTGCTAACTAATTCACAGCTTCTACATTTACCGCAAGGCTTCTGATCAACAGGCTTATGACACAGCAAAAGATGAGCAAATGCATGAGCAAATTCACTTTTACCTATACCAGTATGACCACTCAATAGGATCGCATGAGGTAACTTCGATTGCTGATGCTGTGATACCAGTCGTTGCCATAGAGGCTTAGCCCAAGGCAAAACGATTGGTTTGTTCATACTGATGACACTCCAAGCTTATCAAATAAAACTTGGTCAATCTGAGCTTGAACCTGCTCAATAGAAGGAGTCGCATCTATGATTGCAAAACGTTCGGGTTGTTGTTCGGCTCTTTGCAGATAAACCTTCCTAACTTGTTCAAAGAAATGCTGCTGTTCAGCTTCAAAGCGATCAAAAGCACTTCTCTGTCTTGCGCGCTCTAAACCCACTTCAACAGGTAGATCTAAAAGTAAAGTCAGATCTGGTCGTAAACTTTGTTGAACCATAGATTCTAAGGTCGATATCCATTCGAAAGAAACTCCTCTACCTCCACCTTGATAAGCAAAGGTGGCATCAGTAAAGCGATCACACAAAACCCAAACACCCGCTTCTAGTGAAGGTTTAATTAAGGCATGAAGATGCTGAGCTCGCGCAGCAAACATCAATAACAGCTCTGCCATTTCAGATACAGATTCGCTACGTGGTTGCAAAAGTAAGGCGCGAATCTCTTCTGCCATCTCGGTACCACCCGGCTCGCGAGTGACAACAAGTTTAATACCAGCGGCTTCTAATCGAAATTTAATGTGCTCTAAATTGGTGCTTTTACCGACACCTTCAACACCTTCAAGGGTAATAAAACGACCTGTCATGGTGTATTCCCTGCTGGCGGTGGTGAAGAGCGATAATCGCTGCGACGATTGCGCTGATAGCGATTCACAGCGTTATTGTGCTCTCTTAGAGTCGCGGAAAAATGATGTGTTCCATCACCACGCGCGACGAAATAAAGCGCATTGCCCTCTAGTGGATTAAACGCCGCTACGATGGCTTCTCTTCCCACCATTGAAATAGGCGTGGGGGGCAAACCGTCTATGGTATAGGTATTCCAAGGAGTGGGACGTTGTAAATCAGCCCGAGTAATACGACCAACGTAACTGTCTCCCATACCGTAGATAACAGTAGGGTCTGTTTGTAAGCGCATGCCGATATTAAGGCGTCGAACGAAAACACCTGCAATTTTGCTTCGTTCTGCAGCAACACCAGTTTCACGCTCAATGATAGAAGCCATAATGACTGCCTCATAAGGGGACTTATAAGGTAAGCTTTCGTCACGTGACATCCATTGGGCTTCTAGGAAGCTTTGTAGGTCTCTATTGGCGCGACGTAAAATATCGACATCAGTCGCCCCACGAATAAACTGATAAGTTTCTGCCAAGAACATACCTTCTGCTGGCAAATCAGGATCACCTGTAATGATCTCCATTAATTCAGCTTCGGATTTATCTTTTAGGGTTGGCTGGATACGATCATCAGCGTGAAGAGCAGAGATCATTTGACGGAAAGTGTGACCTTCTATAATGGTAAAACGATGTGCGATCACATCTCCACGATTCATTTTATCGATCACATCCATCAAGCTACTGCCTGGATTAATCGCATACTCACCAGCACGAATGGAGGTTAGCTCAGGATGAAGACGACTATAAAGACGCATAAAGTCGGCATGCTTAAGCCAGCCATCAGACTCAAAACGACGCATCAACTGTTGGAAGCTAGTACCTTGATTTACATTAACGACAACTGTCTCTTCTACCGGCAGTGGAGCGAAAAGTTCGCGTTCATGATAGTCAAACAGATACCATGCAGCTGCGACAGCAATAATGATAGCTAGGAGGAAAAACAAAAACAGTTTTTTTAACATCAAGGACTACTCTTTCATTAGCAACTGTTGGAGTTTACGGGTTATTGGACCTACTTCAAACCCATGTTGTTCCAATTGACGCAGTGGCCAAATTTCGATCAAGCTATTACAGAAAAAAACCTCATCTGCTGCAATTAAATCATCCTTGGTCAATTTGCATACTTCAACATCCATATCTACGGAACGCGCAAGATCTATCAAGTGGTTACGCATAATCCCTTCAACACCATAATTTTCAAGATCAGGCGTTTTAAGTACCTGATCTTTTACTATGAATAGGTTACTCATTGTCCCTTCAGCAAGATAGCCATCGCTTCCACAAACTATCCCCTCGCGTATATCACTATCACTCCATTCAGCCCTTGCTAGAACCTGCTCTAAGCGATTTAAATGCTTAATACCTGCCAATAATGGAGCGCAACTAAGTTGCATAGTACACCAACGCGCTTTAATGCCCTGGTCTGATGGTTGGTCTGGGTAAGATGGAAAAGGAAAAAGCTGCACTATACGAGTCGGCGATGGCTGAGTCGGTAGTTGATATCCACGACCACCCACACCTGCAGTGACGATAATTTTCAACACACCTTGCTCTACAGATTCAAGAAGCAATACATCCTTCTCGAGCTGTTCCTGAAGTGCATCAACAGGAATTTTTAATCTCTGACAGCTAGATAACAATCGATCGATATGAGATTGCCATAATAAAGGTTTGTTTGCAGAAATCTTTAGCGTTTCAAAAACGCCATGACCATAGCTTAAACCGCGATCTTGAATATTTAGATCACCGCTGTTTTGACCATTCACTAACTGCTGAATTACGTCTGCCATGGGAATAAAGTGTAGCTCACTACAATCGTGCATAGATGACACTTCCTTGTGTTTAGAAAGACAGATTTACATCTGTCTAAATACCAATGTTCCGTTCGTACCGCCAAAGCCAAATGAATTAGACATCGCACCCTTGATGAGGCAAGGCTGAGCCTGATGAGCGACATAATTCAAATCACAACCTTCAGACGGGTTATCAAGATTTATCGTAGGCGGTGCAACTTGATCTCTTATGGCAAGCACACAAAACGCGGCTTCAACGGCACCGGCTGCACCCAATAGATGACCAATCATCGATTTAGTTGAGCTCATACGAGCTTGTGAAGCAGAGCTTCCCAGCACTGTTTTAGCCGCATTTGATTCAGCTTTATCGCCCGCTGGAGTGGAGGTGCCATGAGCATTGATATAATGGATCTCATCTGAGTTCATACCAGCATCTCTCATCGCATTTTGCATAGACAAAGCTGCACCAGCACCATCCTCAGGAGGGGCTGTCATATGAAATGCGTCATCGCTCATACCAAAGCCCGCTAGTTCGCAATAGATTTTCGCACCACGCGCTTTAGCACTTTCATAGGACTCTATAACGAGGATTCCAGCTCCTTCACCTAAAACAAATCCATCTCGATCACGATCCCAAGGGCGACTTGCCGCTTCTGGATTATCGTTTCGAGTCGATAAGGCTCTTGCTGCGGAGAAACCAGCAATTCCTAGTGGCGTTGTTGCCATTTCTGCACCACCAGCAATCATAATGTCAGCATCGCCATATTGAATCATGCGCATCGCATGGCCAATATTGTGGGTACCTGATGTACATGCTGTGGTAATGGCAATATTAGGACCACGAAAACCGTATTTAATCGCTAGATTTCCAGCAATCATATTGATGATGCTACCCGGGACAAAGAAGGGTGACACTTTTCGGGGACCGGAAGCATTTAGAAGATCATGCGTACGCTCAATCATTGGTAATCCACCAATGCCAGAACCTATCGCGCAACCTATTCTGGTTGCATTTTCTTCAGTAACCTCAAGACCTGCATCCTCAATTGCTTGCATGGCAGCAACCATGCCGTATTGAATAAACAAGTCCATCTTGCGACCTTCTTTAGGATTCATGTAAGGCTCGAGGTCAAAAGCCTTTACAGGTGCTGAAAAACGCGTAGCAAATGCTGATGTATCGAAATGCTCGATCAGCTGGGCGCCGCTTTTACCAGCTACAATATTGTCCCACGCATCCCTTACAGTGTTACCGACCGGAGTTAGCAAACCTAATCCAGTTACAACCACTCTTTTGCGAGACATCTGTTCCTCCAGAAATACACACCATCAACAGAAAAGCCGCACTATATAGGGTATATATAGGTGCGGCTTTTCAACAAAACCACCAGAATCTTATCGATTACTGATGAGCGTTGATGTAGTCAATTGCTAGCTGAACAGTGGTAATTTTTTCAGCTTCTTCGTCAGGAATTTCAGTTTCAAATTCTTCTTCTAGTGCCATCACCAGCTCAACGGTGTCGAGCGAGTCTGCACCTAGGTCTTCAACGAAAGAAGCACTATTAACAACTTCCTCTTCTTTTACACCCAGTTGCTCAGCGATGATTTTCTTAACGCGCTCTTCAATATTACTCATATCTCTTCCTATATACTTATAGACACCATCACATCCCAAGATGCGAGACGCAATTTTATTAGAACCAATGACACACTAGCAAGCATGTCGACCGATTTAGTTATTGCTGACCGACAATTATCAACATATCAGCACAAAAAACAATTCTTTGTTGCTGATTATGTGCATTTAAGCCATATACATGCCGCCATTGACATGTATTGTTTCACCTGTTACGTAACTACCACCCTCACTTGCCAAAAATCCAACAACTGAAGCAATCTCATCAGGTTGCCCTAACCGAGCCATCGGAATTTGACCTTGCAGGATATTTTTATGCTCATCAGCAAGACCAGAGGTCATATCCGTTTCAATAAAGCCTGGAGCAACGCAATTGACGGTAATATTTCGGCTAGCGATCTCTCGAGCCAATGCGCGAGAAAAGCCCTCTAGACCAGCTTTTGCTGCAGCATAGTTAGCTTGACCGGCATTACCCATCGATCCAACAACCGAACTGATGCTTATAATACGCCCCCAGCGAGCTTTAGTCATGCCACGCAAGCAACCTTTTGCTAAACGAAAGTTGGCGCTTAGGTTGGTGTTGATGACAGAATCCCACTCATCGTCCTTCATGCGCATCATAATATTGTCGCGAGTGATACCTGCATTATTAACCAGAATCTCAACAGCACCAAATCTTTCGGTGATTGCTTTTAGCACTCCATCGATAGAAGCAGCTTCCGCGACATCAAGAACCATTCCGCAACCGCCATTACCAGCAGCTAATAGATAACTACTGATCGCATCGGCTCCCTTATCACTGGTTGCTGTACCGATGACAACGGCGCCTTGTGACGCCAAGTTTTCCGCTATGGCTTTACCAATACCACGGGTAGCACCGGTAACAAGCGCGACTTTACCTTTAATACTCATAAGTCTCCCTGAATCCACACAAAATTAAACTAGGCTTAGGGCTTTTTCGAAGTTCGCAGAATCAGTTAGCGAAACAACTTCAAGCGATTTATCTATTTTTTTATTGAGCCCACATAGTACTTTTCCAGGGCCGCATTCAACCGTCATAGTGACCCCCTCAGCAACCATTCGGTTAACTGAATCTGTCCAAAGCACGGGATGATATAATTGTGAAACTAGGTTTTCGCGAAGCTGCTCTAAATTACCAGAAAGATCTGCAGTTACATTTTGAACCACTGGAATAGCAGGCATCAAGAGTTCAACTTCAGCAAGTGCTTTGGCCATTTCCTGTGCAATCGGTTCCATTAGGCGACAATGAGATGGAACACTCACAGCAAGAGGAATGGCACGTTTAGCACCAGCAGCTTTACAAGCTTCCATCGCTCGCTCTACGGCAGCTTTTTCACCGGCAATCACCACTTGACCTGGGCAATTGAAGTTAACCGGTGCAACAACTTGTTCTTGAGCTATAGACTCACAGGCAGCAGCAACACCTGCATCATCCAAGCCCAATATTGCGGCCATTGCACCCGTGCCTGCAGGAACAGCTTTTTGCATCAGTTCACCACGCAACTGAACTAGCTTTACGCCTTCAGCTAAAGACAGCGATCCTGCGCACACCAAAGCCGAGTATTCCCCTAGACTATGACCTGCCATCACAGAGGGTTTAGCACCGCCCTGCTGCAACCAAAGACGCCAAAGTGCAACGCTAGCAGTTAATAGTGCTGGCTGAGTGACTTCAGTGGAGTTAAGGCGTTCTTCAGGCCCTTGCTGAACTAGATTCCAAAGATCGTAACCTAAAGCTTTTGAAGCCTCTGCAAAGGTTTCTTCAATGACCGGATGAGTTGCAGCTAAATCGGACAACATACCTAGCTGCTGGGAACCTTGTCCCGGAAACACAAAAGCCAGCACTTGCGACATATATTCCTCTTACAACAGTCCTGAGTAAAAAACTCATACATAAGTTCTAAAAAGCATAGTGTACAACATTGCGCGCAGAGATAAACGATAAGTCGATCGACTAAGAGAGATGGTTTTGAAGATTAGCAGCAATGCGGGCTGGGATATTGAGCCTAGAATCCGTTATTGCCTGCTCTATAGCCGCTTCAAAATGACGACTACTGGCACTACCATGGCTTTTGACTACAATGCCCTGCAAGCCTAATAAACTGGCTCCATTTCTTCTACCTGGATCGATTTGCTGCTGTAACTCTTTTAGTACAGGCTTAGCAAGCAAGCCCAATAGACGACGATAAAGGTTTCGGGTAAAACTTTGCTTTAACTTGCCCGCGATAAGTCTCGCTAAACCCTCATTGCTTTTTAAAGCGATATTTCCTGTAAAACCGTCACAAACGATGACATCAGCTCGGTCACTAAACACCTCACCACCTTCTATATAGCCAATGTAATTAAGACCACCATGCGTTTGAATAAGATGTGCAGCCTGTCTTACCTGATCATTTCCTTTGATCTCTTCTATACCAATGTTAAGCAAAGCCACTCGAGGAGAGGGATTATCTTCTACCGCTGAAACCATAGCGGATCCCATCAAGGCAAACTGAAACAACTGCTCTGAACTGCAGTTTATATTTGCTCCCAAATCAAGCAGATAGCAATGTCCCGTCTCAGTTGGTATCGCACTAATAATAGCGGGACGATCTATACCCGCCAATCGACCCAGCAAACTACAACCAAAAGCCATCAATGCACCAGTGTTACCACCACTGACACAAGCCGAAGCATGACCTTCTTTGACCAATTGCATCGCTTTAAACATAGAAGAATCGCGCCTATGTCTTAAAGCAAAAGAAGGCTTATCTTCCATACTAACTACGGATTCGGTATGAAGCAGATGAATACGATCTTGAAGATGCTTAGGCAGCTTAATTAGGAAGGGATTTAATATAGAAGTCTCACCGACTAGGTGAATGTGTAACTGAGGGTATTTTTTTAACAGATTGACGCAAGCAGGGATGGTGATACGGGGACCGAAGTCCCCGCCCATCGCATCAACAGCAATGCTTAGTCTTTCAGACAAGCTTACTCAGCGTCTTGCTTGTTGATCACCTGACGGCCACGGTAGAAACCGTCTGCAGTCACATGGTGACGACGGTGAGTTTCACCAGTCGTTGCATCAACTGCTAGGGTTGGGCCGCTCAGCGCATCGTGTGAACGACGCATATCGCGTCTTGAACGGGATTTTTTGTTCTGCTGTACTGCCATGGTATATAGCTCCTGATTAACGCTTATCGACCTTGTCTTTCAACGAGGCCAATACACTGAAAGGGTTAGGTTTTTCTTGCTGAAGACGAACTGTCTCACTATCGCCCCAAGATGTTTTAACTGAACAATCTACGTGTTTTGGCACGCTAGGTAAGCTCAAAATAAGTTCATCTTCAACGATCGGTAACAACTCTACGTCTTCCTCTTCCACAAGAAGAGGATCAAAATATCGAGGCAGGTTTCTTGCTTGCTCGTCATTAAGAACGACTGCAAGATTGAAGGTTGCTTCGATATCTATACTGACCGGTTCCAAACAACGCTGACAGGTCATAAAAACTTGACCTTTAGCAGTTCCTGTCACGGTACGCAGATGCTGTTCATCAACTGCAAATTCCAAAGTTACATCTACTGCGCCTTGCTCGCTGCATAAAAAAGATGCAAGGCGAGGCATCGCTGAAATTTCAGCGATTCCGGTAATCTGCGCTCCCCGCTCAGCAAGTTTGCGCGGATCTGCTTTTTTCGGTATTGGACCATTCGACATAAGCGCGCAATTCTAGGGGCTGCAGCCCCATCTGTCAAAGGGAATAAGGCGTTTCCTTCAATAAAAAGCGATATCGCAGTAAGATACCCATCTATTTTAACTGATAAGGTCAGAGAAATGCACAAAACCATTGTTCTCGCATCTAGTTCACCCTATCGACGAGAGCTACTCGACAAACTGGGATTTGCCTATCGAAGCAAAAAACCCGATGTGGATGAAACACCATTTCCAGATGAGGCACCTAATGAACTCGTTGCTAGGCTTGCAGAAACTAAAGCGAGAGCCGTTATGCAGCAGTTTCCCAACGCCTTGATCATAGGTTCAGATCAAGTTGCTGTACTAGATGGTGAAATTCTTGGTAAGCCAGGAACCAAGTCTCGCGCTATCGAACAACTAAAAAAAGCATCGGGTCGCTGCATGACTTTTTTAACAGGTTTAAGTTTATTGGATAGTGAAACTGGCATTGCTCAAACAGAGGTTGTTCCCTTTGATGTTCACTTTCGCAAGTTAACTGACTCAATGATTGATCGTTATTTAGAAAGAGAGCAGCCTTTTAATTGCGCTGGCAGCTTCAAGTCAGAAGGATTGGGAATAGTACTATTTGATAAATTAGATGGAGAAGACCCCAACACCTTAATTGGCTTACCCTTAATTCGCTTAACGCGACTACTAGAGCAAGCCGGTGTTGAGGTCATTTAGCGATAACAATTAACGCAGCTCTGGTGCCCACTGCTGCGTTAACTGCATGGACAAGTGCTTAGCTATAGTTACACCTAACCGATCAAATAATCGATCAAAAGGTGAAGGTGTATGTGTATAGTCGATTATCCGTTCAATACCCACCAATTCACGAGCAACGTAACTAGAGCTACCTAGTCCATCGATTAAACCTAACTCTAGAGCCTGCTCGCCACTCCAAATTAACCCTGTAAACACTTCATTAGTATCAACAAGGCGATCACCCCGACCTTCTTGGACAACTCTAATAAACTGCTGATGGGTGGTACCTAAGACCGTTTTCCAGAACTCCGTTTCATCTTCTTTCTGCGGGCTAAATGGGTCCAAAAATGCCTTATTATCACCTGAAGTCATAATACGACGTTCGATGCCCATTTTTTCGATAAGATCAACGAATCCAAAACCTGAAGCAGTTACACCTATTGAGCCTACCAAGCTGGATTTATCGGCATAGATTTCATCGGCAGCTACGGCAACATAATAACCACCTGAAGCGCCTATATCGGTGATGACTGCATAAACCTTCTTGCTAGGATTCAATGCTCTTAAGCGGTTAATTTCGTCATTGATATAACCCGCCTGTACCGGACTACCACCAGGGCTGTTGATTCGCAAAATAACCGCTTCTGCCTGACGTGTTGAAAATGCTTTGCGTAAAGCTGTAATCACATTATCGGCACTGGCGTCAGCCGTATCTGCAATAACACCCCTGATCTCAATAATAGCAACGTGAGGCTGTCGATCTACTGCTTCTTTGGCACCAGATATATCGCGCCCCATTAAGAAGATACCTAGTAGTGCAAAAAGATAGATAAAGGTCAGAGATTTAAAAAAGATCCCCCAGCGACGTGAGCGTCTTTGTTCAACATTCAGTGTTGAAACTACTTTTTCTATCAGACGCCACTCTTTGCTTTTATCAGAACCATCGGCAACAGATTTCAAGGCTTTATCCACCTTGGTATCAAGCTTGGGAGGCTCCGCTGCATCAGCGGCTTCACTAGGTACTTCATCCGTTGTTAATGGATCTTTTTTGTCTGGATCATCCCAAGGATTTTGACTCACATCGATCTCCTTTTAATTAGCTTCCGGTCTGTGGATGCTTTCTGTAACTGCAGTATATAAATTGTTACTGTGGTTAACTTATTGTCTATGACTTAACAGCCATTCCTCTAACTCTGCAAATTCATCGACTTCTCGAACTGGGTTCCAGCGAGATAAACGTTCCATTTCATGTGCACCGTAACTGACAGCTATAGTATCCATTTTCGCTCGATGACCCATTTCAAGATCATACTCGGTATCACCGATCATCACAGCGCGATCAGTCGGCACATCGGTAACAAATAGTATCTCTTCCAGCATCAAAGGGTCTGGCTTAGAGGCTGTTTCGTCTGCACACTTAGTAATCTCGAAAAGCTTTCCTAACTGTGTATCTTCAAGAACTCGATTTAAGCCTCTTCGACTTTTACCTGTGGCTACCGCCAATCGAAATCCATGACTGTGTAGGTTATGCAACGCTTCACGCACACCCGGAAATAAGGATGAGTGACTAGGATCAGCCGATAAAAAGTGGTGCACGTAACGTTCTCTTAGGGACATAACAAACTTTTCATCAGCATCGGGAAACAACATCCGAATAGCTTCAGGTAAGCCTAACCCAATGATGTTACGTACAGCAGCATCAGCAGGTTCATCAATCGTCAAATCTCTCGCTGCCGCTTGCATGCTATTAATGATGCTAGCTTCAGAATCGATGATTGTGCCATCCCAATCAAAAATGAGTAAATCGTACACGTGCAACCTCTTTAGACCGGTGAATCTTTAATGATTAAACCGTCACTGCATTTTCAACTTTAATGATCTTTACATGACGATGCTTGGTATCTGGAAGTTCCCAATCAATCAACTGACCGACAGACAGGCCTAACAACGCACTTCCTATAGGGGCGAAGATAGAGATGGTATCAGGCTGGCCTTTGATCTCATGTGGATAGCAAAGTGTACGCTGAAATTGTTGACCGCTCTCTTCTACTTCAAAGGTGACTGTTGAATTCATCCGCACCACGTCTTCGGGCATTTCATCATTACCCACGACGATGGCGCGTGCCAGTTCATCACGCAACCCGTTATAACGCGAGTCACCTCGATAAGGGGCTTTGTCAAGCATTCCCTCTAATCGATCAATATCTAGCTCTGTGACTTTAATTGGGGGCAGTTCTGACATCTTCATCTCCGTTTACGACTCCTGCGCAACCTTACGCTGGTGGCATTTATTTATGGGTGACTATAAAAAAACAAAGCCACCCCGATTGGGTGGCCCTGCTCTAGTGTATTTATAAATTAATTGAGCCGACCGAATTACCTGGACAGCTTATTTAGTAAATAGATTATGCTGTATATCTGAAAGTTCGGCAACTAGCAAAGATCTTATTGTAAACGTGCCAACTCTGCTTTTAACTGATCTAAAGCTTGCGGCACCATGGTGACCCTAACAACCTCACCTGCTCCATCAAAAAGCACCATTACTCCATCAAACGCATCGTGACGGCGAACAAACATATCACCCTCAGGCGTTCCAATATGAGCTATGCGAAAGTGCATATAAGGTTCAAAATCACCTCTAACCTGCTTCAACCTCTCCATACCATCCATACCTGCAAGATTATAGCTTTCATACACTAGCACAACGGCAGGTTTACCATCCCCAATCACAGTTAAATCTTTTGACATGGGTTTTACACCAAGATAGGTCCACATTACCCAACCAATCAGTGTGATGGAGATAAGATAGATAGAAATTTTAGCTATTTTTGGCATGTGCTTTCCTGTTGTATATCAATTCTTGATTAAGAATTATCTGTGATTGAAGAAATACAGCGAAGTTCAAATCTTATCGCGACAAAAGCAGCGAAACAGCATGATTTAATGCTTTGATTTGCTCCTCATCGCCGCCACGATCTGGATGATGCTTCATTGCTAAGCGACGCCATGCGCGCTTAACCTCTTTATCCGTTGCACTTGAATCTAACTCAAGCAAATCAAGCGCCTGTTGCCGTTTTGGACATAGGTTACTTTTAGATTCGAAACGCCCTAGGGATGTCCAAAAGCTTGCTAGCATCTCATCTAGCTCTTTCTCTGTAGTATCCTTCAGGTTATTGAAATCTAAGTAATAGGCTCGTAAAGGGTCTTCCATAACAAGTGCTGCTGTGGATTCCTTATAAGGTAAAAAACGAATGCTTAATGTGTGAATATTCAACGAACCTTGTTGAGTAGCATGCAATTCATCTTTTAATTGGTATAAACGATGAAATAGTAGAAAGTGAATCCGGAAGAGCTTCATCGTATCGTGAAACCCATCCGGTTCTAACTGAATGTGGTTGTGTTTTTGTAACCACATTAGCAATGCATGTTCTCTGATTCCTTCTGGGTGCTGCTGTAACACCGATAATAGAATCTTAGAACTTAGCCAGTTCTCGGTCTGACTCATGCACCTGCCTGATTAAGCATCCGTTAACTCAAGCTTCTGTGCAGAAACTAATACACCGTTGTTGTCAGCATAGACAAATTCACCAGGAGTAAAAGTAACACCACCAAATGTTACAGGGACGTTCAAATCTCCAAGTCCACGCTTGTCGGTTTTCATTGGGTGCGTGCCCAATGCTTGAACACCTAAATCCAATTGTCCAATGGCATTCACATCACGAATACAGCCATAAATGATGATACCTTCCCAACCATTTTTCTCTGCTTTTTCAGCTAGCATATCGCCTAACATGGCACGACGCATAGAACCGCCACCATCAACCACCAGCACTTTTCCTTCGCCGGGTTGTGCAACTTGTTCACGCACTAAGGAGTTATCCTCAAAGGCTTTAATGGTCACAATTTCACCACCAAAAGCTTCACGACCACCTAAGTTGGCAAACATAGGTTCAACAACGCGCACTAGATCCGGAAATTGATCACAGAGTTCCGGCAATAAATCTTCCATGTTTTTCTCCTAAATTCATGTTAATTAATGGCTAATAGTCTGTCTCATCAGACAATATATTGCATTACAACTTTTGCACTACAGTTAAAAGCGCTTGAACTGGATGCAATAACTGCTGGTCATCTAGTCGCTTTACCTGTGATCGACAAGAATAGCCCGTCGCAAGCAACTGACCACGATGTTCTGGGCTATTAACGATTTCACTCCAACTCAGGGCATAAATTTCTTTAGATAGTTTGTAGTTGTTAGTTTCATGACCGAAAGTACCAGACATGCCACAGCAACCTGTTGCCAAGACTTCTAGTTTTTGCCCAAGCGCTGCAAACACTTCCTGCCACTGACGTATAGACGGCGCGGCATTGGTTTTCTCTGTACAGTGAGCCATCAACTTAAAGGTATGCTGAGTCGCTTCACCTTTAATTGGGAAGGTTTTTAAAGCGTCGGCTAACCATTCCTGAATCAACTGTACCTTGGGTAGTTCAGTGCCAAGGTCTTTATATTCTGAACGATAGGTTAAGGTCATGGATGGATCTATGCCGATCAATGGAATACCGGTACTTTCAAGCGACCTAAGCATCTGCACATTTTTTTCTGCCGCATTGTTAAAGGCTTGCATAAAGCCATGAACATGCAAAGGCTTACCGTTAGGCATAAATGGCGCTACCAACACATTAAAGCCCAAATGACTAAGAAGATCGATCAAGTCTAAAACCAGTTGTGTTTCAAAATAACTGGTAAAGGCGTCTTGAACAATAATTACACTACGCTGGCGCTGCGAGTCTGTCAGTTGTTGAATAGTCTCTAGCGATGCGAAGTCAATCGAACGCTCTAGCAAACCTAGTCGTAAAGAATGTCGACAGATCACAGGACTGTCGACCATACCTGCAAAGCGCTTCATCACTGCTCGGATAAATGAATTCTGCATCGCCCAGTTATAAGGCTGAGGAAACTTCGCTAAGGTGGGAATCATAAATTCCAAACTACCTACCAAATAATCCTTTACAGGTCTTAAGTAGCGTCCATAGTAAACTTCTAAAAAGCGCGCACGAAAATCTGGCACATTGACCTTAATTGGACATTGTCCAACACAGGACTTACAGGCAAGACAGCCCATCATCGCTTCATGAACTTCATTAGAAAAATCATACTCGCCACGATCACGCTTGACGGTATTCATTAAACGCTTGGGCAAGCTAGTCAAGAAGCCCGCTTCTCTAACTTGATTTGCCTCGGTATTCAGATCGGTTCCCCGCTGGCTCATCAGTTTGAGCCACTCACGAATGAGTGAAGAGCGCCCTTTCGGTGAATGAATTCGTTGACGTGTACCCTTCCACGACGGACACATGGCATCTTGCGGATCATAATTAAAGCACGCACCATTGCCGTTACAGTGCATGGCTGAATCATAGGTTTCACGAACTTCAACTGGAATTTGGCGATCATGCTGACCACGCATCGGCACTTCATCAATTTTTAGCAGTTGCGCACCATCAACGGTTGCAGGTGTAGCGATTTTGCCGGGGTTCATCTGGTTACGCGGATCAAATAGTGCCTTGATGCGTTGCAACTGTGGATAGAGTTCACCAAAAAATTCAGGTGCATATTCCGAACGAACACCTTTGCCATGCTCGCCCCATAACAGTCCCTTGTATTTGACGGTCAACTGAACCACTTGATCGGTGATTTCACGCACCAGTTTTTCCTGTTCTGGATCTTTCATATCCAGTGCAGGACGAACATGCAGAACACCTGCATCGACGTGACCAAACATACCGTAAGCTAAACCGCGATCATCCAGTACTTTACGGAACTCCATAATGAAGTCGGCAAGATTCTCTGGAGGCACCGCGGTATCTTCAACAAAAGCCACCGGACGCTTATCGCCCTGCGCATTACCCAATAAGCCGACGGCCTTTTTGCGCATTGCCCAGACTTTGTTAATCTCAGTCGCACCATAAACTACTGAGTAACCAAAGCTCTTACCCGCTTGCCCTTTGACTTGAGCAAGGTGCTGACACAGCGCATCGACTTTAGCTTTCAGATCCTGCTCGTCATCGCTGGTATATTCAATGAGGTTGATACCACGAATCTCGGGTTCACCCTCTTCTTGTGGGAAATAATCACGAACGCTATCCCAAACAATATCCCCCATCGCTAGGTTCAACACTTTAGAATCGATAGTCTCAATAGAGGTCGGCTGCCAATCCATTAAGGCTTTGGCGTCACGCAAGGATGATTCAAAACTGTCATATTTAACATTAACCAAAGCGGCAAACTTCGGAATCGGCAATACGTTCAGCTTGGCTTCCGCTATGAACGCAAGTGATCCTTCTGCACCACAAAGCAAAGAATTCAGATTGAAACGACCGGACTCATCGCGAATATGAGCAAGATCATAACCGGTCAGACAGCGGTTTAATTTTGGGAAACAGGTATCAATCTGATCTTTATAGGTACTAAAAAGCTGATTTACTTCACGATGAATCTCACCGATACGCCCTTCATGCTGTTGGTGTACCGCCAACTCCTCATCTGAGATAGCTTTTGAATCCCAGCACTCACCACCGAGTAGTACGCTTTTTAATGACAATACATGATCGCGAGTTTTGCCATAGAGCACTGACCCTTGACCACTGGCATCGGTGTTGATCATACCGCCTATAGTGGCACGATTACTGGTAGACAGCTCAGGAGCAAAGAACAAACCATAAGGTTTTAACGCTTTATTCAACTGATCCTTAACCACCCCGCCCTGCACTCTAACCCAACGTTCATCTGGATTGATTTCAAGAATACGGTTCATGTATTTAGAGCAATCAACGATTAAGCCGTCGGTTAGTGATTGCCCGTTGGTGCCGGTACCGCCACCGCGAGCGCTTAGGACGACTTTATGAAAACGTGGCTGATCTGCCAGGCGTGCTATTTTGATTAGGTCTTCGGTGTTTTTTGGGTAGAGCACACCTTGAGGTAGCACTTGATAGATGCTGTTGTCGGTGGCTAGTACCACTCGGTTGGCATAATCTGGATTGAGATCGCCTTCGAAGCCCTGATGTTTTAGGGTATCGATGAAATCTAGGTAGAGCGTTTGGACCGGATTGAGTTCGGCTAAACGTGGGATCATTGATCGGGTGCCTCTGTGTCATCGCAGGTGTTAATTGTGTTGGTGATAATGATCTAGCATTGTGGCGCTGGGTTCAAATCAATATTTGATTTGGGTGGATAGGTTTTTTCTATGGTACGTTGGGATTTGTGTTCTGGGTTTGTGTCATATGGGTTTGTGCTTTGAGTTCGAGCTGGGTTTGTGCTGGGTTAGAGTATGTCTGACTCGCCATGAAATCATCCCTGATGGCTCCACCGCGCCATCCTTGGCGCGGAGGGTCAGACAT
>REDB01000059.1 GCA_007693685.1 Oceanospirillales bacterium
GAGAGTCTCCAGTCTCTGCATTAGGCTTTATTCCTTGGCGTCCAGACGTAGCACCGGTGCTAGGGCAGTTAGTCAATGATGGTCGTGCGGCTCAGGCAGGGTTACAAACAGGTGATCAGATTGTCAGCTTAAATGGTCAGCTTGTTGATACATGGCAAGGTTTGGTAGAGCAGATACAGCAAAGCCCGGAACAGCCGTTAACTTTCGAAATAGATAGAAATGGTCGTCTGTTAACATTTGATGTGACCCCAGCTGCCCGCACAGGTGAAGATGGGACTCTTTCAGGCTTCATAGGTGCAGGTGTGCAGATGCCTGAATGGCCTGAAGAGATGTTGCGCGAAATACGTTATGGCCCTGTTCAGGCTCTAGTGATGGGTATTGACCGGACAGGTCAAATGATAATGCTGACTCTAGATTCTATTAGGAAAATGATTGTAGGGATCATTTCAGTTAAAAACTTGAGTGGACCCATAACCATTGCTAAAGTGGCAGGTGACTCTGCTGCCTCTGGGTTAGAAACCTTTATAATGTTTCTTGCCTATTTGAGTATTAGCTTAGGAATTTTGAATTTGTTGCCAATACCGATGCTAGATGGTGGTCATCTGATGTATTATATGGTCGAGTTGATCAGAGGTAAGCCAGTTAGCGAGCAAGTACAAATGATTGGGTTGAAAATAGGCATGTTCCTGTTGTTCAGCTTGATGGCTCTGGCAATATTTAATGATCTAGCGCGCCTGTAAGGCAACAATAAACCGACGGACTAACTGAAAGTATCGAAACCATGAAGCGTACGCTAATTCTGATCCTGATATCTTTGTTCTGGTTTTCTCCCGTGCATGCACAAAACTTTCCATTTGTCGTAAGTGACATACGAGTGGAAGGGGTGCAGCAGGTTGATCTCGGAACTGTTTTTAGAAACTTCCCTATATCAACAGGGGATCAAGTTGAGTCTGCTCAGCTTGCAGCAGCAACGCGACAGCTATTTCGTTCGGGTTTCTTTGATGATGTTCAGATCAACCGAGATGGCGATGTCCTAGTTCTTGTTTTAAGAGAGCGTCCTGCCGTAGCGATTATTCGAATTGATGGCAACAAAGCGATCAAAGAAGAGCAATTGCGTGAAGGCTTAAGACAGTCTGGTCTTCAGGAAGGTGATGTTTTCCGTCGTGCGACATTGGATCAAATTGAATTAGATTTGATGCGTGTATATGCGTCTCAAGGTCGATACGGTGCCAATATCTCAACTGAAGTTGAAAATCTTCCTGGCAACCGTGTAGCACTTAATATCAATATTACTGAAGGGCGTATTGCTACCATTCAGCATATCAACATCATAGGAAATGAAACTTTTTCTGACGATGAATTACTAGATCTGTTTTCTCTGAAACTGCCGAACTGGCTATCCTTCTGGAGAAAAGATGATCAATATTCACGTGAAAAGCTTTCTGGTGATCTTGAGCGTCTTCGTTCGCATTATTTAGACCGTGGCTTTATCAATTTTTCTATCGATTCTACACAAGTGTCTGTTTCTCCAGATAAACAAGATGTTTTTATTACTGTAGGTATCACTGAAGGTCAGCAATTCCGTGTTAACGAAGTGTTGATGATCGGTAACTTAGTGGTTCCAGAATCTCAATTGCTTGAAAAAATGAGCTTAGGTGAAGGTGATGTGTTTTCACGTCGCGAAATGACCGACTCTCAAGAGCGTTTAGAAAGATTGCTAGGCGATCAGGGTTTTATGTTTGCTAACGTTAGCCCCATTCCACAGGTTGACGAGGCAGCAGGTACGGTATCACTTCGTTATTTTATCGAACCTGGTAAGCCTACCTACGTCAGACGTATATCCGTTCGTGGGAATACTCGTTCAACCGATGAAGTTGTCCGTCGTGAAATTGAACAGATGGAAGCGGGTATCGTTTCAACCTCTGCAATTGAGCGTTCTAAAACTCGTCTAGAGCGTACGGGACATTTTAGATCAGTAAACGTAGAAACCCGTCCTGTTCCTGGTACGGATGACCAAATTGATCTCGAATTTAGTGTTGAAGAGCAGCAGTCTGGTCAGTTGTCTGCCAGTATCGGTTTCTCGCAAAGCGAAGGTATTATTATACAGTTGGGTGTCTCTCAGGATAACTTCTTAGGTTCAGGTAAGAGCGTTGCATTTAACGTATCTAACAGCTCGACCTTGACTGAGTACAGCTTTAATTACTTAGATCCTTACTTCACCGTTGATGGCGTCAGTAGAGGCTTCAATCTTTATTATCGAGAAGAAAATTTCGATGAAGATGATCGCGGTGACTACAATACAGATGGTGTTGGTGGTGGTGTGACCTTTGGTTACCCAATTGACGACTTTCAGCGTTTGAGTTTTTCTGGTGATGTGGAGTTCTTACGAATCAAGCAGAACAGTGCATTTACCAATAACGATTCATATCGTGTTATAAAACAATATTTAGATACAAATGGTGATGAGTATCTTAACTGGCGCTTAACTGCTGGTTGGAGCGATAACCGTCTTAATAGAGGCTTCTTCCCAACTCGGGGTCGCTCACAAGGTGCAACAATAGAAGTTTCGGTGCCAGGTAGTGATTTAGAGTACTATCGTGCTCAATATAATAACCGTTTCTTCTGGCCATTAAATAACGACGAAACTTGGGTTGCATCGCTTCGTGGTCGTGTAGGTTATGCTGACTCTTACGGAAGTAGTTCGGACTATCCCTTCTTTAAAAACTTTTATGCAGGTGGCTTAACAACTGTTAGAGGTTTTGAGGCTAATACATTAGGGCCTCGCTATGATAGAGGGCAAGGTCGTAACGCCCGTTCTATGGGTGGTAACGTCCTTGTAGCGGGTAGCGCTGAGTTGATTTTCCCTATGCCTTTCCTTAAGGATAAGAGTGCTTGGCGTACGTTAGTGTTTATGGATGCAGGTAATGTATTCACTACCAAGTGTTTGAGTGCGCCTGACTTATCAAATGCCAGCACTTGCGTTGAGGGTGTCGACTTTGGTGATTTGCGTTACTCTGCAGGTATTGGTCTAAGTTGGTTAACGCCTGTTGGTCCATTGTCTATCTCTGTGGCTAAGCCATTGAATAGCAAAACAGGTGATGATGAAGAAGTGTTCCAGTTTGTGTTAGGTCAGTCTTTCTAATTTGAGGTTATGATGAAAGTAAAAGCGTTAGCGTTTGTTCTTCTGTTGTGCTCAAGCCAATGGGTATTTGCAGACAAAGTTGTTCGTGTATTGGGTGTTCAGGAAGCTTTGTTGAGTTCTAAAGCAGCTAATGATTTCCGTGCTCAGTTAGAAAGAGAGTTTTCTGGTGATGAGTCGACCTTAACCAATCTTGAGCGTCAAGCAGTTGCCGCAAGAGATCGTTTAGAGCAAAACAGAGGCTTAGTATCTGCGGAAGAGTTTCAGCAGTTAGGAATGCAGTTTGAAAAGGCTTACATTGAGTATCAGAACCTTGCTGAACAGATGACTCAGCGTCGTATGCAGCGTGAAGAAGAGTTCTTAACGCAGATGCGTCCTAAGTTAGATCAAGCAATCAGAACGCTGATCGAAAATGAAAATATTGAGATTATTGTCGCAAAGCAGGCAACTGTTTATAGCAGTAATACTGTCGATATTACACCGCGTGTGATTGAACTCTTAAATCAGCAATAATTCTGTGTTTACGCTTAAAGAGTTATCTGCACAGGTTGAAGGTCAGCTATTAGGCGATCCTACTGTTATGATTAAAAGCTTGGCAACCCTAGAGGTTGCCCAAGCTAATCAGCTGTCTTTTTTTGCCAATCCTAAATACCTTAAGCAATTAAAGTTATCATCTGCAGGTGCTGTTTTAGTTAAAGCAGAGATGGCTGATCAGGTAAAGGGTGCAGCCATTGTTGTGGTTGATCCATACCTAGCTTATGCTCGACTGAGCCAGCTTTTTGATTGGCGATCGCCTATTAGTAAAGGTATTCACTCAACAGCGGTGATATCAAGCTCAGCTAAAATAGATCCGTCAGTGGAAGTTTCTGCAAATGTTTTTATCGACGATCATGTTGTCATCGGTGCTAGGAGCTATATAGGACCTAACTCTGTGATAGGTCGAGACTGTGTTGTAGGTGAGGATACTAGAGTTGAGTCTGGTGTGAATCTTTATCCTGACGTTCACTTGGGAGATCGTGTGATTATCCATAGTGGAACAGTGATAGGTTCAGACGGATTTGGTTTTGCTAAGCACAACCGTAAATGGGTTAAAATATATCAGTCGGGCGGCGTTCGTATCGGTGATGATGTTGAGGTGGGTGCCAGTGTTACGATTGATCGTGGTGCACTAAGCCCAACTCGTATAGAAAATGGAGTAAAGCTGGATAATCAGATCCAAATCGCACATAACGTGGTGATTGGTGAAGATACCGCTATTGCAGGATGTACGGGTATATCCGGAAGTACTAAGATTGGTAAGCGTTGCACTCTTGCTGGAATGGTAGGTGTTGCAGGTCATTTAGATATTGCAGATGACACACACATTACCGCAATGTCCTTAGTGAGTAAGTCGATTACTAAACCCGGAGCCTACTCTTCAGGTACCTCTCTGGAGCCGCATCAACAATGGAAACGTAATGTTGTGCGTTTTCGACAATTAGATGATTTAGCTAAACGAGTAACGTTACTCGAAAAAGCACAAGCAGATAAGTCTGAATAAGGTTAATTGAACATGATGGATGTAAACGAAATCCGGAAGTACTTGCCACACCGTTATCCTTTTTTACTGGTCGATCGCGTTATTGAATTAGTTCCGGGTGAGTCTATCGTGGCTATCAAAAATGTTACGGTCAATGAGCCTTTCTTTAACGGTCACTTTCCTGATCATCCAGTGATGCCGGGCGTTTTATTGGTTGAAGCCATGGCTCAGGCTGCAGGTATTCTTGGCTTTAAAACGATGGATAAAACGCCACAAGATGGTTCTATCTATTATTTTGTAGGAGCTGACGATCTTCGCTTCAAGCGTCCAGTTGTGCCTGGAGATCAGGTTAAGCTAGAGGCTAATGTTCTATCTGAGCGACGTGGTATCTGGAAGTTCGGTGTTAAAGCCAGTGTCGATGGTCAATTGGTATGTAGCGCCACAATTTTATGTGCAGATCGTAAAGTATGAGTTTGATTCACCCATCCGCCATTATCGACTCTTCTGCTGAACTTGGCAGGGATGTTGAGGTGGGTCCTTGGACCTATATCGGACCTGGTGTAGAGATAGGTGATGGTTGTGTGATCGGTTCGCATGTTGTGATCAAGGGTCCAACAAAAATGGGCCGGCATAATCGCATCTTTCAATTTGCCAGTGTGGGCGAGGATTGCCAGGATAAAAAATATCGTGGTGAGCCAACTCGTTTAGAAATAGGTGATCATAACGTCATCCGTGAAGGGGCAACGTTACACAGAGGTACCATACAAGATCAGGGTATCACTCGTGTTGGTAGCCATAATCTTTTGATGGCCTATACTCATGTTGCTCATGATTGCGTAGTTGGTGATCAGGTCATTCTCGCTAATAATGCGGCTTTGGCTGGTCACGTGCATGTCGATGACTATGCCATATTAGGTGGTTTTACAGCAGTACATCAGTTCTGTCATATCGGTGCGCATGTTATGTGCGGTGCTGGCACGGTAGTCATAAAAGATATTCCGGCTTATGTCATGGCAACAGGCAACACTGCTCAACCACACGGTATTAACTCTGAAGGGTTAAAGCGTCGTGGCTTTTCTGCTGAAGCTATTGCTCAACTCAAGCGTGCCTATAAGGTCATTTATCGCTCCGGACTGACCTTAGAGCAGGCATTACCTCAACTGCAGCAGATGGCAGAAACAGAGTCAGCTGTTGAGCTGCTGATTCGATCACTTCAATCATCATCTCGCGGTATCATACGTTAGGAGGATTTGTGCCTCTAAGGATTGCGATCGTTGCGGGTGAGGCTTCAGGGGATATTTTAGGTGCAGGGTTAATCAAAGCCCTTAAACAGCACTATCCTGATCTTCAAGTAGAAGGAATTGCCGGTGAGTTGATGCTCGCTGAAGGAGCGCAAACTCTCTATCCTCTTGAGCGTCTATCGGTGATGGGGCTGACCGAAGTTTTAGGTCGTTTGCCCGAGCTGCTGAAAATACGTAAACAGCTGATTCAGCGATGGATAGAAAACCCACCAGACCTTTTTATCGGTATCGATGCTCCGGATTTTACCTTAAAGCTAGAGCGTAAGTTGCACGATGCAGGCATTACTACCGTTCATTATGTTAGTCCTTCTGTTTGGGCATGGCGTCGCAAGCGAGTGATCTCTATTAAGCAGGGAACGGATTTAATGTTAACCCTGTTACCTTTTGAGGCAGACTTTTATCAAGAGCATCAACAGCGGGTTGCCTTTGTGGGTCACCCATTGTCAGATCAGTTTCCGATGCAACCCGATACTGGAGGGCAGCGACAGCTATTAGGTGTCGATCAGCAGGCTAGAGTCATCGCATTACTACCCGGTAGTCGGGGTGGAGAGGTATCTAGGCTTGCCGTACCTTTCTTGGAAACTGCCAAACAGCTTTATCAGCATTATCCTGATCTAGAGTTTTTGTTACCCGCAGCAAATAGCGCACGTTACGATGACCTGAAGCAGCTTATCGACACTAATTATCCTGATCTGCCGGTTAAGTTACTGCTTAAACAATCAGGTGCCGTAATGGCAGCCAGTGATGTGATTTTGATTGCATCAGGAACCGCTACGTTGGAGGCGATGTTCTGCAAAAAACCGATGGTGGTTGCTTATCGTTTATCTGCTTTAACCTATTTTATACTCTCTAGATTAGTTAAAAGTCGCTGGATTTCATTACCGAATTTATTAGCCAAGGAGACCTTGGTTCCAGAGATTTTACAGGATGAAGTCACTCCTGATCGTCTTGCTAAAGAGATTGATGTTTGGTTGAGTGATTCAAAAGCTCGTCAGGAGATTGAAAAGCGCTTTACAGACCTGCATGAAATTTTACGTGGTGGTGCAAGTCAGCGAGCGGCCCAAGCGATCGTTGAGCTTCTTAATGATAAACAGGTGTCCCGTGATTGAACCTACGAATTTATTGGTTGCTGGTGTTGATGAGGTTGGTAGAGGACCGTTGGTCGGACCGGTGGTTGCTGCAGCCGTCATATTAAACCCAGAATATCGGATAGATGGTTTAGCGGATTCAAAAAAACTCACTGAAAAACGCCGTTTACATCTGGATGCTCAGATTCGCGAACATGCATTATCCTTTGCGATTGCTAGTGCCTCCGTTGAAGAGATTGACGATCTAAATATATTACATGCCAGCTTACTGGCAATGCGTCGAGCGGTAGAAAAACTCAACATTAAGCCTAATCATGTTCTGGTCGACGGTAATCGTTGTCCAGAGTTAAGCGTCACTTGTGAAGCAGTTGTCGGTGGTGATGCCTTGTATGCCAATATTAGTGCTGCATCTATTATTGCTAAGGTTGCTAGAGATCAGATGATGGTTGAGTTACATCAGCAATATCCAGACTATGGTTTTGATCGTCATAAAGGCTATCCCACCAAAGATCATCTTCAAGCGATACAGAAATTCGGTGTATTAGATCAACACCGGCGCAGCTTTAAACCCGTCCGACAGTGTCTAGAAGGCGTTATAAACCATGACTAATGCTTCATTTGTTCATCTTCGTGTGCATAGTGAATACTCACTTTATGATGGCATTGTTAAGGTTAAAAAACTGGTTGCTGCGGCTGCCCAAAACCAGATGCCTGCGGTTGCCCTAACAGATCAAACAAACCTATTTGCGTTGATCAAGTTTTACAAAGCTGCGGTGGCTCAAGGTGTTAAGCCGATTTGTGGTGTTGATCTGTGGCTTGCAAATGGAGAGGACGAGTCAGCAGATCCGAGTCGCTTAACGCTACTAGTACGCAATGGTGTCGGCTATAAAAATCTGATGGAATTGGTTTCAAGAGCCTATGCTGAAGGCCAAACACTTCAGTCTGAATATGCATTAGTGCGCCGAGAGTGGATCAAAGAAAAATCAGAAGGTTTAATCGCATTATCTGGCGCAAGTCGAGGTGAGATAGGTAAGGCGTTACTGGATCAGAATCTAAGCTTAGCCAATGATCTGTTGAATGAGTGGATGTCAATTTTTCCAGATGCCTTTTATCTTGAGGTTCAACGGACCGGTCGTCGTAATGATGAGTCTTTGGTTCATGCCAGTGCAGCTTTAGCGAGTCAGTTTAACTGTCCCTTAGTTGCCACCAATGAAGTGATGTTTCTTTATGCTGAAGATTTTGAAGCGCATGAGGCTCGTGTATGCATCAACCAGAGTCGAACTCTAGCAGACCCTTCACGCCCGAAAGATTATTCTGATCAACAATATTTTCGCAGTAGTGCGGAGATGGCAGAGTTATTTGCAGACTTGCCTTCTGCGATAGAAAACACCGTCGCAATCGCTCAGCGTTGCAATATCGAGATAGAGTTAGGTACTTACTACTTACCAGAGTACCCCGTGCCTGAAGGGATGACGATGGATGAGTTTTTCCGTCATTCTTCAGAGCAAGGTTTAGAATTTCGTCTTAAAACGATTCTAGATACTCAAGATCCAGAGTATGCCGCTAAGCGACAGGTCTATTTCGATCGTTTAAAGTTTGAGCTGGATATTATTATTCAGATGGGTTTCCCCGGCTATTTCTTAATCGTTATGGACTTTATTCAGTGGGCGAAGGACAACCAAATACCGGTGGGACCGGGTCGAGGGTCAGGTGCAGGTTCGTTAGTAGCTTACGCGTTAAAGATTACCGATCTTGACCCACTTGAGTATGATCTGCTGTTCGAGCGCTTCCTTAATCCAGAGCGTGTCTCCATGCCGGACTTTGATATCGATTTCTGTATGGATAATCGTGATCGCGTGATCGACTACGTTGCTGATCGCTATGGACGTGATGCAGTTTCGCAAATCATCACCTATGGAACCATGGCAGCAAAAGCGGTGGTGCGAGATGTGGCTCGCGTACAAGGAAAACCCTTTGGTCTGGCTGATCGTTTGTCGAAAATGATCCCTTTCGAAGTGGGTATGACGCTAGGTAAAGCGGTTGAACAGGAAGAGGCGCTTAAAGATTTCGTTACCAACAATGAAGAAGCCGCTGAAATATGGGAAATGGCGCTTAAGCTTGAGGGTATTACCCGTAACGTTGGTAAGCACGCAGGTGGTGTGGTTATCGCACCGACAAAGTTAACGGATTTCTCGGCTACTTATTGTGATGAGCAAGGGCAGGGATTAGTCACTCAATATGATAAAAACGACGTTGAAGAAGCGGGTCTAGTTAAGTTCGACTTTTTAGGGCTTCGTACCCTGACGATTATTGATTGGGCGCTGCAAACGATTAACACTCAGCGTCGTCGAACAGGAGAAGAGGATCTTTTCATTGAAGGGATCAATTTAGAAGATCCCGAAGTCTTTAAAATGTTGCAACGAGCTGAAACAACTGCGGTGTTCCAGCTTGAGTCTTCAGGTATGAAAGATCTGATTAGACGACTTCAGCCGAGCCGTTTTGAAGACATCATCGCATTGGTGGCACTCTTTCGACCAGGGCCCTTGCAGTCAGGGATGGTGGATGACTTTATCAACCGTAAGCATGGTCGAGCGCCGTTAGCTTGGCCGCATCCCGATTATCAGCTTGATAGCCTGCAACCCGTCTTAGAACCAACCTACGGTATTATTCTTTACCAAGAGCAAGTCATGCAGATCGCTCAGGTGATGGCGGGTTATTCCCTAGGTGAAGCTGACTTGCTGCGTCGTGCGATGGGTAAAAAGAAACCGGAAGAGATGGCAAAGCAGCGTCAATTCTTTTTGGATGGTTCCGTTAATCAAGGCATTGATATCAATCTAGCCGGTAATATCTTCGATCTTGTAGAGAAGTTTGCTGGATATGGTTTCAACAAGTCTCACTCTGCTGCATATGCACTTGTATCTTATCAAACCGCTTGGCTGAAGACCTTTTATCCGGCTCCTTTCATGGCCGCGGTACTGTCATCGGATATGCAAAACACCGATAAAGTGGTGATCTTTATCGAAGAATGCCGTCAGATGAAATTGAAAGTGAACTTGCCGGATGTGAATGCCAGTGAGTTTATGTTTACCGTCAATGACGCCAACGAAATTGTATACGGACTTGGTGCGGTTAAAGGTGTTGGTGAAGGACCCGTAGAAGGCATTATGCAAGCAAGGCAAACGGGGCCTTTTAAAGATCTTTTCGACTTCTGTGCACGCGTTGGTGTTAAGAAATTGAATAAACGTGTTATGGAAGCGCTGGTTCGTTGCGGTGCTTTGGATAAGCTCGGTCCAAGTCGATCGGTATTATGGCATGCGATAGGGGCTGCCTTGCAGTCAGCGGACCAAGCTGCCAAAAATGAAGATGCAGGGATGTTAGATTTGTTTGGTGAAGTGATCGCAGAAACACCGAGCGATCCCTATGCTGAATATACTAACGTTCGAGAGTGGAGTGATAAAGAGCGCTTAGTCGGTGAAAAAGAAACCTTAGGTCTTTATGTAACCGGTCATCCTATCGATGAATATGAGCCTGAATTATCTCGATTGGTCAGTCGTAAGCTGGTTGATATTCAACCTCAACGTGGTCGGCCTCAGAAAATGGCGGGGCTTATCGTGGACATGCGCATTAAAAAGACCAAAAAGGGCGACAATCTCTGTATTTTGACTCTTGATGATCGAAGTGCGCGTATGGATATCACCCTGTTCGGTGATGTTTACGATGCGGCTCGCTCAATTATAAATAAAGATGTGGTGCTGATCATCGAAGGAGAAGTCGCTCCTGATGAATACAACGGCGGTGTTCGTGCGCGAGGTCACAGCGTCATGAGTGTGACTCAGGCACGAGCACGCCATGCCAGTCATATTGAAATTCAATGTGATCAACAGCAGCTAAACAATGCTCGCATTAAAACATTGAAAGAGTGTTTGATGAAAAGCCAGCAATCGGCGGATAGAATCTCGATTGCCTTGCGTTTTCAGCGTGAAGATGCCGAAGGTGATCTACGTTTGGGTGATGCTTGGCAGCCTGAACCATCAGATGAGCAGATTATTGCCTTAAAAGAGCTCTTTGGTAATGCCTCTGTTAGGTTGGTCTGGCCTGATCACTGATCGCAAAAGTCTTGAAACAGTTAGCAGACGTTAGACTAGACTGGTGATCCGCTTGCTCAGCAGGTAAAATCCTTCTCAATATTTATTTTTAACCTTTGATTATTGCAAAACTGGAAGCGCATGAACCCAAATTACCTGGATTTTGAACAGCCTATTGCTGAACTAGAAGCCAAAATCAAAGAGTTACGCCATGTTGGCGAAGGCAATGCAGACCTGAATCTCAGTGAAGAGATAAATACGCTGCAAGAAAAAAGCCATAAACTCACTCGATCAATTTTTGATGACCTATCTGCATGGCAAATCTCGCAGCTGTCACGTCATCCCCAACGCCCCTATACGCTGGATTATATCCAGCTAGCGTTTGATGACTTTGATGAAATCCATGGCGACCGTCACTTTGCCGATGATCCCGCTATCGTCGGTGGTATTGCGCGTCTAGATGGAGTGCCGGTTGCTATCATCGGTCATCAAAAGGGTCGTGAAGTTAAAGAAAAGGTTCGTCGTAATTTTGGTATGCCACGTCCCGAGGGCTATCGTAAAGCGCTCAGAATTATGGAGATGGCAGAACGCTTCAAGTTGCCTATTTTAACCTTTATTGACACACCGGGAGCTTATCCGGGTATCGATGCTGAAGAGCGCGGTCAATCTGAAGCCATCGCTTATAACCTAGCAAAGATGTCACGCCTACGTACGCCAATTATCTCAACGGTGATTGGTGAAGGTGGATCGGGTGGTGCTCTAGCTATCGGTGTTTGTGACGAGCTATTAATGCTTCAATACGGTACCTATTCGGTTATTTCACCGGAAGGTTGCGCGTCTATTTTGTGGAAGAGCGCCGAAAGAGCGTCCGATGCTGCTAAAGCGATGGGTATTAACTCTGAGCGTTTGCATGAGCTTGGATTAGTCGATCGTGTGATCCCAGAGCCTTTAGGTGGGGCGCATCGTCAACCTGCCGATATGGCAGCTAGCTTAAAACTACAATTACAGGATTCCTTGGATCGTTTAACCGCGCTGGATACTGATACTCTAATAGAGCGTCGTTACGAAAGGTTGATGTCCTATGGTGTCGGTTCAGTATAGTTCTGTTAATTTAAGCGACGTTTAGTTGTTTTGAAACGCACCGATATGCAAGATCCAGTGACTCTTCTGGCAAATTTACCGGTGCGTTTTCCTCAAGTTCGGCGCTGGTGTATTGCCTACAGCGGCGGCTTAGATTCAGAAGTATTACTCACTGCAGCCGCTTTGGCGCTGCCCAAGTCTTCAATTCTTGCGGTGCATATCAATCATCAGCTACAGGCTGATGCGGATCTATGGGAGAAGCATTGTGAAAACAGAGCTTCTACTTTGGGTATTCAATTTTTATCCTTTCAAGTTGAGCCATCTAGTTGTTCTGAAGTCGCTGCAAGAGAGGCACGTTACGCTGCTTTTGCAAAAGTGCTGACATCAGAGGACGCGTTATTGATGGCTCATCATGCGGATGATCAAGCCGAAACACTGCTGTTTCGCTTGTGTCGTGGAGCGGGTGTATTAGGTTTGTCTGGAATGCCATCAATCAGACCTTTTTTTGCGGGTATCTTGATTCGTCCTTTTTTAAATCTAACTCGGCAAGCCTTGCATGAATGGGCGGCTACTCAGCAACTTAAATGGATAGACGATCCAAGTAACGCATCCAAAGACTATGATCGCAATTATCTTCGTTTAGAGGTTTTTCCTCGTTTAGTAGATCGCTGGCCTCAGATCATTAAGCGCTTTTCAGAAACTGCCAGTCATATGAATGAAGCGCAGATGCTACTGAAAGAGATAGCGGAAGAGGATTTAACTCTCTGTACAGAGCTTCCTGAAGTCTTGAAATTGCCTGTGCTAAGGTCTAAAAGCTCTGCCAGAATTCAAAATATATTGCGCTTTTGGTTATCGCAGTGGTCAATATCATTAGGTGAAAAACAGTTCCAGCAGATCTGCACTCAATTTCTTTCAACGGGCGAAAATCCAGAAAGAGAGTTAAAGCTTTCTAAAGAGTGGCTGTTGCGTACCTATCGCCAACGTCTTTTCTTGTGCCCTCTAGTTGAGCGAAAATTGATAAGCTCAAATGTAACAGGTTCAAACACTTCTAATCTTAGCCCTATCATGGAACTTGCCTTGGGTAAGCTCACTTTGCCAGACAATCTGATTGATTCAGGACTGGAATTAACCCTGTTAAATGGGTTGAAAGGTATCAAAATCCAACCGAAGGGAAGAGAGGTAAATAAGAGTTTGTCACAGCTTTTTCAGGAAGCGGGTGTTCCTCCTTGGCTAAGAGCTCAGTGGCCACTTATTTGTGACAATGAAGGTGTTTTATTGGTACCTGGCATCTGTTTTAGTAGTCGTTGGCATAAAAATGATGATTCAGTGGGTGCATGGCAGCCTTTTGGATTGTCTGGAGAGCCTTTTTTTGTTAGTCTGCAATACCATCTTGACCCCTCCCAAAATCCGACTTTTACAGGTTACGCATGACGCGCTATATATTCGTCACAGGCGGTGTAGTGTCCTCACTGGGCAAAGGTATTGCCTCAGCTTCACTGGCAGCCATTCTTGAGGCCCGCGGTCTCAAGGTCACTATGCTTAAGCTCGATCCATACATTAACGTGGATCCGGGTACTATGAGTCCATTCCAGCATGGAGAAGTGTTCGTCACCGATGATGGTGCCGAGACAGATCTGGATTTGGGCCACTATGAACGCTTCATTCGAACCACTATGAATCGCCGCAATAATTTTACGACAGGGCGTGTTTATCAACACGTGCTGAAAAAAGAACGGCGCGGTGATTACTTGGGTGGAACGGTTCAGGTTATTCCTCATATCACTGATGAAATTAAACGTCGTGTGGTTGAAGGCGCAAGCGGTGCTGATATTGCGCTGGTTGAAATTGGCGGAACGGTAGGTGATATTGAATCACTACCTTTCCTTGAAGCCGTTCGACAGCTGCGTATCGAAGTGGGTGCCAATAATGCGATGTTTATGCATTTGACCCTAGTTCCTTACATCGCAACCGCTGGTGAAACCAAAACCAAGCCATCTCAGCACTCTGTTAAAGAGTTACGTTCAATTGGTATTCAGCCTGATATCTTGGTGTGTCGCTCTGAGCAACCTATTCCAGCATCAGCACGTCGTAAGTTGGCAATGTTTACCAACGTTGAAGAAAGAGCGGTTATCTCTCTTCCAGATGCGAAGTCCATTTATTCCATTCCAAGAATGCTGTTTGAGCAAGGTGTGGATGAAATTGTTGCTGACCGCTTCCGCTTAGATTGCCCTCCTGCTGATCTTCATGAGTGGGATAGAGTCTCTGATTGCTTCCTAAATCCAGAAGGTGAAGTGCATATCGCCATGGTTGGTAAATACATGGAGCTGTTGGATGCCTATAAATCCTTGATTGAAGCCATCACGCATGCCGGTATTGCACTGCGTAAGAAAGTAAGAATCGATTATATTGACTCTGAAAGAGTTGAGCGTGAAGGCACTCAAATCCTAGAAGGTGTTTCTGCTATTCTAGTTCCGGGTGGATTCGGTGAGCGCGGTGTTGAAGGCAAGATTTTGGCGGCACGCTATGCTCGTGAAAATAATGTTCCTTACCTGGGTATCTGTCTAGGTATGCAGGTCGCTGTCATTGAGTACGCACGTAATGTTGCTGGCTTAGAAAAGGCTAACTCAACAGAGTTTGATAAGCAGTCTGCTCATCCTGTGATAGGTTTGATCACTGAGTGGGTTGACCTTGAAGGTAACGTTGAACAACGCACAGCAGATACAGATTTGGGTGGTACCATGCGTTTGGGTGCTCAAGTGTGTCATTTGGTTGAAGGTTCGCGTTCTGCTCAGGTTTACGGTTCTACCGAAATTCGTGAACGTCACCGTCATCGTTATGAGGTGAACAATCACTATGTACCTCTGCTTGAAAAAGCAGGACTGTTGATCGCAGGTCGTTCGGCTGATGGCGAATTGGTTGAAGTGGTAGAAGTACCTAATCATCCTTGGTATGTGGCGTGTCAGTTCCATCCGGAATTTACCTCTACCCCTCGTTACGGTCATGGTTTGTTTACTGGTTTTATTCAAGCAGCGTTAGATCACGCAGCTTCAAACTGATACTGAAAACACTAACAATGTTACCCATTTAATTGGAGAGTAAGTAATGGCAAAGATTGCTGATATCAAAGCGCGTGAGGTTCTGGATTCGCGTGGAAACCCAACCGTTGAAGCGGACGTCATTCTAGATTCGGGCGTTGTCGGTTCAGCCTGTGCGCCATCAGGAGCTTCTACAGGCTCTCGTGAAGCATTGGAATTGCGTGATGGTGATAAATCTCGTTACATGGGTAAAGGCGTGTTGAAAGCCGTTGCAGCCATCAATACCACTATCCGTGAAGCTCTTCATGGTATGGATGCTACTGATCAGAAAGCGCTAGACACTAAAATGCTGGCGCTGGATGGTACTGAAAATAAATCAGTATTAGGCGCTAACGCAATTTTGGCAGTTTCTTTAGCAGCTGCAAAAGCAGCGGCTATCTCCAAAGGTATTCCTTTGTATGCTCATATTGCCGATATTAACGGAACGCCAGGCCAGTACTCTATGCCTGTTCCGATGATGAATATCCTCAATGGTGGTGAGCACGCAGACAACAACGTAGATATTCAAGAGTTCATGGTACAACCTGTTAACTTCACTAGCTTTAGTGAAGCGCTGCGTTGTGGTACTGAAATTTTCCATTCGCTGAAAGCGGTTCTTAAAGGCCGTGGTTTGAACACAGCTGTCGGTGATGAAGGTGGTTTTGCCCCTAACCTTGGCTCTAACGAAGAAGCACTGGTTGTTATTCGTGAAGCGATTGAAAAAGCAGGCTACGAGCTGGGCAAAGATGTCACTTTGGCGCTAGATTGTGCTGCTTCCGAGTTTTACAAAGCGGGTCAATATGATTTAGCTGGCGAAGGACAAGTGTTCGACTCAGCTGGTTTTGCTGACTATCTGAAAATGCTGTCTGAAAAATACCCAATCGTCTCTATCGAAGACGGTATGGATGAGTCTGATTGGGCTGGTTGGGCTGATCTGACTCGCAAGATTGGTGACAAGGTTCAGCTGGTGGGTGATGATCTGTTTGTGACCAATACCAAGATTTTGAAAGAGGGTATTGATAAGAATATCGCTAACTCTATTTTGATCAAGTTCAACCAGATAGGTTCGCTGACTGAAACATTAGAAGCGATCCGCATGGCTAAAGATGCTGGCTTCACGGCTGTCATCTCTCATCGTTCTGGTGAAACAGAAGATACGACTATCGCTGATCTTGCGGTAGGTACTGCTGCAGGGCAGATCAAAACAGGATCTTTATGTCGTTCAGATCGTGTTGCTAAGTATAACCGCTTGCTTCGTATTGAGGGTGAGCTTGGTGATAAAGCGATCTATAACGGTTTGTCTGAAATTAAAGGTCAGGCCTGATTTTAAACCCAATTGGGTAGTGATGGGGAGGTTTTCCTCCCCTGTTAAGGCAGGTGGCTGAGTGTTTCGTTTGTTACTCCTCTTTCTTGTGTTGCTACTAGCTGCCCTGCAGTATCGTCTTTGGTTGGGTGATCCTAATATTCGCCAAGTCTGGCAGCTGGAGCAGGCGATCATTGATCAGCGCCGTGAAAACCAACTTCTCACCGAGCGAAATCAACGTTTAGAGGCGGAAGTTGCCGACCTCAAAGAAGGGTTGAAGGCTATAGAAGAGCGCGCACGCAGTGAAATGGGGTTGATCCAAGAGGGAGAAACTTTCTTTCGTCTTATCGAACCTGATACCCGCCGACGGTCACAACAATGAATCTCATCGAATCTCTTCACCAGCCACTTACATGGCTTTTGGGTCAGCCCAAATCTACAGCTGTGTTTCGATTTCTACCTGAAGATTTCCATGTTACTGAAATATTAGGTTTTGAACCTGATGGAGAAGGTGAGCATGTCTTTGCGCTGATTCGTAAGACAGGTGAAAATACTGACTGGGTTGCTCAGCAACTTGCTCGCCATACTAAAACCCACCCTAAAGACATAGGCTATGCTGGTAAGAAGGACCGTCATGCGGTTACTGAACAGTGGTTTAGTGTTAAGATTCCGATAAAACAAGCCGTTGATTGGTCTGGTTTTGAAAGTGATACTATTCAAGTTATTCGTCATGCTCGTCACAGTCGAAAATTAAAAACGGGTGTTCATCAAGGCAACCGTTTTGTTATTAGATTGAGAAAAGTAACCGATGGTGATGATCTTCAGCAACGATTTGAACAGTTGATGAGTAAGGGCGTACCCAACTACTTTGGCGAGCAACGCTTTGGCCATGACTTCGGTAATCTATACAAAGGTTACCGGATGTTATTGGGCGAGTTACGAGAAAATAACCGACAAAAACGTGGTCTTTATATCTCTGCGTTACGATCGATGTTGTTTAATAGAGTTGTTTCAGCTCGGATAGATCAAGGTCTATGGGACAAACTTGCTCTCGGCGATGTATTGATGCTTAATGCCAGTCAAAGTTGTTTTAATTATATTGATCCAGAAGATGCTGAAGGGCTAGCATTAAGGCTCAAAGAAAAAGACTTGCACCACACAGCACCCTTATGGGGACGAGGTGGCTTGATGACTCGTTTGCAAGCGCTAGCTTTCGAAGAAGAGGTGCTTTTGCCTTGGCAAGAAATCTGTTCAGGACTGGAGTCATTAGGTTTAAATCAAGAGAGAAGAGCCGCGCGAGTTTTACTTGATAATGCTTTTCTAGAAAAAGAGTCCAGCGATGAATGGACAATAGGTTTTGACTTGCCCGCCGGTGCTTTTGCCACCAGCGTGTTAAGAGAATTATCTCATTTGCATACAGAAGACGCCGCTTAAAAGCGTCCAGAGAGAGAAGATGAAGATTTTAGTCTCCAACGATGATGGAGTATATGCACCGGGTTTAGCCATCCTAGCCGAAACCTTGCGTAGAGATTCCGATTTGTTATGTGTTGTTGCACCGGATAGAAATCGCAGTGGTGCCAGTAATGCGCTAACTCTAGATAGGCCCTTAGAGGCTTATCAGCATACAACGGGCTATTACAGCGTGAATGGCACCCCAACTGACTGTGTTCACTTGGGTCGTTCTGGTTTATTTATGGATGGGTTTGTGCCTGATATTGTCGTTTCAGGTATTAATGTCGGTGCCAATTTGGGTGATGATGTCATCTATTCAGGTACCGTTGCAGCAGCAATGGAAGGGCGTACTTGCCGATTGCCGCCGATTGCCGTCTCCATGAATAGTTTTCACCCTAAGCATTTTGATACCGCTGCCGAAATAGTTCGCAGTATTGTAGCGAAATTGGATTCCTTAGTGATTGCTCCCAGAACTGTCTTAAACATCAATGTTCCTGATCTGCCTTTGTCTGAAATCAAAGGTATTCATGTTACCCGTTTAGGTCATCGTTTAGCTGCTAATTTGCCTGTGCCAGCAGAAGATCCGCGCGGCAAGATTCGCTACTGGATTGCAGGTGCGGGTGATGTGGCTGATAGAGAGCCAGGTACCGATTTTTTTGCGTTGGAACAACACTGTGTTTCGATAACACCACTTCAAATTGATATGACGCACTACTCAGGGATGGATAATCTAGCCACTTGGTTAGAGGAGTTGTAAGTTGGATCTGGATCTTCAAGGTATCGGCATGACATCGCGTCGCACACGCGAGCGATTGATTGCACGGTTACGAGAAAGAGGGATTTCTGACCCTCATGTTCTAGACGTTATGCTAGCAACGCCGCGCCATCTCTTTTTAGATGAAGCATTGGCTCATCGAGCTTATGAAGATAGTTCGTTACCCATTGGTTTTAATCAGACCATATCGCAGCCTTATACTGTAGCCCGAATGACTGAGGCACTTTTAGCGGCAGGTCCACTTAAAAATGTTTTAGAGGTCGGCACGGGTTCAGGTTATCAGACCGCGGTGTTAGCTCAGTTGGTTGAACACTTATTTAGCGTAGAAAGAATTCGCCCTCTTCAAGAAAAGGCTCGTACACGCCTGCAGCGACTGAAACTTTATAATGTGATGTTGCGTCATAGTGATGGAGGTATGGGGTGGCCAGAAAAAGGGCCTTTCGATGGCATTCTTGTGACAGCTGCTCCCACTGAAGTTCCAGAAGAGTTGTTACAACAATTAGCACCTAATGGTCGTCTTGTCATTCCAGTTGGCGGAGATCTACAGCAATTAAAGCGGGTAACTCGATTGGAAGATGGTAGTTTTGCCACAGAAGTGTTAGAAGGTGTCAAATTTGTACCACTGTTAAGTGGACTCGTCCGCTGATAAGGATTTAAGTAAACATGCAGCGAAGCAAGCAAGACTACATAAAGTTAGCAGGGAAAGGCATGCTAATGGGTGCCGCAGATGCAGTTCCTGGCGTATCTGGGGGTACCGTAGCCTTTATTACAGGTATCTACGAAGAGTTGATCCATAGTATTCGTCAATGTGGACCAGAAGCACTAAAAGTGCTTTTTACTCAAGGAATCAAGGCATGTTGGCAGCATATTAATGGTACTTTTCTGCTGACTTTAGTTAGTGGTATTTTGATTAGCTTATTAACGATTGCTCGTGTTGTTTTGTACCTATTGGACGAGTATCCAGTATTACTCTGGTCGTTCTTTTTTGGGCTGATATTAGCATCGACTTGGAGTGTCATGCGTCATACGGGTAAAGTCGGTTTTAATGTTGCCGCGATGTTCACCTTAGGCGCCGTAATCGCTTTACAAATATCTGCATTAACTCCGACAGTAGCAGACCCTAGCTACCTAATGATTTTTGTATCAGGAATGATTGCTATCTGTGCCATGATACTGCCTGGCATCTCTGGTAGTTTCATTTTGCTGCTACTGGGTATGTATGCACCCGTGCTGATGGCATTAAAAAGTTTTGAGCTTGGATTTATCTCTATTTTTGTACTTGGGTGTTTGACGGGATTGTTAAGTTTTTCACGAGTACTGAGTTGGGCATTTAATCATTACCGTGTATTAACGCTCTCCTTGTTAGGCGGCTTTATGTTCGGGTCATTAAACATGGTCTGGCCTTGGAAGTTTACCCTTTCTTACAACATCAATAGTCGTGGGGAAGAGGTTCCTTTAGCTCAAAAGAACCTATTACCTGATACCTATCTGGCACTGACGGGACAAGACCCTTTAACGCTATTTGCTGTCGCGTTAATGATTATCGGTTGTGCGCTCGTACTGGTGTTGGATAGACGCTAATTTGGAGATAATGTGAACAGGGGCAATCAGGCTTTTATCCTTGTGATACTGTTACTGAGCCTTACTCAAGGCTGTGGTACCGGCTTTGCTCCTGTTACTGACCGTTCAATGGGTGCACGTCAAGTTGGCGTGCCTGTGTCCTCTCAAACATCAGCAAGTCGTCCCGCTCCGCTTCCTAATCCAGGCAGTTACACCGTTAATCGAGGAGATACGTTATATTCTATCTCTTGGCGCTACGGTTTAGATTACCGAGAAGTAGCTAGATGGAATAACGTGAATGATCGTTTCCAAATTTTTCCTGGCCAAGTTCTGCGTTTAACACCTCCTGGTTCATCAGGTACAGCTGTCGCTTCCACAACGGCTCCAAGATCATCTACTCAAACACAGCAAAGCCCACAACCGCAACGTTCTTCAACACAGCAGCAGAACCAAACCACAACAAATCAGCAATCATCTACTCAGCAGCAGACGCGCCAACAGACAGCTTCACAACCGGTAGCATCGACACCACAACCAGCAGCAACGACTGGACAGCCTGTCTGGAGATGGCCTGCCAACGGTCAAATTATCAGGCGCTTCTCTACTGCTGAGGGTGGTAATAAGGGCATTGATATTGCTGGGCAGCTTGGTGATCCCGTTGTTGCCGCTGCTGATGGTCGAGTGGTATATGCCGGTAGCGGTCTTTTGGGCTACGGTAACTTAGTCATTATTAATCATAATCGAGAGTTTTTAAGTGCTTATGCGCATAACAGTCGCATTTTGGTTAGTGAAAATGATATGGTTAAAGCGGGTGATAAAATTGCAGAAATGGGTCAATCAGGAACAGATAGGGTGCAGCTGCACTTCGAGATAAGACGCAATGGGAGGCCTGTAGATCCATTAGGCCATCTTCCAAGAAGATAACAAAAACAACAACTGGAAATACCAGATTTCAATTAAAGGGTTATTGCATGACGTCAATGAACGACAGTGATAAGGCAGAAGAAGATTTCTTGTTAGATTCAGATGATTTGATTGATGATCTAGAAGAATCCGATGATGACGATATTCAAGATGATGAGTTTCTTGACAGTAGTCGAGGGCGAGGAACCGCCACTCATCAAGACCTGATGAATGCTAAAAGCCTTGATGCAACCCAAATCTATCTTAATGAAATAGGGTTCTCGCCTTTATTAAGCGCTGAAGAAGAAGTGTATTTTTCGCGTTTAGCCTTGAAAGGCGATGAAGCAGCCCGCAAACGTATGATAGAAAGCAATCTACGTTTAGTCGTTAAAATTGCTCGTCGTTACATCAACCGAGGGTTGACGCTCCTTGATCTGATCGAAGAGGGTAACCTTGGACTTATTCGTGCTGTCGAAAAGTTTGATCCAGAACGAGGTTTCCGTTTTTCAACCTATGCAACTTGGTGGATACGTCAGACTATTGAACGTGCCATCATGAATCAAACGCGCACTATTCGTCTGCCCATCCATGTTGTCAAAGAATTGAATTTGTATCTCCGTGCATCGCGCCAGTTGGCTCAGAAATTAGATCACGAACCTACCGCTGAAGAGATTGCTACGCTAGTTGAAAAACCGGTTGAAAGCGTTGAGCGGATGTTAGGTCTTAATGAGCGAGTGGCTTCTATCGATGTTCCGGGTGTCGGTGGGGGAGATAAGCCTTTACTGGATAGTTTGGCCGATTCCGAAAGCTCAGACCCAGAATCTTTACTTCAAACTACCAATATAAGCGGTAACTTAAACCGCTGGTTAGACATGTTGCCGGAAAAGCACTCTGAAGTTATCGCGCGTCGTTTTGGACTGCGTGGTTATGAAATGAGCACTCTTGAAGAGGTCGGCAACGAAATCGGCCTAACACGTGAACGTGTCAGACAAATTCAAGTAGAAGGTTTGCGTAAATTACGTGAAATTGTCGAAAAGAATGGTCTAACAGGAGAAGACCTGCTGCAATAGTCAGCAGGTTTGAACCTTCCAATAAATTTACTTTGCCTTTTGTAACGCCTGAAGTTCATAAAGCGCTTCTAGTGCTTGTTTAGGTGTCATCTCGTCAGGACATAGGCTTTTAAGTTTTACCTCAGCAGCGCTAGGCTGTGGACTTGCAAACATATCCGGTTGTACGGGACCTTTTTGCTTGGGAGTTTCGTTATGTTTAGGTACAGGTCGAGTATCCTGTTCTAGCTGAACTAACTTTTCTCGTGCACGAAGAATCACGTCTGTGGGAACACCGGCTAGTTGAGCCACTTGTAGACCATAACTTTGATTAGCAGCTCCATCCCTCACCTCATGCATAAAGACAATACTATCTTGGTGCTCCACTGCGGTTAAGTGAACGTTACGAATGCCTTGAATTCTTTCGGGTAGTGTTGTTAGTTCAAAGTAATGGGTTGCGAACAGTACCATCGCTTTAATCTCGGTAGCTAAGTGTTCAGCACAGGACCAAGCCAGTGATAAGCCATCGAAAGTGCTTGTACCTCTGCCAACTTCGTCCATCAACACTAAGCTGCGAGGCGTTGCATTGTGCAGAATGTTGGCTGTTTCATGCATCTCCACCATAAAGGTAGAGCGTCCACCTGCAAGATCGTCAGAAGAACCCATTCGGGTAAAAATACGATCTGTGAGTCCTATATTTGCAGAAGATGCGGGAACATAGCTGCCAATCTGTGCCATTAAGGTGATCAGTGCAGTTTGACGCATATAGGTTGATTTACCCCCCATGTTTGGACCGGTAATGATCAACATATGTTGTTCGTTATCTAAGTGGATATCATTAGCGACAAAGGGGGTGTCGTTAACTTCTTCAACGACAGGGTGACGGCCACCTTGAATATTAACAAGGATATCTTGGGTCAGCTGAGGTCTTACATAATTGAGCGAATCAGCTCTTTCTGCAAGACAACACAGTAGGTCTAATTCTGCCAGTGCAGAGGCACTCATCTGTAAGGGTGCAAGTTCATCCGCTAGGATTTCGAGTAACGCATCATAAAGCTGCTTCTCACGAGCTAAAGCACGTCCTTTGGCACTCAGTGCTTTATCTTCAAACTCTTTTAATTCTGGCGTAATAAAGCGTTCGGCGTTCTTAAGTGTTTGACGACGGATATAATCGCCTGGAACTGTTTCTGATTGTAAACGACTTAGCTCGATGTAATAACCATGAACACGGTTATAGCCAACTTTCAAGGTTGATATCCCTGTCCGTTGACGTTCCCGTTGTTCCAGTTCAAGCAGGTATTCACCAGCGTTTTCACTCAAACCACGTAATTCATCCAGTTCGGCATCATAGCCATCAGCGATAACTCCGCCATCACGAATGACAACGGGAGGAGAGTCAATAATCGCTCGTTGAAGTAGATTGGCTAAATCTGGAAACTCTGCAATCTCTTCAGATAAACTTTCTATACGAACAGAATCTGTCGGTTTAAGACCTTGTTGAATGGATGGCAGTGCATTGAGTGCATCCCTAAGACGTTCAAGGTCACGCGGACGAGCAGAACGAAGCGCTACTCGAGATAGTATCCGCTCGCAATCGCCAATAGGTTTGAGGGAAGTAGCAATAGATTCATGTCTGAACTCTTCTAATAACCAACGAATTGCATCTTGGCGAAGTTCAAGGCGAGTTAAATCTCTTAAGGGTCGGTGAAGCCAACGCTTCAGTAGTCTGCTCCCCATCGCAGTTTGTGTGCGATCTAATACAGACGCTAAGGTGTTTTCGCGTCCACCATTCAAATTGGTATCAAGTTCTAGATTGCGACGTGTCGCAGCATCCATTTGCAAGGCTTCACTTCGATCTTCAACTTGAAGCCTGCGTATGTGCGGTAAGTTACTGCGTTGGGTGTCACGGGCATACTGAAGTAAGCATCCTGCGGCGGCAATAGCAGCCGTAAGGTGCGAGCAGCCAAAACCTTCCAGATTAGCTACATTGAATTGCTGACAGAGTATGCGTTCAGCAGCTTCTGACTCAAAGTACCAAGGCGGTTGAGCATGAAGACCTTTGCGTGGTTTAAGTGTGCTGGATAAGAGGTTGTTATCGTCAAAGAGTATTTCAGCGGGCTGTAGACGCTCTATTTCTGCTAAGAGTTCATGCTCACTTTCTAATTCCAGAATACTAAATCGGCCAGAGCTTAAATCAAGCTGTGCTAGTCCGTAGCGTTTTTGCAACACGTAAATAGAGACTAGTAGGCTATCTGTTCTGGCTTCAAGAAAAGCTTCATCTGTTAACGTACCGGGAGTCACAATCCGAGCGACTTGCCTATCAACCGGACCTTTGCTTGTCGCGGGATCGCCGACCTGCTCACAGATAACAACAGATTCACCTTGCCTAACCAGCTTGGCAATATAGCCTTCAGCAGCATGGTAGGGCACGCCTGCCATAGGGATAGGTTGACCGTCAGATTTACCTCGGGCTGTTAAGGATATATCCAGTAATTGAGCTGCACGTTTGGCGTCATCGTAAAAAAGCTCGTAAAAGTCACCCATACGGTAGAAAAGTAATTGATGGGGATGCTCGGCTTTAATGCGCAAATACTGCTGCATCATAGGGGTGTGGTTTTGCAGCGATGAAGTGGAAGGGCTTGAAGACACAGAAGCTCCGTAATGATTGCAACTCGATGAACACTGGTTTTTAATGCAGTGTCTATTCTACGTTAAATGGTATCAGCACTGAAACGGGAAATAACAGAATGAGAGATCTAGCAGCTGAAGTGGCGCAAGCTTTAATTCAGCGCAATGCGCGCATGGCAACAGCAGAATCTTGTACAGGTGGTTGGGTTGCACAGTTATTAACTCAGATACCGGGCTCTTCAAATTGGTTTGACTCGGGTTATGTTACATATTCTAACGCAGCGAAAAAAAGAATGCTGGGCGTTAAAGAAGAGACACTTCAATCTAAAGGTGCCGTCTCAGAATCAGTCGTTGTTCAGATGGCAGAGGGTGCTCGACACAATGCTGAGGTTGACATCACTGTTGCAATCAGTGGTGTTGCTGGACCTGATGGCGGTACAGATCATAAGCCTGTCGGTACAGTGTGGTTTGCTTGGGCGATTCGTAATCAACCGACAGTCACCTGTTTAAGTTTTTTTTCGGGTGATCGTCAATCGATTAGGGAGCAAGCGGTAGAGCAAGCATTGCAGGGTGTGTTGGCATATCTGCCAAATTTAGTAATTTCTGAATAGTTTTCGTTTACTAGACTTGCATTTCCATATAAATATGAAATAATACTGTTTAGATATACAGTATTTATTCGATCATCGCGAACGCCAGAGGTTAAAGCTCAATGGACGATAATAGAAAAAAAGCACTTGATGCTGCTTTGTCACAGATTGAACGTCAGTTTGGTAAAGGCGCTGTCATGCGCATGAGTGACCATCCTCGCGAGGCCATACCTTCTGTATCAACTGGGTCATTAGGGCTTGATATTGCACTTGGATTGGGTGGCTTACCTTATGGTCGTGTTGTTGAAATATATGGACCTGAATCTTCTGGTAAAACAACCTTAACTCTACAAGTTATCGCTGAAGCACAAAAGCAAGGTAAAACCTGTGCATTTGTGGACGCTGAGCATGCGCTAGATCCTATTTATGCTGAAAAGCTAGGGGTTGATGTTGATGCGTTGTTGGTATCTCAGCCAGATACAGGTGAACAAGCACTAGAAATTACCGATATGCTGGTTCGTTCAAATGCTGTCGATGTGATTGTCGTTGACTCTGTGGCTGCATTGACTCCTAAAGCAGAGATTGAAGGTGAGATGGGTGATTCTCATATGGGCTTGCAAGCTCGTCTGATGTCACAAGCCTTACGTAAACTGACCTCCAATGTCAAAAATGCGAACACTTTGTTGATCTTCATTAACCAGATACGTATGAAGATTGGCGTAATGTTTGGCAGTCCTGAGACCACTACAGGTGGTAATGCACTGAAATTCTACTCTTCGGTTCGCTTAGATATTCGTAGAATCGGATCTGTCAAACAGGGTGATGAGATAGTTGGTAACGAAACACGTGTTAAAGTTGTTAAAAACAAAGTAGCGCCTCCATTCAAGCAGGCTGAATTCCAGATCATGTATGGTAGTGGTATCTATCATATGGGCGAAGTGATCGACCTAGGCGTGAAAGAAAATCTTATCGATAAAGCTGGTGCTTGGTATGCTTACAAAGGCGATAAGATAGGTCAAGGTAAAGCAAATGCTGCTAAATATCTTGAGGAACATCCTGAAATTGCCAAAGAAATCGAATTAGAAATTCGTCGTCGTTTATTGTCTTCACCCGTCAAAGCGACCGACGTAGATCCAACGGTGGAGCCTGAATTGGATTTATAAATTCAATTTGTTAAACTGCATTCAGGGATGGATGCAGTTTAGGTGTTTGAGTCTTTTGTTTTAA